>CAYXVS010000036.1:0-17792 GCA_964468735.1 uncultured Anaerolineales bacterium | reverse complement strand
TCACCACGATGATGTCCAGCGGTTCGGGCCGCGCGGTGATGAAATCGATCACGCGGGGCAGGGTGATGGGCAGCCGATGCGCCTCGTTATAGGCGGGCATAACTATGGTCATCAAGGGTTGGTTCATAATACCTCGGTTCTATTGTGCCCAATTTCGCCGGGCAGTGGTAGGGTCGTTTATCACGTTTTAGTCGGGTAGTCCGGGTAGTCTTGTAGTCTTATTGTTGATGACTATCGGACTACGTGACTACGTGACTAAATGACTACCTGACTATTCGACTACTCAACTAACTGCAACTTCGATGTCCACTCGAAGAAACCGTGGGTCTCGATGGTCTGATCGGCGATCTGCTCGGCCAAGTGCAGCCGCTCGTCGAGATCGGAGCTGGTGTAGAATTCGCGCGTGAGATTACTCAGCTTGGGATTGAACTCGCTCAAGGCCAACAGCAGATCCTTGTCGCGGGGGAGATAGCGATTCGCCTTCAGGAAGTAATATTTGATCATCCCGCGCACGGCCATGCTCAGGATCATCGTCGCGGTGGCCGGGCGGTCGGCGGCGATGTCTAAGGCGTCCTCGTAGCGCGTCGCGGCCAAATACCGCGCCGTCGTCAGCTGCTCCGCGCTGAGATCAGGCGGCTCGGAGAGGATCTGCTCGGAAAGCTCGCGGAGATCGGCCAGGACGGGGTCCAAATCCAAGATGGTGTGGCCGGTCGCCAACATGTGCGCCGTGATCGGGCGTCCGGCCTGGCGCTCCTGGTCGAAGTAGTCTAACACCTTGGAGACCGGATTGACGAAGATCTCGGCGGGCACGGCGTTGAAGAAGCGCTGGATGCGCTGGCGCTTGGGCTGCTGGCGGATGACGTAAATATCCAGATCGCTGGAGGGATCGGGTTGTCCGCGCAGGATCGTCCCGCTGATGATGATGCCCAACGTGTCCTCGAATTGTTCTAAGATGAAGCGCGTGGCTTGGCGCAGCGCCGTGCTATAGGGGTCGTCCAGATCCGGCCATCGACAACGCTCGAATTTCTCTTCTGGTTGCAGCATACTCTCTTCCTCGCTAGATGATTTAGACCTATTTTATTTACACAGAGATGCACAGAGAAAACACGGAGCTACACAGAGAAATCACAGAATAAAGCGGTGAATACCGTCTTTGAGCAGTTTGACATTGAAATTTAACAGCAAGCCGATTTTACATCCTGAAAATCTTAGGTAGGAGAGCACTTGAGCTTCGTGAACCGGCGCGACGCGATCTACGACTTTAAGCTCCACAACTATTTTCCGCTCTACCAGCAAGTCTACCCGGTATCCGTGATCCAGGCGAATTTCTTTGTAGACCAAAGGAAGAGGTTTTTGCCGCTCAAATTTGAGATCGCGTTGCTGTAGTTCATAACTCAGACAAGTCTCATAGGCTGATTCCAGTAACCCTGGTCCTAAACTACGATGTATTTCAAATTTTTCTCTGTGTATCTCTGTGCCTTCTTTGTGAATCTCCGTGTAATCATAGCGTATCCCATCCCACGACCTGCCGGCGCTCGTAGCGGGCCAGGCGCGTGAATCCGGCGGCCAAGGCCAACTCGCGCGCATGATCAAAGGGCCGCGCGATGTCCTCCGGGCGATGCGCGTCGGAGCCGAAGACCAGAATCTCGCCGCCCAGCTCGCGATACCACTTCAGGACCGTCAAGTCCGGCTGCGGCGTCGCCATCCCCTTCCGCAGGCCGGAGGTGTTGATCTCCAGGCCCTTGCCGCGCTCGATGAGGCGGCGCAGGATGGCCTCGATCTGATCGGCATACGGCTCGAGCGGCAGCACCTCCTCAAAGAGCGCCCACGAATCGCGGCGCACCATATCGAAGTGGGCCAGCACATCGAACGCGCCGTGCGCTGCCAAGGCCGCCAGATCGACGAAGTACTGCGCGTAGGCAGCTTCCAATCCGCCCATATCCCTAT
Organism: uncultured Anaerolineales bacterium; assembly: GCA_964468735.1. Taxonomy (GTDB): domain Bacteria; phylum Chloroflexota; class Anaerolineae; order B4-G1; family SLSP01; genus JAAAOZ01. The sequence continues at coordinate 15,845 of CAYXVS010000036.1, read as the reverse complement.
ACGTGGAGGCGTACCAGCCTGGCTGGTGATCGATCCAGTGGATTGAGCCGAGCACGATGTCCCAGGGGTGCGCCTGCACGAAGGCCGCTGCTTCCGCCGGGAATTCGTGGGGATTGCCCACTTCGATGCCGGCCAGCAGCGCGAGTTGGCCCGCGTAGCGCTCGCGCAGCGTTGTCAACTCCGCGAAGTAGGCGGCGGGCGCCAGGAATTCGTAGGCCTCGTCCTCCGGCGCCCATTCCACGTGGTCCGTGAACGCGAGGCCCTCCAGGCCGATGCGCGCTGCGCCGGCGGCCATCTCGGCCATCGATGCAGTGGCGTCGGGGGAAAAGGTCGAATGTGTGTGGGTATCGATCATAACGTTTGCTCTGGTGGTTGGCTAAATAGACTCGCGGGCGCTTGCGGCGGGACGAGCAGGCGGACAGCGCCCGGCGCTAAGGTGATGTTGGCCGGCGTGTGCCCGTAGGGATCGCCATCCAAATGCACCGCCGTCTCCGGGCTGGTCTCGACGTGCATCTTGGGCGCCAGCGCGTGGATGATCCTGGGATCGCTGAAGTGGCGACCCTGATAGAGCTTGACCACGTGTTCGAGCGCGTAGCCCAGCCCCAAACCCTTGAAGACGAAAATATCCAACAGGCCGTCATCCATCTGAGCGTGCCGGGCCACGCTGAAGAAGCTGGCGTAGAGTTGGATGTTGCTCGCCAAGACCATCAGCGTGCGGGTGTGAATCCGGCTCCCTTCGAGATCAATCTCGGTGCGCACGCCCTTGAACTCGGAGGCGACGGTGAAGGCCGCAATGATGTAGGGGAGCGCGCGGAGGCGCTTGGCGTAACGCGGACGCGGCTCCATCTGGGCCGTGACCTCCGCATCAAGGCCGATGCCGGCCCAGCAGATGAAATAGCGCTCATCTAGGCGTCCGGCGTCAACGCATTGGACGCGGCTCTGCTCCAAAGCGCCGACCACTTCTTTGAGCGCATAGGGCGTGGTCAGGTTGAGAATCGGCATCCGAAGCTGGTGGGCCAAGATGTTGCCCGTTCCCATCGGCACGATGCCCATGCTCGTCGCGGTATTGCACACACCGTTGACGACCTCGTTGATGGTGCCATCCCCGCCTGCGACCAGGACAATATCGTGGCCGCTGCGCGCCGCCTGGTGGGCGTAGCTCATCGCGTCGCCCGATTGATCCGTCTCCACTAACTCAACGCTCCACCGCCCGTGATTCAGGGAGGCCGCCAGCCGTTTGAGCGCGCGCGTCATCTTCCACGGCCCGGCGGTCGGGTTGTAAATCAGGAGCGTTTTAAGCTTCATAATCTCGGTTGTCTCTTTTCCTTCCTATCTGCACTTTACACCTTCGCTTTGGATTGTGAAGGGAGTATAACATAAGAAGGTATTGGGAGCAATTCTTTAGCTTCCGGGAAGCTGAGCCGCAATTTGAAAAACGTCTCGATTTCATCCTGGGTTTCGTTTACCAGCATGTTGGTAGCTTCCCGGAAGCTTTCAATCCCACCAGCCCGATAAAAATCCCCGTGATCCCCACGAGCGCAATCCAGTCGCTGCGCTGCATCTCTAGGGGATGCCACGTCGTGCGGGTTGGGGGGTGATTCTCGGCGCCCAGGCCGCGCGCCGCCAGCGCCAGCGTGAGTTGATCGCTGAGCCGCAGCGTGCCGATGATAACGGCGATCAGCACCGGCAGATGGTCGCGCAGCCGCCGGATAAACGACCCCTCGGCGACCCAGCCCCGCGCGGCTTGCGCATCCCGCACGGCCACGAAGAGATCCTGGATGGCCGGCAGGAAGCGCAGCGTGAGGCTCAGCGTCAGCCCCCAATGATAGGGCAGCCCGATCCGCACAAAGGCTTGGACCAGCGCGCGCTGCTCGGTGGTGAAGAGCAGGCCGCCGATGAAAAAGGCGATGTTGACGGCGCGCAGCACGAGTCGCAGCGCCAGCGTGATCCCGCCCACGGTGAGGCGGAGCGGGCCGAGCGCGAACAGCGTCGCGCCCGCCGGATGGAAGAAGGGCTGGAGGAGCAGGATCAAGACGATGAGCATCGCCATCTGCCGCCAGAGCCACCGCAGCGAGCGCCACGGCACGCGCGCGCTGAGCAGCAGCCCATGGACGGTGAGCAGCATTAGCGCCTGGGGCCCGATCTCCGGCAGCAGGAAGGCCAACGCGCTGCCCAACGCCGCCGCCCACAGCTTGATGCGCGGATCAAGCCGGTGGAGCCACGAGTTGCCCGGCGCGTAGAGATCGAAGACGACGCTCATGCCAAAATCTCCTCCGGCGGGCCAGCGGCGCGGATCTCGCCGTCCGCCATCGCGATCACCCGGTCGGCGCGGGCGGCCAGCGCCATCTCGTGGGTGACGATGATCAGCGTGACGCCCTCGGCGCGGCGCTCGGCCAGCCACGCCAACAACTGCGCCCACCCGCGCCCATCCAGCCCGACCGTCGGCTCGTCCAGCACCAGGATGGGCGTCTCCAGCGCGGCCAGCGCGGCCAGCGTCACGGTGCGCTGCACGCCGTAGCTGAGGATGGCGGGCGGCATCTCCGCCACCGGCGTGAGGTCGAAGCGCGCCAGCGCCCGCGCCACGCGCGCGTCCACATCGCGTAGATGGAGGCGGCGCGGGCCGTAGGCGATCTCCTCGCGCACCGTCGTGCCGAAGATTTGGCGCTCCGGGCGCTGGAAGAGGAAGCTCACCTCGCGGGCCAGCTCGCCGGTCGCGCGCTGGGCCGTCGCGCGCCCGTGGAGGCGCACCTCGCCGCCGGTGGGCCGCAGCAGCCCGTTGAGATGGCGCACCAACGTGCTCTTCCCCGCGCCGTTCGGCCCGATGAGCGCCACGAACTCGCCCTGGGGAATGGTCATCGTCACGCCGTGGAGCACCGGCGGCCCATCTGGATAACGGAAGTGGAGATCGCGCACCTCGATGGCGGGCGTGGTCGCGCTGTTGTCGCTTGCCGAGGGCGTGAGATCGGGCCAGCGGTCGGGCGGATAGGCGATTCCGGCCGCGACCAGGCGCTCGGTCTGCGCCAACACCTCGGCGGTGGGTTGTGGCGGCGTCACGGCGTGATCCTCCAACAGCGCGATCTTGTCGGCCAGGCGCGCCGCCTGCTCGTGCAGCGTGGTCAGCAGCAGCGTCGTGCCGCCCGCGCGCAGATCCTCGAGCGCGGTGATGACCTCGGTGCGCCCGGCGGGATCGAGGCCGCCGAGCGGCTCATCCAAGAGGAGGACGCGCGGGCGCATCGCCCAGAGCGCGGCCAACGCCAAGCGCTTCTGCTGGCCGCCGGAGAGCGCCCACGGCGGGCGCTGGCGCGCCTGGGTCAGCCCAAAGCGCGCCAAGGCCTGCGTCACCCGCGCGCCGATCTGCTCGGGCGTCAGGCCCATCGCCTCCAGCCCCCAGGCGATTTCGTACTCGACCTGGGTGTTGAACGACTGCGCGGCGGCGTCCTGGAAGAGCAGGCCGATGGCGCCCGGCGGCGGGGCGGTCGCGGCGACGTCGCGCCCGGCGACGCGCACGCGCCCTTTGAGATCGCCGCCGGTGTAGCGCGGGGCCAGCCCGGCGAGCAGGTAGCAGAGCGTGCTCTTGCCGCTGCCCGTCGCGCCCATCACCGCGATAACCTCGTCGCCCTCGGCGCGCAGCACGGCGTCTTGGAAGACAGGCGTCGCGCTGGATTTTGCGTCTTTGGGCGTCAGCGGCGGATAGGCAAAGGTCACGTGATTAAAATCGATCTTTGTCATAGGTTTGTTTAAAAATTGCGAATGATGAATGATGAATTGCGAATTCGCGCCTGTGCTGTTTCGATCTGTATTCCAAAAACTACGGAGGAGGCGTTGGCAGCCTCCTCCGTGTCGATATACTAGAGCAAAGCAACAAAACTTCAAAACAACAAATGGACAGAATAACAGACGTAATCAAATTGGTGGATTGGGGCTTCCAATCTGCTTGATGCTTTAAGATGAAGAGTGGTGGTAGCGCAGGAGCGGGGGATAGGCCTTGCGGACGGCTAGGTAGAGCTGGATGCCGATCAAGCCGCCGCTGACGCCCTGGATGGTGTTGGGGAGGATCTCTGAGATTGCAACCGCGCTCCCTACCAAGATCTCGGCGATGAAGTAGCCCACGACGACGATGGCCGTCCCCGCGATCACCGCGAGGGCGCCGCGCCACACATTCAGTTCCTTCTGCGCGATCCAGCCGATGGCCAGCCCCTGCAATCCATGGACGATGAGCGAGAAGATGGCCCATTGCGGATAGCCCATCAGATCCGCCAGCGCCGTGCCGACGCCGCCGGAGAAGAGCGCCACCCATGGGCCGAAGGCGAAGGCGGCGAAGTTGACGCCCGCGTCGCCCAGGTGGATGTAGCCGCCGACGGGCGTAGGAACGCGCGGCACTACGGTCAGCACGAAGATCAGCGCGGCCATCAAGGCCGTCACCGTGATCCTTCGAATATCTAAGGACATGCGAACCTCCTTGGTTGCCTGGGTTGCCTGGGTTGCCTGGGTTGCATTGGATGCGACGTTACGATTCAACAGGTACTCGCATCATAGCACACCCAGGAGGCTTGACAAGATAACGGATTTCCTTAGCGCCACGTATCCTCGTCGTCATCCTCGCGGACGAAGGTGCTGAGCAGGACGCTGACGATGCTGACGATGATCGATCCCCAGAAGGCGGGCCAGAATCCCCGGACTATGAAGCCGACATTGAAGATGTTCTGGGCGAGGGACGAGGCGAGGAGCAGCGTCAGCGCGTTGATGACGAGCGTGAAAAGGCCCAAGGTGAGCAGGATGAGGGGGCAGGTGAGCAACGTCAGAATCGGGCGGATGAAGGCGTTGACCAGCCCCAGAATAATGGCCATCGCGGCGTAGACGGCCCAGCCGCCGCCATCGCTGACGTAAATGCCCGGCAGCAGCCAGGCCGCCACAAAGAGTGAAATGGCCGTAATAGCCCATCGAATTAAGAGTTTCATTGGTTTTCCTCCTTGGAAACGTAGGTTGGATTGGTAATCTGGCAAGGGGTCGGAATGCCATTCCAACCTACATGGGTAAATTGCTTGTGTTATGGAGTGCTGATCTCTTCTTCCCAGAACGACGCGACCGCTGACAAGAATGCCGCAGGGCATTCCTCGTGGGGGACGTGGCCGCAGTTGGGCATGACGGCCAGGTCGGCTGTGGGCAACTCGCCCGCCAGGCGGATGCTATCCTCGGTGGGGACAATGCGGTCGTCGTCGCCGGTGATGACTAAGATTGGCATTGTTAGTTCATCGAAGCGCGCGGGGAAGTCGATGCGGCGGCTGGCCCGCGTCAACTCCCACAGGGCGCGATCCCAGTTTTGCGCCTGCAGCGGGCGCTCGTAATTCTCCCAGTAATCCGCCGGCATCTTTGTAGGATCGTGCCAGGCGGAGCGTCCGAAATCGCGGCCCCAGTCGCGGATGCGGCGCGCGATCAGCGGGCCGAGGCGGCGCATCTGCGGCGTGTTCAGCAGCGGGCGGACGATGGCGGGCGTCCCGCCGCCGGTATAGATCGCCGGATCGACCAAAATCAGCGCGGCGACCCGATCCGGGTGGGCCAGCGCCGTCGCCATCGCCACGGAGCCGCCCGCCGAGTTGCCCACCAACACCGCCGCGTCCAGCTCCAGCGCGTCCATCAGCCCGACGGTCAACTCCACCTGCGCGTCGATCTCGTAGGGATTGTAGCCGGGCCAGTTATCGCGATTGGGCAGCGGGCGCTCCGTCAGGCCGAAGGCGGGGCGGTCGAAGGCGACGACGCGCCGCTCCTCGGCCAGCGGCACCATCACTGCGTGCCAGGAGTAGGTGCTGGCGCCAAAGCTGTGCAGCAACACCATCGCCGGCTCGCCTGCGCCCCGCGCCTTGTAATGGAGCGTCACATCGTTGACCTCCACAAAGCGGCTGTCGGGATCGGCCAATGACTGCGGCGGCGCCGTATCCTCCAGGGGCGGCACCGGCGCCAGAAACGGCCCGATGAAGAGCGCGATCAATAGTACGCCGATGATAATACGAAAACTCTTGCCTATTCGTTTCATAGATAGTTCTCCAGGGTAACGACTCAGGGAGCGTGTCTCCAAACCTTACACCCCAACTGTAATCCAGATTGCGAAGATGTAAAGCGCGGCTCACCCCTACGCGATCAAATTCAAAATGCTTCCGCAAACCCCTTAACGTTTGCATGCTGCTCTAATTACGCTATGATAAGGATTGGAGTTCTGCTTACATCAACCGGCCGATCCAGCATGACTGGGGGACGGACATTACGGACATTACGGACATTAATGAAGGAGAGGGATGGCCATGCAGCAAGCGCAAGTTTTGATCTTGAATGAAGAGCACGATATATTCCAGGATTTGGTAGATTTATTGCCAGAGGGCGTCAGCGCGATGTCGCGTTCGCCTTTTGTCGATTTGGGCGACAGTGTGCAGTTGAAGGAGTTATCGCTGATCGTCCTTGTTCTGCCTCAGCATAAGACATACCAGGCGATTGAGAGCTTGGGGGGAAGCTGGGCCGCCGGTGCGCTCCCCGTCATCGTGATGATGCACACGTCCCCCTCGCTCTCGTTGGTCAACGCTCTGCTGCCGCTGCACCCACTGGCGATGCTCAAATATCCTTTTTCGACTGCTCAGGATCGTTCAAGAGCGACTCAGTTATTCACGCACGGGCTTCACGTGGCGGAGCACCAACCATTGAAGAAAAACCTCGCGCAGGTCAACGAGCGTCTCAATCAACGCTTGCAGGAGATCAACACGCTCTACACCGTGGGTAAATCGGTCATCGCCTCGTTAGATTCCGACGAGGTGTTGCAGCGGATTTTGGGCACCGCACTGAATTTGACCCGCGCGGAGGAGGGTTTCATCCTTCTGAAAGAGGAGGATAAGCTCTACCTGCGCGCCTCCAAAAATATGAGCGAGGAGTTTGTGCAGCGGTTTCACCGTGAGGCATCGGATAGCGTCGCCTGGCAGGTGATTAACTCCGGGCGGCCCGCGATGTTGCAGCGCCAGACTCAGATCGCGACCGGCTACTTGGTGCGGTCGTTGCTCTACGTGCCTCTCCAGGCCCCAGGTCGAGGCGAGATCGGCGTTCTGGGCGTGGTCAATCGGAAGCAATCGAAGGCATTCACGGAAAATCAACTCTTCATCCTCTCCTCGATTGCCGACTTCGCCGCCATCGCGCTGGAGAACGCCCGCTTATTCAGCGCCGTCGAGGCGGAAAAATCCCGCCTACGAGCCATCCTGGAGCACGCCGCCGAGGCGATCTTGGTGACCGATATGGAGAATCGGCTGCTGTTGTGGAGCAACACGGCCGCTCTGCTTTTCGATCTGCCTGATGAGGCCGTCGGGCATCCCCTGGAGGAGTACATCGATAACACCGGCCTCCTGGATCTTTTCTCAGAGAATGGGGCGGATGAGGAGCAGGCCAGCGGCGAAGGTGAAATGTCCCACGCCGAGGTGGAGTTGGAGGAGGACAGGATCTTCAACGCCCAATTGACGCCCATCGCGGAGGTGGGCCGGGTCGTGATTATGCAGAACATCACGCACTTGAAGGAGCTGGATCGCCTCAAGTCGGAATTTGTCTCCACCGTATCGCACGACCTGCGCACCCCCTTGACGACGGTGCAGGGCTACATCGAGCTGTTGGAGCGGGTCGGCCCCCTCACCGAGATGCAACAGGATTTCATTCAGAATGCATTGCGAAGCCTACGCCACATCACCGCGTTGATCTCAGATCTGCTGGACATTGGGCGCATCGAGGCGGGGTACGATCTGGAGATGCTGCCCTGTCGGATAGATCGGGTGATCAAAGAGGCGGTCGAGACCTATCTCATCCCGGCGGAACAGGCTGAAGTCGAGCTATCCTATGAGCTGCCGGACCATCCGCTCTGGGTGTTGGGCAATGCTCGCCGCCTGCGACAGGTGATTGAGAATCTCATCAGCAATGCCCTGAAATATAATGACTCAGGGGGATGGACGCGCGTGCGCGCGATGCGTGACAATCAGCACGTCATCGTCCGCGTGGAGGATAACGGCCTGGGCATCCCGATGGCGGAACAACCCAAGATCTTCGAGCGTTTCTATCGCGTCCAGGCGCCGGAGACCGAGGACGTTCACGGCACCGGTTTAGGTCTGGCGATTGTGCGTTCCGTCATCCAGAAGCACAAAGGTCGCATCTGGGTGGAGAGCACACCGGGGGAGGGGAGCACTTTCGCCTTTGTGCTCAACTCTTACGAGGATGTGGAAGAAGTGCCGGAGAGTCTTTGATCCAAAAAACAACAAAGCATCAAAACGACAAAGCTTCGCGAGGGCCAAGGTCCAGAATCTTCAGACTTTATAATTGACGTGATAGTTTAGTCTTATGAGCAAAGCTCCAAGCCCTCGTCCCCGAGACGGGGACTGAGAGTTTTTTTGAATGTTGTAAAATGGCCCCACTGAAAAAACCAACGCAAAGGCGCGAAGATGCAAAGACGCTAAGAAAATTAAGGTTGATATAAAAATTATTAACATTATTTTCATTTCTGTTGCATAATCTTAAACATAACCTTAAAAATCCTTGCGCCTTTGCGTTAAAAACCCGGCTTTCTTCAGGAGAGTCGTAAAATCCGCTCGCAAACTAAACGGATACTAATTGACGAATGATGGTTGACGAATTGACGAACGCGGGGAATAATTCAGCTCCCTTTTCTCTTTTGATGAGCACAAACAGCGCGTTTGACGCACCATATTAACTTCCGAGACTCTCCTTAAAAATTTTCGTGGGTTGGAATGCCTTTCCGCCCTTTGAGGAGACCTGCGTTGGATCATCTGGAGGCTGCATGCCAAAACCTTTAGTTGCTATTGTGGGTCGACCTAACGTTGGAAAATCGACCCTCTTTAATCGTATCATCGGCGAGCGCCGGGCCGTGGTCAGCGATATCCCCGGCACGACGCGGGATCGCATCATCGCGCCGACCGAGTGGGAGGAGCGAGAGTTTCTTGTCACGGACACCGGCGGGATTGAGATTCTGCCCCCCAGCGTGGAGGCCGGACGGCGTCCTGGCCCGGATCGGCCCCTGTTGGAGGATTCTGACCAGTTTATCCCGGAGATTCGCGCCCAGGCCGAGCAGGCCATCGACGCCGCTGATGTGATTCTCTTCCTCACCGATGTGATCCCGGGCATCACCGGCGCGGATCGCCAGGTGGCCGATCTGCTGCGCCGCACGGACAAGCCGGTGCTCTTGGTCGTCAACAAGGTGGACAGCGATAAGCGCGCGTTGGCGGCGATGGAGTTCTACGAGCTGGGCCTACCGGAGATCACCACCGTCTCGGCGCTGCACGGCGTCGGTGTGGGCGATCTATTAGATCGCGTGGTGGAGATGCTGCCCGCGCCGGAAGTCAGCGCGCCCTTGCCGGAGGATGCCGTCCGCATCGCGATTTTAGGCCGACCGAACGTCGGGAAATCCTCGCTGCTCAATCGACTGCTGGGCGAGGAGCGGGCTATCGTCAGCCCCGTCTCCGGCACCACACGCGATGCGCTCGATACGGAGATGACCTGGGGGGATCGCACGGTAGTTCTGATCGACACGGCGGGCATTCGGCGGCGCGGGAAAATCGATCCCGGCGTGGAGCGGTACAGCGTGCTGCGGGCGGCCCGCTCCCTCCAGCGCGCCGACGTGGCGCTGCTGCTGATCGATGCCAACGAGGGCATCACCTCCCAGGATACCCACATCGCCGGGATGATCTCCAAGGCTGGTGTGAGCACCGTCACCCTGATCAACAAGTGGGATATTGCCACGCCCTATATGCGCGAGATCCGCTCCGATCTGGAGGAGCAGGTGCGATACAAACTCCGCTTCCTCAGCTTTATCCCTGTGCTCTTTATCTCTGCGCTGACCGGCTACGCGGTCGAGCGCGTCCTCTCCACGGCGCTGAACGTCTACGACGCGCGCTTCCATCGCCTCGAGTCGGGGCGGCTCAATGATCTCCTCCTCAATGCCATGGCCGAACATGCCCCACCCAGCCGCCGCGGGCGCCGCCTGCGCATCTATCGCGCCGCCCAGGTGGGCGTTGCCCCGCCGACGTTTGATCTCGTCGTCAACGATCCGGCGCTGATGCACTTCTCCTACAAGCGCTACTTGGAAAATCGTATCCGCGACGCCTTCTCCTTCCCCGGCACGCCCATTCGGCTCATCTGTCATCAGAAGAAACGGTGATTGGAATGTAGAGGCGGCGTCGCGTGATCCATTCCTGTCGCTCACGATGGGAATTCGAAGCAAATCGACCGGAAAAGTCGCTCTCGGTATCCCAGAGCGTGCTTAGATAGTTCCAGAAATTAAAACCTCCCAAACCTGATACTTCTCCCTCAGGAAACCACTCGTTTTTGGGAGGTTTATTTTCTTAGAACCGCCTTATCTGGAGGGGCGAAAATGATCACAGATACAGAACTCAAAGTACAAGGGCTAGAAACGTTAATCAAAGCCTTAGGCGAATTGAATGCTGAACGCTTTATTACGCTGCTCTTGCGGGAACCCTTTGATTACACTAAGTGGCAGCGTAGCTTGTGGACAGATAAAAGCGTAGAAGAAATCAGTCAGATGGCTATGCAAAGCCGCCTAACAAGCGGCTCAAGCTGACGGGCTAATCGGCAAGCAAATCGGCGGCGCGCACACGATCGGACAACTCGTTGGAGCCGTCCCCGGAGGCACGGCATCGATGGCACGCTCAAGATCTTTCTCAAGCACGTTTTGGTAAAGGAAGAGCAAGGCGCTGAGCGCCTGATTTTGCGTCGACTTGGTAACGCAGTGGCGGCGGCAACATTCCGCTCCACAGCTAAATAGGTCAGAAACGCCTCCACCTCATCCGCTCCCATCTCTTTGGGATGGCGTTTGTCGTGGAAGAGGATGAAACGTTTAATCCAGTTGACGTAAGATTTTTCGGTGCGGCGCGCATAATGCTTACGCCGGATCGCATCCCGTACCTGATCTAGCAACTTTTTTGATTTTTTAGCCATACTCTGCCTCACTAAAACGCTTGACTTCCCGGTCAGACATTTTGAAAGCCGCTAGGGATGGGGGAGATAAGCGAATAGCCGTCAGCGCGAATGCAACTTACAGTCTCAAGCGATAAATATATCCATAAATTTCATTGCGCAAGCTCCTGATTCCTCGGGTAAGCCCTGGTGGTTGCGATTTTCCCTCGCTGCTGGCGGGCATGATTTTGAAGAAACGGTCCTCGCCGCGGCCTCGATGGACAGGGGTGCTCATGCCTGCGCTCGATGGCAGGTTCAGAGTCGCAATATGGGCTGTGTCTCGTCAAGCGGACCACGCTCTATGCCGGGCCTAACCGGCCCTAAGTGGGACTCTCCCGGAGGGTGGGATCGAGGAGCGTGGACACCTCGACGCCCAGGGATGTGACCAATTCTTCTGCCGTCATCAGCGCATATTCATCTTCGACAATCACCATCACCTGGGGAGGAGAGCCAAAGAGATGATGCTGCAAGTCGCGGAGGCCAGTTACGGCTAACTCGGCGCCCAAGGGAGTCCGCATCAGGCAATAGCAATTATGCGCGCCGATTTTGAGGGCGATGGAGGTGCAGATCGCGGCTTCACTCCGGCCCCAGGTCTGACTTTCCAACCATCCTCCTTGGTTCAACTCCCGAAAGCCTTGGTTCTCCCCCCCCACCGCTGGCGCCAGAGTTCAAACGCTTCTTCGCGACTGGCAACCGGGCGCGTGAACACCAGCCCCCAGACGATCTGTTCCGTCTCCCCGACCTCATTTTCCCGTTCCTCTCGAATGAGCAATCCGCTCAGACCCGGACAGTCGGTGCGGGGATTATCACTCATCTTCCGCCACGCTTTCCAATAGCTGGGTCACGCCGTCATATCGTGCAGCAAAGCTAACTCCACGGTGTGTTGCTCTTTGTGACCTTGGATGGTCCGGACGTAGGTGTAGGGTTCAAAACCCGACTCAGGGAAGGCGGTCAAGGACAGCATTTCTTCAAAGATCTTCATCTCCACATACACCCGAACGGCCGCCCCGATCTCCTGGCGTTGGAGTTTGGCGAGCCATTCGCCATCCACATAAGCCCCATCCATCAACAGCCATTCGATGGCCTCGGCCCCCAACTCCTCCCGCAGCGTGCTCACCATCTCCCGTCCCACCGCCAGTTCTTGCCCCGGCCCTTGCACCCGCCAATCAACCACAAACGGGACCGCCTCGCCCACCTGTTGCAGGATCACCACGTGATAGTCGCTGTGACGGATGCCTGTCCCGTCCACGGCGAAGATCCCGCCCGCTAACAAGTTATGCTGGATCATCCCCTGGCGGTAGTGATCAACATCGTGACATTTATGCACCTTATACGGTTGATCCCATTCCTGGAACTTTCGAATGGCAGACACACTTTGTGTATTTGCCTCTTGTAATACTCAACCACTAATTACACTAGGGGGTGTGTTATGAAAAAAAAGATATATTTAGGAATACTTACTGTGCTTTTACTGATAGCTCTGGCTGAATTTCTTCCACGTTTATTGATTCGTAGTGGTGTTGAAGTATATGAAGGTGAAGCCCAAGAATATGCGGGGTGGATGCATATGTACGCACAGCTTTTAGTGTGCAGCGGACCAGAAACATTCATTTGTACTGCTGTACGAGTGGCCGAAGTAGAGCCATTTCAACAAGATGGGTGTCGTTACTCATTTACCGGCAAAGTTTATGCGTATACAGTTTTTGGAATTCACTATGATACAATAGAATTTGATTGCAATCTTAATGGTTCGCGTAATTAGCAGCGTCACAAACAGTTAGCTGCGCCTAACCAGCGCATGCAGCCGACGCCGCTTGCGTGGCTGGTCGCGAGGGTGTGGCGCGTCCGCAGGTAGATTTGTTGCGAGGTTGATTTCTTCGTTGTCGCGGCGCGGCTGATGCGCGGGTCGTCCGGCGGTCAGAACGACTATTTTGGAGGTATAATAGAGATATATGTCTGATAAACAAAGAGCAACGTATCATAAGGGCAAGTACATTTCGTGGGCGATGTTGACGATTATTTTGATGCTCAGTTTTTCGGGTGTCAGGGCGGACCAACCGTATGAGTTTAGTTTATCTATTCCTGAGCCTGAAAATGTAACTTGGGCTTCACTGTTAGGTGCCGGAACCAGTGTGCAATACCCGCCAGGATGGCAAGCACAAGTATATCGGGCTACAAGAGGTGTGCGTGATAGTGCCCGGTACGAGTTTGAAAACGCTGACTAAGAAGCACCTATCCATATCGTAATGCTAGAGATGGTGCATCCTGAAACAGGACGTGAGGTTATGACCAGCGAATTAGCCTATTGGCGACGTTATGGCATAGCCCAAGGATACACCTTGGAAGCTGTGACCGTGCAAGGCCATCCTGCGTGGTGGATTCACGCGACCATCACGCCAGACATAACCAGTTTAAGTGAGACCGTGTGGGTAGATATGGGTGAGCGGGTGTATCGCTTGCGGTTGCATAGTACCACCCAGAACAGACACGCGGCGGTGTTGTACTTGCGGCAACTCTTGTCCACTCTGGAGGTGACCTCTCTGGATTGGTCCCGCGCACCGCGATCAGCGGCTCCGTTAGCCCCAAGTATGGTGTTGCGCCATACACTCACCGTGATGGCGGGTGTACCTTATAATCGTGGGGCCGCTTTTGCTTATGCACAAACCTATCACAATGTCCCAAACAACGCTGATAATTGCTACATTTGGGTTGACAGTGTCACTTGGGATTGTCGCTATGACCCTGGCGACGAAGAGGCCGATGGCGCGCATTTTGTGAACCGGGCGGTAGCGGCTGGCGGGCGACCAATTCCCAACCAACCCAACTTGGAGGGGCTGCGAGTAGCGGATTTGGGGACCTGGTTACAGAATGATGGCTGGTCTAGCGTGCCGGTTACCCAAGCCTTGGTCGGTGACGTGGCCCTCATTGGGCCAGCGAATAATCTGTGCTGGGTCGGGTTAGTTGTTGAAACGGGGAGTGATCCAGTATTGGCCACGCACTCAGGTGAGTATTGGGCTCCAGCGAGTGAATTGTACTGCTACAGCGGTGGGCAACAGACCTATGAGAAAACCTATTTTCACATCGCTGTAGAGTATACCTTGTATCTCCCGCTCATCGTGCGCAACTATCCGCCTCCACCATTAGCCCCACGCAAGAACACTATGGGGATTCATTTAGGTAACCACCTGGGACAACCGCACTATGAAGCGGACTGGCCAGCGGCAATGTTACAGCCCATCGATGGAGATGCTGGTGGGGTATGGCCGCGTGCGGTAGTCATACAAAGTGCGCAATTTTATAATGTTTGGCGGACACCGACGCCCCCATGTAATGACTTTGCCGGCACCGGTTTTCGGACGCCTGAGGATAGTCGTATCCGACAATACCTCAACAGAGCTGCGAACAGTGGTGTAATTGTAATCATTCGTATGACACCTTCTCCGGGGAACTTTGAGGAAGCCAAGTTCGGTTACGATGGCTGGTGGCCCCCAGATGAGCGCACCATTGTTGCTCGAACGCTGCATACAGAACCCGGGGTAATGCCTGAAGGGATAGACTACTGTGAGGGACGCCACGAGTGGTTCCGAGCGGTGGATGATTTGGCGAAAGAGATGCAAGTTATCTACGAAAAGAACTTAGCCGAGGGCTGGCCGGAAGACAGTTTTTACTTTGAGCCTGCCAATGAGCCAAACTTGGAGTGGTATGAACCTGATACTGATCCCAAAAATAGCGAGCAAGAATCTTGGGAATCACTGGATGCTTACTTTGTCTCGTTGATGAGCTACGTTCAGATGCATTACCCTCACTTACAGGTACTCACTCCATCTATGAGCCAGGGGCAATATGCGGAAGGGTATAACTGGGGATACGACTACGAAAACACGGGAGACTTTTGTCCACCGCAGGTCGTGATGGTAGGAGGAGAAGGGAAAATCGGTTATCAACTTATGGAAAACACTTACACTTGGCAAGCCAACTGGTACGCCGGGTACAGTTGGCACAACTATTACATTCAAGGACGCGAAACCTACCAGTCGTGTGAAAACGGTGGCTTTCACGTTTCGTATCATTTTCCCGACTTTATGTTGAATCCGATTACTACAGGGGAAGCTCCCGGCTTTGTGACCGAAACCGATTTGTGTTCGTGGAATGATTCCGGGAAATGGGAAGGACAATGTTACAACTTGAATCCGATTCACCACAAGGAAGATAACCCGCAAGCTGCGGCGAATTCATTGGCCTATTACGTTGGCGCGGAAAAGAATACAGCTACGGCGGTGATTTTGTGGTTAACTCACAATCAACAAGATGAAAAAGCGGAGCTTGAATGGCACGAAATGTACGACGAGGAGCAAGAGCAACCTTACTCCTGGTTTACGTTATTATGGGATATGACAGACTAAGTTTTCAGGAGGTTATGATGAACAAGCGAATATCGAACAAATATTGGTTGGTGATATTAGATATCGTGAGTTTATGTTGGCTACTTTGTGGCTGTGGCCGTATGCCCGCACTGCGCGCAGAGATAGAACCGACAGTAGATCCCACCCCGACCTTGACGGGGGTATTACAAGTAGGAGAACTCCAGGAGGTTATCCCGCCAGTTGACGTTTTGCAGGGCTGGCATATAGGTGATATTGAACTGAATGGGCATATCCTGATTGGACATACGCCCAAGGCGGCAAATGGTCTCGTGGCTTTCAATTTGCAAACGCGCCAAGTTGCAGGGATAATGCAACCTTTGAGTATCAGTGATTGGCAAGCCATACCCACCTCAACATTAGAAGATTATTATACTTGGTTAGAACCTATATACATTGAGGGTAATAAGTATTCCCGACGAG
>CAYXVS010000035.1:13868-17920 GCA_964468735.1 uncultured Anaerolineales bacterium | reverse complement strand
CTGGTTGCTGGATAGCGTTGCAGTCTAGGTGATAGCCCAGCAACGAGAGACAAAAACTATCTAAGGAGTCACTATGTGACTAACGCCACACCAACCGTCACGAAAATCCCCGCAAAGACGGCAAGTTTTTGCGACTTTTGACTTGCAACTTTTC
The DNA here is from genome assembly GCA_964468735.1 of uncultured Anaerolineales bacterium. Taxonomy (GTDB): domain Bacteria; phylum Chloroflexota; class Anaerolineae; order B4-G1; family SLSP01; genus JAAAOZ01. Next base: position 17,766 of record CAYXVS010000035.1, on the reverse strand, counting down.
ACTTTATATAACCTGCAACTGGCAAACTTTTAACCTTATAATTGATTTTCTGAGGAGCTAACGATTATGACTGAATCACTCTGGCTTATCATTGGTATTGTATGTGGGCTTATCTCTATCGGGGTTGCCGTCTGGCTGTTCCAATGGGTGAAGAAACAGGACCCCGGCACAGAAGAGGCCCAAAAAGTCGCCGGCTGGATTAAGGACGGCGCGATTTCCTATCTAAAAATGCTCTACCGCGCGCTGCTGATGCTGGCGCTGGTGATGGCCCTGATCATCGCCATTGTCTTCGGCATCAGCCACGACAGCCCCGGCTACGGATTCACGATGGCGCTGGCCTTCCTGGCGGGCGCCTTCCTCTCCTCCATCGCGGGCTATATGGGGATGGCGATTGCCGTCGAGGCCAACGTGCGCAGCGCCACCGCCGCCGAGAAGGGGTTGGCGCCCGCCTTCAACGTGGCCTTCAAGGCTGGCGCGGTGCTCGGCCTGGCGATGGTCGGCGTCGGCGTCGTGGGGATGTGCGCCATCTACTACATCACCCGCCAACCGGAGATCGTGCTGGGCTTCAGCTTCGGCGCCTCGATGCTGGCGCTGCTGGCGAAGGCCGGCGGCGGCATCTACACCAAGACCGCCGACATCGCCGCCGACCTGGTGGGCAAGGTCGAGGTGGGCATCCCCGAAGATGACCCCCGCAACCCCGCCGTGATTGCGGACAACGTCGGCGACAACGTCGGTGACGTGGCCGGAATGGGCGCCGACATCTTCGACAGTTACGTCGCTTCGGCGGTGGCCGTAATGCTATTAGGGACCGCCTTCACAGAAGGGATGGCCGCGCAATACATCGTCTTCCCACTGATCCTCTGCACCTTGGGCCTGATCGCGTCCCTCATCGGCATCCAATTGGTGCGCGTGAAAGAGGATAGTAAGCCCGGCACCGCGCTCAATAACGGCACGATCTTCACCTGCCTGATCTTCGCGGTCTTGGCCACGGCGCTGGTACTTCTGGGCGGCTACGAGATTGGCGTGCTGTGGGCGACGCTGGCGGGCTTGGTCACCGGCGTGGTCATCGGCTTCACCTCCGATTTCTTCACCGGCGACGACCGCCCCCCCGTGGTAGAAACAGCCAGAGTCTCCGACTCCGGCGCAGCTATCACCATCATCACCGGCTTCAGCTACGGTCTGATCAGCATCGTACCCTCGATTATCGGCATCGTCATCGCCACGCTGGTCTCCTACTTCCTGGCGGAGGCCGGCGGGCTGAGCGGCGTCTACGGCGTCGGCATCAGCGCGGTGGGAATGTTGGCCGTCACCGGTATGATTGTCTCCGCCGACGCCTACGGGCCGATTGTGGATAACGCTCGCGGTATTGCAGAGATGGCCGGGATGTCCGAGAAGGTCGTGGAGACCGCCGATGTCTTGGACGCCGCCGGCAACACGGCCAAGGCCATCACCAAGGGCTTCGCCATCGGTGCGGCGGCGCTCACCGTGCTGGCGCTCTTCGCAGCCTACGCCTCGGAGATGGCCGCCGAAGGCGTCACCATCACCTTAAGCCTGCTCGATCCAATGGTTATCGCGGGCGTCTTCCTGGGCGCAGCGACGCCGCCGCTCTTCAGCGCGCTGACGATGCTCTCGGTAACGCACAACGCCTTCGATATGATCGCGGAAATTCGCGAGCAATTCCGCAAAGAGCCGGGCATCCTCGCCGGCACCGTCGAGCCGGACTACGAAGCCTGCGTCTCCCTGGCGGCCCAAGGCGCGCTCACCTCGTTGATCCTCCCGGCGTTCTTGGCGATTATCCTGCCCCTGGTCGTGGGCTTCGTGATGGGGCCAGAAGCGCTGGGCGCCTTCTTGGGCGGCGCGATCTTCACCGGCATCATCTTCGCACTCCTGATGGCGAACTCCGGCGGTCTGTGGGACAACGCCAAAAAATACATCGAAAGCGGGTTCTTCGGCGGCAAAGGCTCCGATGCGCACAAGGCCAGCGTCGTCGGCGATACGGTCGGCGATCCCTTCAAGGACACCGCCGGGCCGTCGCTCAACACCCTCATCACCGTGATGTCCCTCGTCGCCTCGCTCTTCGCCCCCGTCATCGCGAGCCTCCACCTCTTCAAGTAAATGACCTGACTTCATAGAACTACGAAGCGGCCCCTGGATTTTTACCAGGGGCCGCTTTTTTTGTTCTACAGCACGAAGAATCACTTAGGCGACATCTGCCACCGCTCTTTTCTCCTCCAATAAGCTCTCCAACTCCGCGATCTGCGGCGCGTCCAAGCCAAGTTGTCGGGCCGCCGCGAGTGCATCCTCTGCCAGCTCGTACTCCCCCAGGTTGATGTAGGCTAACACCAGCAACAACGCCGTCTCCAAGCGCTTATTCAGGCCCAATGCACGCCGCAGATGCAACGCCGCCAACGCCCACCTGCGCCGCTTCGCTGCGCGTTGCCCCGCAATCCGCAACCCCATCTCGCTATCAATAAGGCCACGATCAACTTGAAGCATGATACGATCCTCATCCATTTCGAATTCTTTCTCAGCTCGGAGGAGGAAAATAAACGCAGCGATCGCGCCGCAAAAGAGGATCAAAGCCATGATTGGCGTAACGTAATGCATAATGCTCAAGAATAAGGATACCTCCTCCGGCGCGTTCTCGCTGATCATGTTGATGATGACACCCAAGAGCATGAGCTGCAAGAGAATGCGCAGGCCCGATAGGCCCAAAGCGCCGAAAAAGAGCTTGTGCCAACGCGGAAGCAACATCAGGATGATCAACACGGCGATCAACGCAGGAACCACGGAGAGCCAAAACGTGAACTTCGGCAACAACTCGAACAAGGCCTCGGCGACATCAGCGGAGACCTCCATCTGACCGCTGTAGAGGGGCAGGAAATCCAAGAAATCATCCACATCCACCAGGATGCTCAAATAGATCAGCAAAAAGGCCGGCAATAACAGCGCGAGGAGCGCGTAAACGCCCTCTTGCGCCAGGAGCAACGTAAAACGCCGGGTCGGATCGGGGAGTTCGTACGTTCGTGACCACAAACTGCGACCACAGGTTGGGCAGCGCCGGTCGCGATATTCGGTGGGCGCCGCGCAGGAGGGGCAATTCAACGGCTCCATCAGCATTTCTGGGAGGCGATCCAGCGCCGCGACGGGCACCGAGTCCTCGTACTTCGTCTGATCGACATCCCCGCCGATGTAAGCGTCCCACTCCGGCGCCTGCTCCGTCTCGATTTCCTCGAAGACGATGGGCGGCGGGGCCTCCGGTCGTAGTTCGGAGAGCAGGAGTTGGGCCGGCGCGTGGGTGGGATCTAACGCCAACACATTCTCCAAGCAGATGATCTGCTCCTCTTCCGTGGGGACGACTTGGCTCAGCCACCACCAGGCCTTCACATTCTCCTCATCGTGCTCGACGACCCGCGTCAACAACTCACGGGCGTGTGCCGGATCGCCGCGTTTGGCGGCGGTGATGCCCGCGTCTAAGGTCACCGCGACATTCATCGCTCCCTCGCCGTCCAAGTTCGCCATCATTTTCTCCTAGGGCGCCGCCTCGCCTTAGACAGAACTGCCCGTGGTGATGCCCCACCCCTGAACCATATCGGCGACGGCGGCCCGCGTCGCTTCAGCGCCGAAGCCCCACGCCAGCAGCATAAAGTAATCGCCCACGCCCCGCGCTCCGAAGTCAGCACGCGCCGCGTAGAGTTCGACGAAGCCGGACAGCGCCAGGAAGAGCACGGCGACGCCGTAGGTGAGCCAGGTGAACCAGCGCAGGCGCTTCCCCGCATCCTCGCCCAGCTCTTTGTAGGATTGTGAACGGACGTTCGGGAGGCCAGCGAGCAGGGAAGAGCCTGTCTCGCGCGACATCTCGCCAGATGTGGGCATTCCCTTGGGCGTCATCGAAAAA
>CAYXVS010000035.1:0-13768 GCA_964468735.1 uncultured Anaerolineales bacterium | reverse complement strand
TGTCTCGCGCGACATCTCGCCAGATGTGGGCATTCCCTTGGGCGTCATCGAAAAACCAGCTTCCCCCTCAAAGGAACGGGTGACTTCTTGAATCCCGGAGGGCGTCTCGCGCATCTGCTGCATATCGCGTTCCAGCGCGCTGCGCAGCGCAAGATAGGCACTCTGATCCTGGGCGGAGATCTCGGAGAGCTGGGCGGCGTAGTCTCCCGCCGCTTTCTGCCACTTTGCTGCTTCTGGCCCTGAAAGCTGCTCGCTCATCGCTTGGAATTGATCGACCATCTCCCGCAGATGATCGCGACGCGCCTTGGCCAAGGCTTGATCCATCTCGCCCGCCAACGCCTGCAAGGCCTCCTGATCCGATGTCGGATCAAGTTGAAACAGCTTTTGCTCCAGTTCGTAGGCGTGGGAGGGCGCTAACGCTCGCAGATCGTCGATCCGCGAGGACAAGGTGATGAATCGATTAATGTGCTGACGTAGGGATTCCAGATTCGAGCGGAAGGTCGCCGGCTGATCCAAATCAGGGAGGTTGCGATAGGCATCCAACGCGGCCTGCCGCACCTCGTTCAGATAGCGACATTCATCCAACGACTCGATTTTCTCCAGCAACCTCTTATAAGCCTCCAGTTGAACCAGCCAATCGCTCCGGCCCCGGCGCCAGCTCAGCGAAAGATTCTCCGCTTCCGCCAACGCCTGCCGGGCGCTCTTCCATTCGCGACGCTCCAGTTCGACCTCCACGTCGACCAGTTCGGCCTCGATGCGGTCGTAGAATGGCCGCCCCTCCTCGCGTAGATTCACATCGCCCTTGAGTTGGGTGCGCAATTGGCCCAGGCGGACCAAAATCTCATCGCGCGGGCGGTCCTGCGCTCGATATTGCGAGACGCCCACGCCGAGCGCCACACCCGCCAGTAAAATCGCGAAGGCCAGATAGGGCCGATCTTTGATGTGGACAGTCACCGGCACGGAAAAGCTGCCGCCGTCATAGCTGAAGAGCAGTTCACCGGCGAATTTCCCGCTGGGCGCCGAGGTCAGATCGAAGGTGAGGGGCACGGTAAGCGGGGATTGCGCCGCGATTTCCTCATCAGACAGGGCCACGCGAATTGCATCGGCGGGCAACACTTTCTCCCCCTCGGTATCCTGCAAATCCAACGCCACGGCTCGGAGCTTGGTGACGTCTTCTGAGGAGCGTACCAACAATGTGCGCGAGACGCGCTGCCCACGCATCCCGGCGATGGTCAACTGCATCGGCGAGATCTCCACGCCTTCCTGCGCGCCCAACGGCATCGTCCAAAACAATGCTAATCCTAATGCTAACAGAATTCCCCAGCGTTTCACAGATACCTCCTCCTAAAATGATGAATGATGAATTGCGAATGACGAATGTCTCCGATCATGGAAAATGCGCTTTTACGTGTTACGCAATACGGATTACGAAGATCTTACACCGTCTAGGCCTAATCCTCTATTCCTGCTCCAACTCCTGTTCCACTTTGGCGCGCGGGACACTGGGCAGCGTAAAAATGAAGCGGGTCCCTTGACCCAACACACTTTCGGCCCAGATGCGCCCGCCGTGTTGGCGCACCACCTGGCGGGCAATCGCCAGCCCCAGCCCCAGCCCTTCATGGTGGCGCGTGAGATGGCTCTCCACCTGAAAGAAGGGGTCGAAGACGCGATTCAGATCCTCCTTGGGGATGCCAATGCCCGTGTCCACGACGGAGATCGCCACGGCGCCGGTCAGCGGGCGGACGCGAATCTCCACGCGCCCATCCTGCGGCGTGAACGCTACCGCGTTGTTCAAGAGGTTGTTCATCACCAACGCGATCTTCGCCCGATCCGCCTGGACGTAGATCTCCGCTTTGGGAAGTTGCTGTCGCAACTCCAGCGACTTGGCGGCCATCATCTGTTCCCAATCCATCAACACCTCGTCGATCACATCCTGGAGGACAAAGTACTCGCGATCTAGCGCACCTTGGCTACCCTCCAAGTAGCTCAAGTTCGTCATTTGATCAATGACCGACTGCAACTTGCGGACGCCGCGCAGGACCATCGCCAGATCGTGGGACGCCTCCTCGGTGACCTGCTCACTCAAGAAGTTAGCGTAGCCCTGCACGATCATCAACGGCGTGCGCAGCTCGTGCGAGGCGATGCTGATGAAGTTGGATTTGAGCTGATCCAACTCCGCCAAGCTGCGATTGGCCTCGCGGAGACGCGCGATCAATCGAGCGTTGTCAATCGCGATGGCGGCTTGAGAGGAGATCGTGGAGAGCACGTCCACATCATCCTGATTGAAAGATGCATCTCCTTGTTTGTTGAGCGCCTCCAACACACCAATGCAACGATCCCGAACATGGAGCGGCACGCCCAGGATCTGACGAGTCTGGAAGCGCAGGCTCTGATCCACGCCGGTGAAGTGGCGGGCATCCTTGCTCACATCCTCCGCGATCAACGGCTCGCCGCTGGTGTAGATGGTGCCCGCGATGCTGCCCTCGATCGGCACCTGGATATGCTGTAGCTCCTCTTGGCTTGATCCGGTCGAGGCCGCGAAGAACAACTCGCCCGTGCGCTCATCAGCCAACATAATCGAAGCGGCCTCCGCTTCCACCAATTCACCCGCCGTGTGAATGATCAGATCCAACAGCTTATTGAGATCCAACGTGGACGTCAACATCTGACTGATCGAGACGATCCGCTCCAATTTTGAGATTTTGACCTTGACCTCCGGGCAAGCATCCAATTCAAGATCGGGCGTTTCCAATGGGTGCACTTGCTTTATTTCCATCCTCCTCCCCTCCTCCACCGCTGTCATCCGACGGTATGATCCACCGCCATCTCGGTACGCTCTTCCTCCAGTAAAACCCGAGCGGTCAGCGGAAGTTGAACATAGAACGTGCTACCAGGACACGTTTCCTCGTCATGGCCGGGACTTTCCACCCAAATCTTACCGCCGTGAGCATCGACGATGCCGCGCGCAATCGCCAAGCCCAGACCAGGCCCGCCGCCCTTAAATTTCATCGAGCCGGAAGAGTGTAACGCCACTTCCCCGGTCTGATAAAATTTGGCGAAGATCAAATCCTGCACATGAGGATCGATGCCGATACCGGTGTCCTGGACGGTGATCTCCACCCCACCCTTGGCGTAGTACCCCTCGGTCGCTGGCAATACGCGCCCCGCGACGGTAATCAACCCGTCATCGGGTGTGTACTTGATGGCGTTAACCACCAGATGATAAAAAACCTTGCGTAGGCCGTTCGCATCCGCCTCGATCCGGGGCAACTTCGACAGACCCTCCCGCACGAAGTTCAACGATCGCTGCTCAAGGACGTCTTCGAGGGATTTGGCGACGGACTCAAGCACCACGGTGAGCGAGATGGATTCTGGATGAAGCTGCAACGCTCGTCCATCGATCTTCGCCATATCCAACATACTTTCGACGATGGTGTTCAAACGCGCCGCGCCGGATTGCATGCCGGCGACCAGCTGGCTGTAGTACTCATCCTTCTTAATCGGATCCGCGCCCAATAGGATTTGGCTGTACCCTTTGAGAACGGTGAGGGGCGTTCGCAACTCGTGAGAGGCCACGCTGATAAAATCGGACTTCGTGCGATCCAAACGCTCCAACTGCGCGTAGGCCAGACGCAGATCTTCCGTGCGCTCCTCCAGCTTTACGACGGTCTCCTCCAGATCTAATTTAGCTTTGGCAAGATTATCATAGAGACGCGCGTTCTCCAGCGCAACCGCCGCGTGCCCGGCGAATCCGGCGGCCAACTGCACCTCCTCATCCGTATAGGGATCAGGGCGCTCGCGCGTGATGGAGAGCATACCAATCGCCTCATCCGCCAAAATCAAGGGGACGCCGAACCACGAGCGCGCGGGCGGCAGATCCTCCAGATACTCCCAATCCGACCGGCGCTCCACCTCCGGCACGATGACCGGACGCTGCGTGCGCGCCATCTCCAAGAAGACATCATCCTCTTTGATGGGCACGTGCATCTCCAGCGGATTGGCGGCCTCCGGGAAGCCTCGCACGGCGGCGAAGACCAACGCCTGCCCGTCGCCGCCGACGCGGTCGCTGCGCAGCATCACCGAGCCGCGATCATACGGCACGATCTCGGCGAGCTGCGCGAGGATCAATTCCAACACCTCCGAGAGATCCAACGTGCTGGAGAGCGCTTGCCCTACATCATAGAGCTTCTCCGTGAGCAACCGGCGCTTCCGCTCGCGATGATACATCCGCGCGTTCTCGATGGCGATGGCGATCTGTGCGGCCAGCGCTTCGAAGACGCGGACATCCTCATCGGCGAAGGCGTGCGGTGTGTTGCTCTGAATATCCAGAACGCCTAACAAATCCTTGCCCAATCGCAGCGGCAGGGCCAACTCCGAGCGCGTGTCCGGTAAATCTTCCGTCGAAAGAAAGCGACGATCCTTCTGGACATCGTCCACGCCGGCCGCCCGTCGTTTACGGGCCGCCCACGCGATCAAACCCGGCCCATCGACCGCCAATCGACAGCTTTCGGCCTTGCGCGCCTGCCCCACCTTCCCCGTACCCGCCCACAGCACCAAATAGGATTTTGTCTCATCCAACAGATAAATGGCCACGTAATGATAGCCGTAGCGCTGCTTAATCAGCTCGGCGACTTGTTCCAACAGCTCATCCAAATCCAAGATCGAGGAGATATATCGCGCGATGCCGATCGTCGCCTGCAACGAGCGGCGGAATTGCTCTGTGCTATCCAACGCGGATTTCAATTGCCCCTGCTGATGGGCATCGCGGGCGCGCAAGCGCTCCAAGCGACGAAAGGTGCGCAATCGCGCCACATGCACAATGAACGAGACCACGGTCGACGAGATCAAAGCGACTGCAAAGTGGGTCCACATCTCGGTAAAGCTCTCCGTCACAGCCAGCGCCGCGATCAGCCAGCCGGCGCCGATGCTCGCCACAATCACGCCCCACCAGAGGCGGGAAAAGCAGAGGAAACCCACGGCGACGACGATCAGCAGCAGGTTGGTCGTCTGGAGAGGATTTGCGGCCAGGACAAGGTGCAACAGCGTGTTCCCCGCCGAGACCATCGCCAGGCCGAAGATCACGGCGTGGGCGTACTTGAGGGGCAGGCGCCAGCGATTGAGCGCCCAGGCCAACGCGAGGAAAAGCCCCACGGTGATCACCGAGGCGATGGTCATCACCCGCCCCACCGCTCCCGCCGTCAGGAAGAGATGACGCACCGTGAAGATCGTAAAGAGCACGACCAGGGCTAACGTGATGGGACGCAGCGAATCGCGCAGATCGGCGTTCAGCGAGCGGCGCAGCGCCGTCTCGTCAAACTCGATCTCCGATAGTTGCATTTGCGTATCTGTAGCTTCTGGAGGTACTGCTGACATATCATGTCCTCATTAGCGCGCTCACTGCGCCACATTATCCTTCCTTTCCAAAGTCATGGTAGCAAAAAACCATAAATTCACAAGGGATGCGCGCCTCACAACGTCGCCATCGCCCGCGACATGCGACGCAAACCCTCGTCCAGCAGTTGGCGGGGACAGCCGAAGTTCAAGCGCACGAAGCCCGCGCCGCCCGGCCCAAAGATGGCGCCATCGTTAAAAACGACCTTGCCGCGCTCCAAAAAGAACTCGTGGGGATTGCCCGGCAGGCCGGCCGCGCGACAGTCCAACCAGGCTAAGTAGGTTCCCTCCGGCTTGGCCATCTTGATCGCCGGGAAATGGGTCGTCACATAGTCGAAGACATGATCGCGATTCTCCTCCATGTAGGCCAACGCTGCGCGCAGCCACGGCCCGCCCTCGCGATAGGCGGCTAGCGCCGCCGTGTAGCCCATCAAGTTGACGGAGGAGACGATGCCACGCCGCACCGTCTTGAACCGCTGGAGCAATTCATCATCGGGAATCACGGCGAAGGCGCAGTGCAACCCGGCGATGTTGAAGGTCTTGCTCGGCGCCATCAGGGTGATGGTCTGGGCCGCGATCTCAGGGGCCAATGCGGCGATGGGCCGGTGCTCGTGGCCGCTGAAGATCAGATCACCATGGATCTCATCGGAGCAGATCAGCACATCGTGCGCCAGGCAGATCTCGGCCATGCGCGTCAGTTCATCCTTGCGGAAGACGCGCCCCACGGGGTTATGAGGGTTGCATAGCAGGAACATCCGCGTCTCCGGGGTAAGCGTCCGCTCGAAGAGATCGAAGTCCACCCCGTAGCTGCCGTCCGCCTGCTGCGTCAACTGCATCTGCTGATCCAGCCGGCCAATCGGCGCGGCGGCGTGCAAAATCGGCGGATAGATCGGCGTCTGGATCAGCACGCCATCGCCCGGTGCGGTGAAGGCGCGAATCGCCACGTTGAAGCCGGGCACCACACCGGGCAGGAAGGTAATCGCCTCAGTTGACGTCTCCCAGCCGTACAGGCGCTTCAAGCGCGCCACGATCTCCTCGCGCAGCCCGGGCGGGGATTGCTCATAGCCGAAGATGCCGTGCGCCGTCCGCTCGCGCAGCGCCGCAATCACCGCCGGCGGCGAGCGGAAGTCCATATCCGCCACCCACATCGGCAGCGCATCCTCCGGGTACCACTGCCATTTGATGCTCGGCGTCGTCCGACGCTCGATTATTTCATCGAAGTCAAAGTCAAGGTTATCTACCATTCGAATCTCCTATTCAGAACAAATCCTTTCACAACATCATCAGACCTATTGTAACCGCCCCCCACAGAACAATCAAGCACAGGTAACATTCGCCCATTCGCTTATTCGACTATCGACTTGCATTCTCCCCTACCTTAAGTAGCATAGAGGCATAGAATAGATAGAAGCAAGAAGAAACCGATACCACAAGGTGATAAAATCGATCTATGAGGAAAGACATCGCTACTGCACTTGGCAAAAGCCAACGCCGCGCCGCCCACACGTCCGCCGATGCGCTGCGGGAGACGTTAAATCAATTGGAGATCCAATTAGGCAAGTTGAAGTATGGCGCCCGCGAGGATGCCAAGGAAATCCTCCATCTCTTCGATCAAGCGGATGCCGCGTTGCACACTTTAGAGGAGAAGGGCGTGCAGATGCCCGCCGAGGAGGTGCGATTTGAGAGTCTCTGCTCGCAGCTCGAGAACCGACAGGCGCGCCTGCTCAAGAAACTCGGCGGGGGCAAAGCGCTGAGCGACCTGCGCGAGGCCCGCGATCCCCACGATTTAGATGAAGCGCACTGGTGGTGGCGCCTCGATCACAAAATCGCCTCCGAGCGCCGCGCGCGCTGGCGGCGTATCGCTATGTGGGGCGTGCTGGGGCTGATCGCTTTCGCGCTGCTGGCCTTCGGCTACGAGCGCTTCCTGGCGCCCGATCCGGCTGTCCGGCGGGCCTACGGCCATCAAAGGAACGCGGAGATGTTAGCCGAGCAGGGCGACTACGCCGAGGCCTTGGCGGAAGTCAATCTAGCGCTGGCCGAGACGCCGGATAAGCCCTACTTGCTGACACTTCAGGGCGTCTGCCATCAGATGCTGGGCGAAACGGAGGCGGCAGAGGAGAGTTTCGCCGCCGCACAAGCGGCCTATGATTCACCGGAGCTGTTCCTGCGGGCGCGCGCGCAGGTCTACCTCCAGATCAATCGCCCTGACGAATTGGAGGCGGACGCCAACGCGCTGCTGGCGCTCGAACCCGACTCGCCGCACGCCCATTTCTACTTGGGCCTGGTCAACGAGGTGCGGAAAGATTATCAAGCCGCCCAATCCCACTATGAGAAGGCCAGCGAACTGGCTCAGGCCGCCGATGAGACGGAGTTACACGTGATGGCCAGCATGCAGCTTTCGCAGGTGATGAACAAACTGGCGAGCGCCCCAACGCTGACGCCGACGGCCACGGCCGCGCCGTGATGTAGAATTAAAAACAAACTTTCGTCCCAAGATTAGCCGAAATTTATTCTAAAGACTGGAGATAGATCATGTTAAGCGAGACCGAAAAAGCGCTACTTCTTTCATGTGCCCATAAATATGGCGTGACGGAACTTTATGTCTTTGGCTCAGCGTTGGAAAGCGAGAAATACCAAGATATCGATGTCGGCGTAAGGGGAATTCCCCCCGCGCTCTTCTTTAAGTTCTATGGAGAGTTACTCCGCAAGCTTCCCAAGCCCGTGGATGTGATTGATTTATCCAAACCATCACGGTTCACAGAGCTTGTCGAAAGGAATGGTGTGAAATTGTATGGCTAATCTCCTGCAAGAAATTCATATCGAAGAAGAACACATCACGAGAACACTCCTTGCTCTACAAGAAGCAAAAAACCGACATCCGAGAACTGTCATCGAACTCTCAGCTATGGCTACATTTTTACACAACGCCTACAACGGGATGGAAAACTTACTCAAGCGGGCGTTACATCATCTGGACATACCGCTTCCTCATTCTGCCTCTTCGCATAAAGACCTCTTAGATTTAGCCGTCGAGCAAAAAATCATCACACAAGCTCTATCCGAGGAATTGGATGCATATCGCGGCTTCCGACACTTCTTTGTGCATGGTTATGGCGTTATGCTGGACGAAGCCCAATTGATGCCCTTGGTAAACGATCTTCATGGGGTATGGGCACAATTCAAGAAAGAATTATTGGCTTTCATGGCATCCAATTAGTCATGGAAACCGGATATCTATCATCGATTCTTCAAGTTAGCCAGGAGGTTTTACGATGAATTCCCAAATTCCTCACATCATTAAACGCAGCGGCGATGTGGTGCCGTTCAACCGCAAGCGAATCACCAACGCGATCTATCGCGCGGCAGTGGCCGTCGGCGGGCGGGATCGCGCGACGGCGGAGCAGTTGACCGATGAGGTGCTCGCCATCTTAGAGGACAATTATTCCGCCTCCCGGCTGCCCACCGTGGAGGACATTCAGGACATCGTGGAGAAAGTCCTCATCGAAGATGGGCACGCGCGCACGGCCAAGGCCTACATCCTCTACCGGCAGGAGCGCGCCCGGCGCCGACGCCGGCGCGAGCACGGCAAATCTCAGCGCGATCCGCAGAATATCCCCTATCGCAAGCTCTGGGAGGTGCTCAACTGGGCCGTCGATCACAATGTGCATAACGTCTATCGCCTGAACGAGCGCGTCGCGCGCGGCGAATTCCCCGACATCGTGCACGAATCGGACTTGGCCTACGAGAAGGACATCGACCAGGCGGCGGAGTTGATCATTGAGCGCGCCGGCGACGTGCGGATCGTCATCATCGCCGGGCCGTCCTCCTCCGGCAAGACAACCACCACGGTCAAGTTGGCCGAGCGCCTGCGCGAGGTCGATCTCAGCCTGGTGGAGTTGAACGTCGATAACTATTTCTTCAATCTGGAGATGCACCCCAAGGACGAGTTCGGCGATTACGACTTCGAGACGCCCCAGGCCTTAGACCTCGCCCTGATCAACGAGCATCTGGAGCGGCTGATCGCGGGCGAGGAGGTGCGCATCCCCTACTATAATTTCAAAACGGGCAAACGCGAGGAAAGCGACCAGACGATGCACATCGGGCCGAACGACATCATCCTCATCGACAGCCTGCACGGCCTTTACGAGGAGATGACCGCCGCGATCTCGGCGGAGCAAAAGTTCAAGCTCTACATCGAAACGCTGTTGCAGATGAAAGGGCCGCGCAACCAGTACATCCGCTTCACGGATCTCCGGCTGATGCGCCGCATGGAGCGCGACGCACGCGAGCGGGCCTACGATCCCCAGCAGACGTTGGAGCACTGGCACTACGTGCGGAGCAGCGAACTGCGCCACATCATCCCCTACGCCCACACCGCCGATTACATCGTCAACGGCGCGACGCCCTACGAGTTGCCCATCATGCGCGCCCGGCTCTTCCGTCACTTCGCCGCGTGGACGGAGCAATATAAAGACGACCCCAATCGCATCGACGCCTATCTGCGCGCCGAACGAGTCTACAAACTACTCCAGGCCATCCTCCCGGTGGAGGACGATTCGGCCATCCCGCCCACGTCGCACGTGCGGGAATTCATCGGCGGCAGCGCGTACAAATTACACTAGCCAAAATCGAGAATCTTTGATACTCTATCGGATGGGATATGCTGATAGACATTGGACTTTTGACTTTCGACTTTCGACTTTCGACTTTTGAAAAGGAGCGAAAACGTGACCGAATCTTACAAAGACCTAAATTGGTGGCAGCGCGGCGTCATCTACCAGATCTATCCCCGCAGCTTTAAGGATACGACCGGCAACGGCGTTGGCGATTTGCAGGGCATCATCGAGCAGCTAGATTATCTTGGCGGGACGGAGGCCGCCCTGGCCATCGATGCCATCTGGCTCAGCCCCGTCTATCCCTCGCCGATGGCCGATTTTGGCTACGATGTGGCCGATTACTGCGACATCGATCCGCTGTTCGGCGATATGGCGACCTTCGATGCGCTGGTCGAGGCGGCGCACGCGCGCGGACTGAAGATCATTATGGATTACGTGCCCAATCACAGCTCGGATCAGCACCCGTGGTTCATCGAATCGCGCAGCAGCCGCGACAATCCCAAGCGCGATTGGTACATCTGGCGCGATCCGGCGCCCGACGGCGGCCCGCCCAACAACTGGGGCAGCTTCTTCGGCGGCCCGGCGTGGACCTATGACGAGACGACCGGCCAGTACTACCTGCATCAATTCTGCCCCGAACAGCCGGAGCTGAACTGGCGCAATCCAGAGGTGCGCGCGGCGATGTACGACGTGTTGCGCTTCTGGATGGAGCACGGCGTCGATGGCTTCCGCATGGACGTCATCGGGCTGATCATCAAGGACGCCGAACTGCGCGACAATCCGCCTAATCCAGATGCGCCCGACGATCTGCCGGAGAACGACCTCTTCAGCCGGCAGCTCCAAAAATACAACTTGGATCAGGACGATATTCACCCCATCCTGCGCGAGATGCGCGCGGTATTAGATGAATATGAGGGCATTCTCAGCATCGGCGAGCTGTGGTTCGAGTGGCCGCGCTGGGTGCAATACTTCGGCACGGAGGCGCTGCCGGAGTTGGATCATCCCATCAACTTCCGGCTGGCAAAGGCGCCGTGGGACGCGGCTTCGATGCGCCACTCCGTAGAGGAATTGGAGGGCATCCTGCCGGATTACGCCTGGCCGAACTACGTGCTCGCCAGCCACGACTTCCCGCGCCTGACCGCGCGCTTCGGCGGGCAAGGGCCGGCGCGCGTCGCCGCGATGCTGTTGCTGACGTTGCGCGGCACGCCGACGCTCTACTACGGCGACGAGCTGGGCATGGAGAACGGCGTCATCCCGCCGGAGAAGATCCAGGACCCGCAAGGCATCAATCTGGGGCCGGAGCGCACGCGCGACGTGGCCCGCACCCCGATGCAATGGACGGACGGCCCCAACGCGGGCTTCTGCCCGGCGGATGTGGCGCCGTGGCTGCCCATCCCCGATGATTACCAGGAGCGCAACGTCGCCGTGATGTCGAACGATCCGACCTCGATCCTGACCCTCTACCGCCGCCTGCTGGCGCAGCGCCGCGCGACGCCCGCGCTCTACGGCGGCGCCTATCGCACGGTCAATGTGACGGAGGACAGCGATTGCTACGTCTACCTGCGCGAGGCGGGCGAGCAGCGCCGGCTCATCGCGCTGAACTTCGTCGACGAACCGCGACGCCTCAACATCCCCGACGAGGACGAGGGCCGCGTGGCGCTCTCCACCCACCTCGACCGCGAGGAGCTTGTCAGCCTCAACGCGCTCGAATTGCGTCCCCACGAGGGCGTGATTATCGAGTTGTAAGTCAGGATCACCCATCCTTGTGACTTTCTGACCTTTGGCTTTTGACTTTCGACTTTTTGACCCTTCAGCCCTTTGACTTAGACAAGGAGGCTCCATAATGCCCATCGATGACGAACTTCGCGAACAACTGTTGACCTTCCAAGAAAACGAGATCACCGAGTATCACATCTATCAGCAATTGGCCAAGCGGATGTCGTCCGCCGAAAACCGCAGCATCCTGCTGAAAATCGCCGAGGATGAGCACCGTCACTACGAGATTTGGCGCAAGTACACCGGCGAGGACGTGGAGCCGAACACCCTCAAAATCACCTGGTACGATTGGATCAGCCGCCTCTTCGGATTCACCTTTGGCATCCGCCTGATGGAACTTGGCGAGGAGGACGCGCAGGAACATTACGAGCGCCTGCTAGGCGCCGTCGAGGAGACCGAGCAGATCGTCCACGAGGAGAACGAGCACGAGGATACCTTGATCGAGATGCTGGACGAGGAGCGGCTGCGCTACACCGGCTCCATCGTGCTGGGGCTGAACGACGCGCTGGTGGAGTTGACCGGCACGCTGGCCGGCCTGACGCTGGCGCTGCAAAACACCACCCTGATCGCGCTCTCCGGCTCCATCGTGGGAATCGCCGCCGCGCTCTCGATGGGCGCCTCGGAATACCTCTCCACCAAATCCGAGGAAACGGGCAAAAACCCCGTGCGGGCCTCCCTCTACACCGGCGCCGCTTATCTCGCGACCGTCATCCTGCTGATCCTGCCCTACCTGCTCCTGGACAACTACTACCTCTGCCTGGCGGTGACGATGACCATCGCCGTCACCATCATCGCGCTCTTCAACTACTACATCTCCGTCGCCAAACAGCTCTCATTCCGCCAGCGCTTCTTGGAGATGGCCGGCCTGAGCATAGGCGTGGCGGGATTCAGCTTCTTGGTCGGCTACTTGATCCGCACCTTTTTGGGCGTCGATGTTTAGACCGAGTTGTTGTACACACTTCGCACACTTACTAGTCGAATCTCGCAATTAATTCATTACGGAATATCCACGGGCACGGCGGGGTCCTCTTGGGGAGGATAAAAAACGCCGGCCCGAACAAAGAGAGTCACATAAGGAGGACTCACTATGAAAATATGTATTGTCGGCGGAACCGGTAACATCAGCACGAGCATCGTGCGCATGCTCTTGGAGCAGGGCCACGAGGTCGCCTGCTTCAATCGCGGGCAGCGCGGGGACGTGCCGGAGGGCGCGCGCCTGATCCAGGGCGACCGCCGGGATCGCGAGGCGTTCGAGCAGGCGATGCAGGCCGAGCGCTTCGACGCGGCCATCGATATGATCTGCTTCAACCGCGAGGACGCGCTCAGCAGCGTGCGCGCGTTCCGCGACGTGGGCCACTTCGTGATGTGCTCCACCGTCTGCACCTACGGCATCGATTACGACTGGCTCCCCGTGACCGAGGACCATCCCCTGCGGCCCCTCACGGCCTACGGGCGCGATAAGGCCGCCGCCGATGCCGTCTTTTTGGCCGCCTACTACCATGAGGGCTTCCCCGTCACCATCATCAAGCCCTCGACGACCTACGGCCCGCAGCAAGGGCTGCTCCGCCAGGTGGCGATGGACTTCTCGTGGATCGACCGCATCCGCAAGGGGAAACCCATCGTCGTCTGCGGCGATGGCAAAGCGCTGCACCAACACCTCCACGTCGATGACGCGGCGCTGGCCTTCGCCAACGTCCTGGGTCGGCGGCGCTGCATCGGCCAGACCTACAATATGATGCGCCGGGGATTCGTCACTTGGGCCGATTATCACCGCACCGCGATGCGCGTCCTGGGCCGGGAGGTCGAGCTGGTCGGCGCGCCCTTCGCCGCCCTCCAGCGCTTCGATATTCCCGACTTCGACATCTGCGCGGAGATCTTCGCCCATCACACCTACTACAGCCCGGACAAACTGATGCGCGATGTGCCGGAGTTCCGGCCGCAGATCTCGCTGGACGAGGGCATGCGGCGCGTGATCGCGGCCATGG
>CAYXVS010000034.1:0-17964 GCA_964468735.1 uncultured Anaerolineales bacterium | reverse complement strand
CAACGATTCTCCCCCCATTTTCCCCGTTTTTCCCCCGAAAAGTAGTTGACAAGCCTCCCAGAGCGTGCTATGATTAGAACAAATGTTCTATGGGCGGGTGAAACCCGCCTTGGCAGTTTTGACCCTATGGCTGAAGAAACAAACGAGAACAAGAGGTCAAAACTGCATCTCTGAGGACAATCCATAATTCTGGTCTAATTCTCCCCTCTGGAGGCCGTCGTGGGCGACAAGCTGCGTCCCTACCTTGAATATCAAGCCGACCGCGTGGAGGCCGTGCTCTCCGCGCATCGCGCGCCCAGCCGCGTCACCGGCGGCACCGTCGGCCCGCGCCTCATCCGCTTCTTCCTCAACCCCGCGCCCCACATCCGCTTCGCCGCGATCAAGCGCTTGGCCGATGACCTGGCGCTCGCGCTCCGCGTGCCCAACTTGGACATCGGGCGCGGCCGCGAAGGCGTCGTCGTCACCTTCCCCAACCCCGAACCGCAGGAGGTGCGTCTGCTTTCCCTACTGGAGGAGATCGGCCCGACGCCCGTGGCGACGGCCGTCCTGGGCCTGACGGAGGACGGCGCGCCGCTGCTGGCCCGCCTGCCCGCGCCGGAGGTCGTCCACATCCTCATCGCGGGCACCACCGGCTCCGGCAAGTCGGCGCTGCTGCGCACGATTGGCGCCTCGCTGGTGCTGACCAATCGCCCCGACGTGCTGCGCTTGGTGTGCATCGATCCCAAGGGGCGCGCGTTCGCCGGCCTGCGGGATGCGCCGCACCTGGCGCGCCCGCCGGTCTCGAAGCCGGAGGAGATGCGCGAGGCGCTCTGCTCGCTGGTGCGGACGATGGAGGTGCGCGATCAGCGCGGCGAGCGGCGCCCGACGTTGGCGGTGTTGATCGATGAGCTGGCGGAGTTGGTCTTCACCGGCGGGGGCGCGGTCTCGGAGGCGCTGACGCGACTGGCGCAGCGCGGGCGCGAGGCGGGCATTCACCTCATCGCCGCCACGCAGCGGCCCTCGGCGGCGATCCTCAGCGGGCTGATGCGCGCCAACTTCCCGCTGCGGCTGGTGGGCAAGGTGGTGAGCGCCACGGACGCGCGGGTGGCGGCGGGGCGCGG
Source organism: uncultured Anaerolineales bacterium (assembly GCA_964468735.1). Taxonomy (GTDB): domain Bacteria; phylum Chloroflexota; class Anaerolineae; order B4-G1; family SLSP01; genus JAAAOZ01. The sequence continues at coordinate 16,864 of CAYXVS010000034.1, read as the reverse complement.
CGGGACGAACGCCCATCTATTGAACGGGCGCGGGGATTTCGTGGCGGTGAGCGGCGGCGAAGCGCCGATCCGCTTTCAGGTGGCGTACATCGAGGAGGAGAGCTTCCGGCGCATCGGGCGCGAGGCAGCCGGTGCTGGCAATCAGAGGAGGATGAGATGAGACAGAGATACAATCGAGAGAGATATGAGCCGCCGGAGGAGCCAGGGCGCTCGTTGGGGCAGCGGGTGGGGCGCTTTGTGCTGCTGGTCGGCGCGATCTTCGCGATCACGGCGGGGGTGGTGGTGACGCAGCGCTTGAGCGACGACGCGCTGGCGCTGCTGCTGGGGCTGGCGTGCGGCGTGCTGGTGATGATCCCCACGGCGGGCATCGGGCTGTTGCTGTGGCGGCGGGAGAGCGCGCGCCAGCAGCGCTATGCGCGGTCGGAGCCGACAGGCTCCCCGCCGGTGATCGTGGTGACGCCGTCGGCGCTGCCGGGCTATGGCGCGCAGCGTCCGGCGCTGGGGCAAAGCGGCCCAGGAGAGTACGGCGACGGGGCGTGGACGATGGCCCCGCGCCGCGAGCGTAACTTCACCATCGTAGGAGGGGAGGAGTCATGAGCTTAATGTCGATCTTCAATCGTTCAAAGAGTGAGCCAATCCGCTTGCTTTCGCGGCGGCACAACTACTTTCCACGGCGGTTTATGTGGCGTGGTGAGCAATACGATATCCATCACGTCGTGGAGGCGTGGACAGAGGTGAAGCGCAACACCTCGCGGCACTTCTTTCGCGTGCGCTGCCGCGAGGGTATCTTCGAGATTTACCAGGATATTCCCTTGAACGCCTGGTATCTGGCAAGGCAGGTGGAATGATGAACGTGGGACTGTTGTGGTTCGATGGCGGCTCGCGCGATCTATCGCAAAAGGTCGCCCGCGCGGCGAAGCGGTATCAGAATCGATTTGGGGCAGCGCCCAATGTCTGCTACGTCAATCCCGACGCCCTCCCGAATGGCGAGGAGCAGCAGATTCAGGGGGTTTGGGTGCGGCCCTCCCCTCGAATTTTGCAAGATCACTTTTGGGTGGGTCAAGAGGCGACGGAGTAGGACTGTCGAGGAGGATTTTGGGAAGAGATCGTCAGTCCAGTAAGAGAGATCTTACTCGCTCTTGAACGATTTCGTGGGGCACAAACTGAGGTAACAACGCTTGCAAATCTCGTTCCCAGTCGGCGCGGACGTGCTCTATCGCGGTATTCAACGCCTCGCGATGCCACGTTCTATCGTAGAGGGCAAGTTTGCGCTCGATTAATCGCGGATCGGGTTCTACGCCTTGCCGCAGGAGGAGCCAGATGTCGTATAGATCGCGGGGCTTGCCCCTTATCAACATCGCTCGGAGCTTCTCGGCTAGCATTTCATCCTTTGCCAGGGCCGTCACCACAAAGGGACGTACATCGTCATAAGGTGAGGTGACCAGGTCCCGATAGGTTTTTACTTCTTCTAACCGCTGGTTAATGTCTATTCGTACCTTGCCGTTGCTTCTATTTCGCCCATCGTGGAGCGGTCCTTGGAAACTGATGTCGAAGCTGTAGCCTGCGTCTGAATCCCAGATATTGCGTATCTCAGCCACGATGCCGAAATCCTCCAGACCCTCGACAACCGCTTGCCAGAGCGTTTCTAATGCAGATGTATCATCGGCCCCGTTGAAATCGAGATCCTCTGAATATCGATTGCCTCCATAGACCAGGCGCAGGGCAGTGCCGCCTTTGAAGATCAAAGCTTGACTTCGCGTGTAAAGCAACCAGAGGATCAGATGCTGGATATAATCGCGCTCCTGAACGTGCATTCCCACGCCATTACGTTGGGCGATGCGTTGGATTTGGGATTTGGTCAACATCAGCCGATGCCTCTAGGCATCAACGAGCGCTCAGGTACATTGATAATGACGTGCCAGTCGGGATCGATTTCACCGTTGCGTGGGCCGGCCACATCCAATTTGACCGGGCTATCAGATTTAGGGAGATTTTCAGGGGCATATCCAAGGTTGTCCAGGAGATAGCCTAGCCGCGAGCCTAAACTTTTATCTCCCATCTGGTTGGCGTAGCGAATCAAAGTCTCAACCATCTCTTCCCCTGTCAATGCTAAAGCATTTTGTAGAGCTTTCGAAAGTTCTTCCACGCCGCCGGCATAGTGAGGGAGATCCAAGCTATCCACGATGGCTTTTGCCTCGTCGGCTATCATCACGGGTAGATCCCCTATCATCTCCCGCCGATAGCCGAAAAATTTTTGCGGTTTGATGGTGACAAATCGGAATCGGAAGTCACGAAATGCCACGGGCCTTTTTTTCTTGGTGGTTGCCACGAAGGTGCTGAGTGGTACTTGCTCCGTGAATCCATAGAAATGGAGAGCGGACCAGTAGGAGATATAAGCTGGCGCGACCAGATGGCTGGCGATGAAGAGGGGGTGGGAGAGCACCCGCGCGGGTTCTAGTCCTAAAAGGAGATACTTTCCTTTCTCTACCTCGGTGATGAGTGCTTTGTCTTTGAGCTGTGCGATTAAGCGATAAACTCGACGATGACCCAGATGAAAGAGATCCGCCAGGAGGGAGGGCGTGAAGTAGAACAAATCACGCTCGCGGAGTTGTCGGGCTATATAAATTGGGGATACTTTTTCTTCCATTGTCGGTAAATCCTTACTCGATTTATAGAAGTGTGCTGCTATGATAGATCGGCGTTCTAAAAAGTCAACTCTCATCACTCAATCTCCACGATCACGCCGATCTCGGCCCAATTGTAGAGCGTCTCCGCCTCTGGGATGCCTAAGATGATGCAACCGAACGAGGCCGGGCGACCCAAATTCCCCGCCCACAGTCGTTGTCCGTTATCCAAAATGGGCAGCTCGTGGATGCCGTTGTAGACAGGCCCACCGGCGGGATAGATGGCCATGAAGTAGGGCATCCAGAGATCCCACTGGCTGGCATACGCCTCTTCCTTTTTATTGAGGACTTGAAAGACGCCGCGATGAGTGGGCGAATCCGGCAGGCCCGTGGAGACGATCCAGTCGTGGATCGGGGTGTTATCCTCGTAGACGTACATCCGTTGTTCGTCCAAGTTGATGACGATCTTCTTATCCAGCACCGGCATGTAGGGCGTCAGTATATCTTGTGAGGGTATCGTGATCACCTGCCCGATGCTCAGACGGTCGATGTCGATATCTGTGTTGGCCTCTGCCACCAGCCCCGGCGGCATGCCGAATTTGGTCGACAGGCTGGTGAGCGTGTCGCCCGCCTGCACCTCGTAGGTGCGCACCGGATGCGTCAGATAGAGTTGGACGCTGCCGCCTCCCGCGTCGAAGGTCTGCAAGATTTTCTCCGCCGCCTCATCGAAGCGAAAGCCTCGTCCCTCACCCATACTCTTCGCCATGCGCATCAGGGTATCGCTGATGGCGTAGAGATTCGCATCGACCATCATTTCCCCCTCCGGGCCAGGGACCAGGTGAAGCCATGGCGCGATGATGTCCCGATCTAAGGTCCATGTGAAGGTCTCCTCGGTGAGCACATCGTAGGTTGTGACGGTGATCGTGCGCGCGAGCAATGTCTCCGCCTGCGCGGTGATGCGTTCCGTATCCGGCTGCTTCGGCGCGACGGTCTCGAAGACCAGCGGCACCTCGACCCGTTGACTGTTGCCGCTGCTGGCTTGCAAGCGCATCAACGTCTCCGTCACCGCCAGGACGCGGCCCGGCTCGCCTGGCACGATCACGACGGCGCCGCTCTCCAGGCGGACAGTTGGATCGAGAGGCGGTTGGGATACCTTCTCCGCTAAGCTCGTCAGGAGATCGCGCGCGGCCTGCGCCTCGAAGGTGAAGCGCGGCGCGACCTCGTGATAGTGCAGCCACACGCTCAGTTGATCCCGCCAATTACTGCTGCGCCCCACGGCATACGCTGCGTCGATAGTGGCCGCCACATCGACGCGAAGACCGGCCTCCGACCAGGGATAGATCCATCGCTGCTCGCCGTCCGTCAGCACCAACTCGCCGGTCTGGACGTAGGATGCGACCTCGACCAGCGCCGCCTCCGCTTCCTCCGACGTCTTGCCGCCCAGATTGACGCCCAGCGCGTAGACGTTGGGATAGATCTGCCCGCGATAGAGGCGCTGCATCCGCTGCGCGAAGACCCACCCGCAGAAGATCGTCGCGGCGGCGAGTAGAACCATCAGCACCGCCACGGCGCTGATGATCACACCGTGATGCACGCGCTTAGGCGCAGTGGATTGCGTGCTAGGGGCTGTCATAGGACTTTGTAATTCTCCTCATTTGTTTGGCTGGCTTCATTTATACTATACACACATATACACATACATCACTTGTTAAACGTGTGATGGGGGAGAAATGTTCCGCAGCGGCGTGCGCGGGGATGTGCTTTTTGCTTTCTTCTTCTCAAAGTATATCACAATCCTCGTTTTTTCGGGCATGGATGTATCCCCTGTTCTGCATTGTTTGACAAGGCAATTCCCTATGATATAATCCCTTTCGCTGTTGTGAGAATAAATCCAATATCAAACTACAAACTAAATCCGCCGCTGTTTCTCGATACGAATGCTAAGGATAAGAAGTTAATAATAGCTTTGTTGTTGATTGGAGAGTAACTAGCTTGCTATGTCAGTTACTTAGGTAGCTCGAGAATTTTAAAATCCCCCAAACTTAATATTTTTTTGGAAAACAGCTTGTATTTGGAAGGTTTATCTTCTTGAAACGGCCTTATCCTTAGCCACCAACGCCGCCCGCGATCGACATGCCGAAGCGCAGGCGGCGGTGTTGTATGTTACATTTGTGAGATGTGGTGCGAGATATGAAAACGAGATATGAGAATAAGAAGTGCTCTGATCGATATCAAGGAGGCACAATTCGATGAACTGGAGACGTGGATTCTTAAGCGCTTTGTCCTTGTTGGCGCTTGCTGTGATGATGGTCGCGCCTGTGCTGGCGATTGAGACGGTGCGCCCGGTCTTTCAGGAGCCGGGAACTAATCTATTGCAAAATCCAGGCTTTGAGGGGATTGGACGCCCGGTCAACAACTCCAGCCCAAATCCCAACAACTGGACGCGCGACACCTTCACGGGTGCCGTTTATGGCGAGATTTACACCCCTGAGGGATGGGTGACGTGGTGGCAGGAAGGGGAATTTGGGCGACCAGAATGTCATGTCATTGCCAGAGAGGCAGATTTTATAGAACCAGTCCTGCGTATCTATGACGGTTATTACAGCGGCAAGTGTTTTACCTACTTTAGGAAGCAGAACGCCGGTTATCTTCAGGTCGTGCGGAATATTCCGCCTGGATCGGTGGTGGAAGGATCGTTCTATGCGCATGCCTGGTCTTGTGATCATTTTGAGGATAACGCTCTATCATGTGCGGAACCGTACGCCTTCTACTTCCAGGTCGGCATTGATCCAAACGGCGGCACAGACCCCTTCTCTAGCAATGTTGTTTGGAGCAATCCTTATTATCACTATGATGAGTTTGGTCTTGTCGGGCCGGTGCAGGCGACCGTGGGCGAAGCGGGCGCGGCGACCTTGTTCACCCGCGCTTACGCTAAGTGGAAGTTGCAGCACAACGACGCCTACGTGGATAACGCGAGCCTCAAGCTCATCTCGACCGGCGAGACGCCGACGCCGACCTCGCCGCCGCCCCCGCCGACCTCTGAGGTGCCGCCGACGCCGCAGTTCACGCCCACGCCGCGCCCCGATGGCGCAGTGGTGCACATTGTGGAGTCTGGCGATACGCTTTTCGGCATTGCGCTGGCCTACAATGTGGATGTCAATGAATTGCGACGGCTCAATGCGGGCACGCTCGGCCCCAACGATCTGCTCTCTATTGGACAGGAGGTTATCATCTCTGGCAGTCCGAGCACTGTCGACCCGACGCCCACACCGACACCCACGCCGGATCAAGGGACGGAATCCACCGAGCCGGCAGCGACCGAGAATCCACCGGAGGCCCAACCAGGAACGGGTGAACAGACGACGCCAGCTGCGCCAACTGGAGATAGTGCTTCTCTCTGCATCTTGGCGTTCCAAGATGTGAACGGTGATGCTTTCTATCAGCCTGAAGAGGGCGAGATGGCGTTGCCGAACGCGGAGTTTAACTTGTTGGGCACGGCCGGCCCGGTCGATACATACACGACGGATGGCATCAGCGAGCCGTACTGTTTTGAGAATCTCGAACCGGGGAACTATATTCTGCGCCACAGCGCGCCATCCGGCTACACAACCGACATCGGGCCGTGGAATGTGGCGCTGGGCGCCGGACAGACCTCCTCAGTCAATATCGGCTACGTGCGCGATGAGACAGCTTCATCAGGTGCGGAAGGTGCGGAGACGACGCCCAATCCAAATACTACGGAGGGGGAAGAGTCGCCGCCCCCCGTCGAGGGGGAGGCCGCGACAGAGAGTGTGACCCAAGTCCTTAACACCGTGCTGCGCGTCGCTGGTATCATCGTCTTGATCCTGGCGATTGGATTAGGGGGGTTGTTTTTCTTCACCCGCCGCTCGCTCTAAAACGTCAGCAACAAGCTTGTCGATAGATAAAAGCCCCGGTCAACGCCGGGGCTTTTCCTACAGATTGAGACGACTTCTTTTCAGGTCGCGATGTCAAAGGCTCTCACCGCCTCAAGGTAGATCATCTCGCCAGCGCAAATCCGACCATCGTTCCCGCAAGAGGGCCATCTCTTCCTCTTCCTCAAAATCATAGACCACCTCGACGGCCAAAGGATGGGCGCGTGTCACCTCCAATTCGACGCCGCAGGCGGAGCAGAAAATGCGATCTCCTGGCGCGAGGTTAGTCCGCTCTTGAAGCGTGGCATGACATTCGGGACATTGCATCGGCTGGCCCTCCTTATGTGGATATTGACAAGCGAGTAGCGGTGTGGCGTTTGCAGTTCGATCCTTTACAGGTTTAGATTGTATCCACTATAATGAAGCTCATAAGAATGTCAAATTTTTGACTTTTTGATTGACTGTGTTAAGATGGAGCTAGATTTATCCTCTTTATGTCTGGGAATGAGGGAATTCGAAGTAAGACGAAAAATTACTCTTCAGACGCTTAGAACTGTTTCGTTTGCCCAATAATGATCGCCCTTAGCCTTTATGCCGTCCAAGGAGCATTATAAAGAGTATGTTCGAGCTGATGACATACTTATGCAGACAAATTTATTCATACTGGGCGACTGATTTAAGTCGCCCGCAATTTTTATTATGGAGAGAATGCAATGACTGCGAAGCTTATTTTGAGAATTTTAGGATTATTAGTTTTTGGATCTATCGGTATAGCTTTAAGCGAGAATCCCGCGATACAGCTTTTTATTCCTCTTCCTATCCGAGAACATTTGGCGATTATTTTTGGCATTTTAGGCGCTGGGATTGGCTTTGTGTTTACTCCCAGCTTGACGCTCAAGCCTTTCCATCAACTTAGAAAATTCATTCAGCAGTTACCAGCTCACATTATCTATTCGGCTACCATCGGGTTGTTCGTTGGCTTAGCCTTGGGAGGGATCGCTGCTTATCCGATCTCCTTGCTCCCTAGCCCCCTGGGGGAGGTTTTGCCCTTCGTTGTGGCTGCCGTTATGGGCTATATCGGCGTAGTGGTTACGACCACACGCACAGATGTGCTGCACGGTGTGTGGGAAAAGTTTATCCCCAACTTCGCCTCAGATGCGGCCACTTCCTCGGCTGGCGTGCCTGAAGCGTGTCGCCCGGCGGTGCTCTTGGATACCAGCGTGATCATTGATGGGCGGATCGCCGACATTTGTCGCACGGGTTTCATCCAAGGCGAGTTGATCGTCCCCCTCTTTGTGCTGAACGAACTCCAACACGTCGCGGATTCGGCGGACACCCTGCGTCGCAATCGCGGACGGCGCGGATTGGAGATTCTCCGGCAGTTGCAGGAGGAATCGCCCGTCCCCGTGCGCATCACCGATGCAGAAGTCCCTGAGGTGCGCGAGGTGGATGACAAATTGATCGCTCTGGCGAAAGAGCTGGGGGCTTCTATTTTGACCAATGACTATAATCTGAATCGCGTCGCCGAACTGCAATCGGTGACCGTACTAAACGTGAACGAATTAGCCAACGCCGTCAAGACCGTGCTCCTGCCGGGCGAAGATTTCGCCATCCACATCTTACAGGAAGGTAAGGAGCCGAATCAGGGCGTGGGCTATCTCGATGACGGCACAATGGTCGTCGTCGAGGATGGCGCTGAACATCTAGGGGAGACCTTAGATGTCACCGTCAGTAAGGTTCTCCAAACGGCTGCTGGGCGAATGATCTTCGCGCGGCTGGGCAATAACGGACAATCTTAAAGGGAGTATTGAGGGAGCGTTGAAACAATGGCACTGAAAGTTTACAATTATCTGACTCGGGAACTAGAAACCTTTACCCCCCTTCATGAGGGGCGCGTGAATATGTATGTCTGTGGCCCCACGGTCTATGACCATTCCCATCTGGGCCATGCCAAGACCTATGTCTCTTTTGATGCGATGGTGCGCTATTTTCAGCATCTGGATTACCAGGTCCGCTACGTCCGCAACCTCACGGACGTGGGCCATCTGCTGGATTCGGGCGAGGATCGCATTGCGAAGGGCGCGCGCCGCGACCGCGTGGAACCGATGGAGGTGGTCGATACCTACATCAAGAGCTTCCACGACGATATGGACGCGCTCGGCGTGCTGCGCCCGAACATCTCCCCCCGCGCCAGCGGTCACGTCCCGGAGATCATCCAATGGACGAAAGATCTGCTGGAGAAGGGCTATGCTTATGAGGTCGATGGCAACGTCTACTTCTCGGTGGAGAAATTCCCGGAGTACGGCAAGCTCTCCCACCGCAAGCTGGAGGATCAGGAGGCCGGCGCGCGGGTGACCATACGCGCTGAAAAGCGCAATCCGGCCGATTTTGCTCTGTGGAAGCGCGCCGAGCCGGAGCACATTATGCGCTGGCCCAGCCCCTGGGGCGAGGGATATCCCGGCTGGCACATCGAGTGCTCCGTGATGTCCAACAAGTACTTGGGCGCGACCTTCGATATTCACGGCGGCGGCCTGGAGAACATGTTCCCGCATAATGAATGTGAGATTGCCCAATCGGAAGCGCGCCACGATCAACAATTTGCCAACTATTGGCTGTTGGTCGGCTCATTGACGGTCAGCGGGACGAAGATGAGCAAGAGCCTGGGGAATTTCTTGACCATCAAGGATGCGCTGGAAATCTATACGCCGGAAGCGATTCGCTACTTCATCTTGAGTAGCCACTATCGCGGCCCGGTGGATTACAGCCGCGAGGCCCTGCGTGCCGCGCAGCGCGGCATCGACCGCATGCACCACACGATCCGCAAACTCCGCCGTCGCATGGAGGCGACGCAGCCGGTCAACACGGCCATCCTTTCCCAGGTCGCCGGCCTTGAGGATTATCGTCAGGACTTTGAGGCCGCGATGAACGATGACTTCAACACGCCCAAAGCGCTTGCCACGCTCTTCGACTTCGCCAAGGAGGTCAATCGCTATTTGGATCAAGAGCCGGAGGTAAGTACAGGGACCTTGGCCGCGATGGATAAAATCGCGCAGGAGCTGGGCGGCGATGTGTTGGGTATCTTGCCCCAGGATTTGGTGGACGAGCGCGTCGGCGGCGATATGGTCGAGGGTCTGGTCGAGATGCTGCTCGATCTCCGCGAGGAGTATCGTGAGGAGCGCGCGTGGGACAAGGCTGATGAGATCCGCGCCCAGCTGACCGAGATGGGCATCGCCCTGGAAGACGGCCCGGAGGGCACAAGCTGGCGCGTGATGAGTCAAACGCCCTCTTCATAGTCGCTTCGATAGAATAGAGGAGAGCCAATCGATGCGCGAAACCCTCTACGGTCGTCAGGCGATTCGAGAATCTTTGCGCGCCGGACGGCGACAACCCTATCGCCTCTTGCTCTCCGAGCGCGTGGAACAGAGCACCATTATCGATGCGATCATCGCACTGGCGGAGCAACACCGCGTCCCGATCAAGGCCGTCGATCCCTACGAATTAGATAACATCGTCGGCCATGATCGCCATCAGGGCGTGGCGCTGGAGACCTCAGATTACCCCTACGCCCGCGTCGATGAGATGTTGGATCTGGCCCAGAGGCGCGAAGAACCCCCGCTGCTCTTGATGCTCGACCTCATTCAGGATGTCCACAATGTCGGGAGTCTCGTGCGAACCGCCGAGGCGGCCGGCGCGCACGGCATCATCATCCAGCGGCGGCGGGCGGCGGAGATCACCGACGCGGTCGTCAATACCTCCTCCGGCGCCGTCGAGCATTTGTTGGTCGCGCAGGTCACCAACTTGGCCCAGGAAGTCGCTCGCCTCAAAGAGGGGGGCGTGTGGGTGGCCGGGTTGGAGGCTGTCCCCGGCGCGAAGCTCTACACCGACGCGGATCTCACGATGCCGCTGGCCGTCGTCGTGGGCAGCGAAGGGGAGGGCTTGCGTCGTTTGGTGCGGGAGCGCTGCGACTGGCTGATGGCGCTGCCAATGAAGGGCGAGATCAACTCCCTTAACGCTGCCATCGCCGGCTCCATCGCGCTTTATGAGGTGCTGCGGCAACGCAGTATCGCTTCGTTGAATTCTTCCCAAAATTAGAGAACAAGGAGGATGTGAACTATGGCTATCGTAGCATTTTTAGGTGCGGCTGCCCCCACCTTGATCACCGTCTTGGTGATCGGCGTGATTGCGGGGGCTGTGATCCTCGTCCTCACCGGTCGCGGCGGTCGGCGGCGCATCGGTCTGGCGATTGGATTGGGCTTGGCTGTGGCGGTGATCCTGTTCGGCGTCGCTGCGCTCATCAACGCCTACACCACGGTGGAATATGGCACCGTGGGCTTGATCGTGCGCTTCGGCGGCCTGACCGGCCAGGTCTTCGAGCCGGGGCTGCACTGGAAGACGCCCTTCATCGACCGCTTGGTGACGGTGCAAACCGTGGTGCAATCCTATGAGACGAGCGACCATCCAGAGGAGTCCGGCGCCGATTTCACCGATGTGGCCGTCACGGCGCAGACCACGGACGGGCAGCAGATCAGGGTCAAGTACACGCTGCTCTTTCGCATCCCGGCGGAGCACGCGGTGGATATTACCCAGAATATTGGCTATAGCGGGGCCGTCGTTGAGAATGTCGTCAAGGCCCACTCCCGGAATCTCGCGCGCTTGTGGGCGCAGAACTATTCGGCGGCGGATCTCTACAGCGATGAGGGGATCTTCGACTACGAGCAATCCGTGCGTTCCGCGCTGGCTGAGGAGTTCGATGAGTTCGGGGTCGTATTGAATGATTTCCTGGTGCGTAAGGTGGAATTTAGCGAGCAGTATGTCGATGCTATCGAGGATAAACAGATCGCGCAGGAGGCCATTGAGACGGCGAAATATGAATCGGATGCCGCCGAGTATGAGAAGGAGCGTCAAATTCGTCTGTCGGAGGCGGAAGCTCAGCGCATCCGGCTGATGGCCGAGGCGGAGGCTGAACGGGCGCGCCTGCTGGCCGATGCGGAAGCTTACAGCATCGAGAAGCGCGGTGAGGCGCTCCAAGCCTTTCCAGAGCTGACGCAATGGGAGTTTGTGCGTAATCTCCAGAATGTACAGTGGGGCATCCTCCCCAGCGAAGGCATTGCGCCGCTGATCCCGATGCCGGAGTTCCCGACGACGCAACAAGAGTCTTCGTCCTCAGCATCCTCGTCTTTGCCCAGTTCGATCCCCACGCCAACGACGCCGGTGACGCCCACGACGGAGACGCCGTAACGTCCGGCAATCTCAAAAAAAAGACAACCGGCTCCTTTTTTCAGGGAGCCGGTTTTTTCGTACAGATAACGGGGTAGAGTCTTATAGCAGATCGCACTGCATTTGAAGCAACGTCCGATGGGTGTTGAATCCCACGGTCAGCAGCGCTTGATGTAACGAGGCCTGATCCGCGATCAGAGCGACGGTAGTCCACGGGCGTGCGCGGTGCATCGCCTGCATCACATGGGCTAAGGTTTCGCGCGCCCCCGCCGCGCCGGCCAATGGATGGATCAGCAGATCCCACACGTAGAAGTGAGCGCGGCGATCCGTCCACACCCGCGCGGCCAATCGCGCCTCGTCCCCCGCCATCTGGAGCCAGGCTCGCTCCCGCTCGCCTGAAAACCACATCTCGATGGCGCGGCCAATCCCTCCGAATTCGTAGATGTTCGGGCGGATGCCCAAGATCTCCCGCTGGCGGCGATGATGGATCGTCTTGGCTAAATTGAACCAGCGGTACTTATCGTTTGGGCGCGAGGCGTGCCACGTCCTCTGCGACGTCAGCCTCGTTGGCCAGGCCTCGTCGGCCGGCCGGATCAGATGTTGCAAGCGACCCACGGCCTGGAACCCCATATCTTCGTAGAGCTTGCAGGCAACCTCGTTATCCTCGCGCACCTCCAGACCAACCCACTTCCCCGAATGGGAGCGCACCTCCTCCCTCGCGGCATCCATCAACGCGCGGCCGATCCCGTGCGAGCGGAACTCTGGATGCACCACGACGTTGCCGATCAGCCAACCGCCGGTGTGGCGCGGATAGGCTGCGCGCAGCGAGAGATTGCCCACCACGCGCCCGTCCTCCACCCAGACCAGCCCCTTGGGCGTCGGTTGCGAGGGGGAGAGCCACTGCGCCCAGCGCTGATACTGGGCCACGCGCCGCATCTGCTCCAACATCTTTCGCCCTTTGGGGTCCAACTCCTCGCCAAACCCGATCTCGATTAACTCTACAATCGCGGGCATATCCCGTTGGCCCTGGATAGGGCGGATGCCGCTTTTCACACGCTTGTCATGTCTGAACATTACCTGTGCCGTCGCCATCGCGTCTGCCCCTCTATTGGATGTCCATGTAAGAGATTCATCGTCAACCCAATCTGATTCTATGCCATTCAAAAAGGCATGTCAAGGTCGGAATGAGAGTGAAACCGGCTATGGAAAAAGGATTCATTGCCTAAAAGAGCGCCTCAGTCTATAATGAATCGTGTACTGGAGTTAGGAGGATATTGATAAATGCAGATAAAGAAACGAAACTTCTGGATGATGTATTTTAGTTTACTGATGGTCGCGGCGCTTATCACGGGATGTGAACAGGCGGAGGCGCCGTCCCCTGTGGCCGATCCCACGGCGACCGCCTCAACATCGGCCCCTGAGACGACCACCCCAACACCCACGGCGACCGGGACGCCAGAGCCGTTGGCCGCCCTCGTCAACGGCGAACCGATTTTGCTCTCTGAATATGAGCGCCAGATCGCCAGCTACGAGGCGTCGATGTCCTCCGCCGGACAAGATCCCAGCACGGCGGAAGGTCAGGCCGCTCTGGCTCGGGATCGCGAGTGGGTGTTGGATCGGATGATCGAGCAAGTTCTGATCGAACAGGCCGCACAGGAGGCTGGCGTCACCGTCTCGATGGAGGAGGTGGATGCCAATATCGCATCGCTCAAGGAGGATATTGGCGACGCGGCCTTCCAGGAATGGTTGGCGAAAGAAGGGATGACGGAGGAACAGATGCGCGAGAAGCTGCAGCGGGAGATGATCGCCACGAAGATGGCCAATCAAGTCGCCGCCGACGTCCCGACCCACGGTAAGCATATCCACGCGCGTCATATCGTCGTCGCTACTGAGGCGGAGGCGCAACAGCTCCTCGCGCAGTTGCAGGCCGGCGCCGATTTTGCGACGCTGGCGCAATCCTATTCGCAAGATAGCAGTACGCGCGAAAATGGCGGCGACCTGGGGGACTTTCCCCGAGGCGTGTTGACCTCCCCGGAGGTGGAGGAGGCCGCGTTCCAACTTCAACCCGGTCAGGTCAGCGAGATCGTTTCCAGTCCTTTAGGGTATCATATCATTCAAGTGCTTGATCGCGTACCCGATCAGGAAATCAGCCCGGAGAATATGCGCCTGATCCTGGATCGTGCGGGGCGCCGGTGGTTAGATCAGCTCTGGTCGGAAGCTGACATTCAACGTTTCCCTTCCACGGCGACCGGCGTATCGGAATAACCTCCCTTTGATCCCCCGTGCCCACCATTGAAATTTAGGAGGCCTATCGTGAATCGAGACCGAATTTTCGACATTCTGACGTTGCTGATGCTGGGCATGACGCTTATCATCATCTTGGTCTATGTCGCCATTGCCCTTAACCCCTACTTGCCCATCAACCCCTTCCCGCCGGTTCAACTCACCCCGATGACGTTGGTCGCCACGGATACGCCGACCCCAACGCCCGGCCCCGAGGAGGTGCCCACGTGGACGCCGACCGCGACGCCCACCATCACACCTACGCCGCTCCCCACCTTCACGCCGACGGTCACGCCCACGCCCACCGAGATCCCGCCGACGGAGACGCCCACGCCGACGCCCACCACCACGCCGCGCGTCACCCGCTCTCCCTATCCCTTCACCTACGAATTGACCTACGAGACGCCCTACTATGGGTGCAACTGGACGGGCGTGGCGGGCATCGTGCAGGACTTGGACGGCAATCCGCTCCGGGGCTATCCCATTCACGTCTGGGGCGGCGGTATTGATGTCGTCGTCAACTCCGGGGATAAGCAGATGTACGGGGATTCCGGCTGGGAGCAGTTCTTCAGCAATGCTCCGATGGAGAATCGCGGCACGTTCCGCGTCCAGATCCACTCGCAGTACGAGCCTCACGCGCCGGTCTCCGAGGAAATTGTCCTGAACTTTGAGGGGTACTGCTCCACCGCGATGGCCTACATCGTCTTCACGAAGAATCACTGAGGCTAAGAGTCATCGATGACCCCTACGCTCTATGTCGTCGGCACGCCGATTGGCAACCTGGAGGATATGACCTTCCGGGCCGTGCGCATCCTGCGGGAGGTGGCGCTCATCGCGGCGGAGGACACGCGCTCGGCGCACTACCTGCTGCGTCACTACGAGATCGATACGCCCCTCACCTCGTACTTCGAGGGGAATGAGCGCCGCAAGCTCCCTACCATATTGGATGCGCTGGCTCAGGGGGATGTGGCGCTCATCTCGGAGGCGGGCATGCCCGTGATCTCCGATCCCGGCTTCCAGTTGATTCAGGCCGCTGTGGAGCGCGAGATTCCCGTCGTGCCGATCCCCGGCCCGTCGGCGCACACGGCCGCGCTGGTGGCCGCCGGCCTGCCCCCCGATCGCTTCCTCTTCCTGGGTTTTCTGCCTCGCAAATCGTCCGAGCGCGACAAAGCACTCGCCGAGATCGCGTCCCTCAGCGCGACGTTAGTCTGCTACGCCTCGCCCCATCGCTTGGCGGCGGTGCTGCACGCTCTGCGCGAAGCATTGGGCAATCGCGACATCGCGCTCTGCCGGGAGATGACCAAGCTCCACGAGGAGGTCTGGCGCGGCGATATCGACGGCGCGCTGGCGCACATCGAAGCGCAAGACCCACGCGGCGAATACACCCTCGTCATCGCAGGTGCGCCCGCCGAGGCCGCCGTCTGGGATCGCGAGCGGGTGCTGGTCGCGCTCACCGAGCGCATGGCGGCGGGTGATTCCCACTCGCAGGCCGCGCGCCAGGTCGCCAAACACTCCGGCTGGCCGCGCGGCGACGTCTACGACCTGAAGACATAATTCGGGCCAACCTTGCGAAGGTTGCGAATTGATTTGTGTTGAACTACATTTTTGATCTGCGGTGGTTACTTATTGAAAATGGCGTTGTGTAACCTTCGCAAGGGTTGAGATAGATGACTTTCTAACTTTTAACTTGCAACTTGAAACGTTCAACCGATTCTTAGAGGAGGATAACCGTATGACCCATTCATTATCATTGGATGATCTATCTTACGCTGAATTCGATCCCCAGCAGATGGGCGAGCGAATCCGCGAACTGCCCACCCAACTGCGCGAAGCGTGGGATATAGCGCAGCGCGCGCCCCTGCCCGACGCCTATCGCGAGATCCGTCGCCTCGTCGTGGTTGGCATGGGCGGCTCCGCCATCGGCGGGGATCTGTTGGGCGGATTGATGGATCGCGCGGGCAGCGTGCCCGTCACCGTCGTGCGCGGCTACGATCTGCCGCCCTACATCGCGGGCGAAGCGACGTTGGTCGTCGGCTCCAGCTACTCCGGCAGCACCGAGGAGACGCTAAGCTGCTTCGAGCAGGCGCGCGATCAAGGCGCGCGGTTGTTGGCGATGACGGGCGGCGGCCCCATCGCCGAGATCGCGGAGCAGGCGGGCGCGCCCGTGTGGCGTTTCTCTTACGATGCCCAACCCCGCGCGGCGTTGGGCTATTCCTTCACCCTTCTGCTGGGCCTGGCGTGCCGATTGGATGTTCTGCCCGATGCCGGCGATGATGTCCCAGCAACCGCCGATCTGCTGGAGGAGATGCAATCCGCGCTGCTGCCCGCTACGCCCACCGACGAGAATCCGGCCAAGCAACTGGCCCGCGATCTCCACGGCAAGCTGCCCTCGATCTTCGGCAGCGGCGTCCTGGCGCCAGTTGCGCGCCGCTGGAAGGGCCAGTTCAACGAGAACGCCAAGCAGTGGGGTCTCTGGGACGAACTCCCGGAGCTGAATCACAACTTAGTCGTCGGCCTGGCGCAGCCAGCGGAGGTGCGCGCGCGCATGGCCGCGATCTTCCTCCGCTCTAAGCTGGATCATCCCCGCGTGCAGACGCGCTGGGAGGTGACGGAAGAGCTGTTCGAGCGCAACGACATCCCCGTGTACGCGCTGGACGGGCGCGGCGATTCGGCGCTCGCGCAGATGTTCTCCCTCATCCACCTGGGCGATTACGTCTCCTACTACACCGCCGCGCTCAACGGCGAGGATCCGACGCCCGTGAGCAACATCGCGTACCTCAAGCAGCGCCTGGCCGAATCATAATAGCGCCCCGGTCGCAACAAAAACAAAGGCCCGATGAGCAGTGT
>CAYXVS010000033.1:0-18635 GCA_964468735.1 uncultured Anaerolineales bacterium | reverse complement strand
AAAGTTACAAGTTGAAAGTTGTCCAACGTCCAAAACTCGGCCTTTGCGCCCTGGATGGTATGTTTATCTGTTTAATCTGCTCACAAACCACAGGCCCGACCACGCCACCAGCGCGCTGATGATGAAGGCCGTGGTCAAGCCGAAGGCGTCGCCCAGCGCGCCTATCACCACCGTCACGCCGGAGCGGAGCGCAAAGCTGAAGGCCATGTAGATCCCGTTGGCTAGCGCGCGGTTCTGCGGATAGCTCTCCTGCATCAGCGCCATCAGTACGGGCGTGAGCGAGATCGTCGTGAAGCCCAATCCCAGCAGGAGGGGGAAGCGCAGCCAGCTTTCCACGGTGAGAAAGCCCAGCAGCAGCGCCGGCGCGATGAGCAGGAAGATTCCCAGCGTGCGACGGCGTCCCCAGCGGTCGCTCAGGGATCCGCTGATCATGGCCCCGCCGACGCCGGCCGCCTGATACATCGCCAGCGCGCTGTTCGCCAGCCAGCGCTCGGCCTGCTGCTCGCGCAGGAAGATGGTCAGGTAGGTGCTCATCGCCTCGACGATGAAGCCCCGGGTGATGACGAGGCCCATGATCAGCGCCAAGAACGGCCCCATCTCGCGCAGCGCATCGCGCCAGGGGAGCGCCTCCCCGGCGTTGGGCGGGCGCGCGGGCACCTCTCGCAGCAGCGTGAAGAGCAGCAGTGAGGTCAGCAGGCCGCCGATCATCAGCCAGGGCATCCCGACTAAGCCCAACGTGCCCAACGCCGCCGTGATGATCAATGGGCCGAGCACGCGCCCGCCCTCGCCGCCGACCATCCAGTAGCTCATGCCGTGGCCCAATCGCCGCCCGGAGACGCGCCCGACCATCACCGGGCCGGTGGCGTGCAGACAGGCGGAGCTAAGCCCAGAGATGAGCAGCAGGAGGACGATGGCGAGGTAATTCGGCGCGACGCCCAGCAGGCTCATCACGAGCGCGGTCACCGCCGGGGCTAAGATCACGAAATATCGGAGGCTCACCCGGTCGGCCAAGTAGCCGATGAAGGGCTGCACGAGCGAGGGCGCGCGTAGAAAGACGGTCAGCAGGCCCGCCTGGGTGTTGCTGAGCGCCAGCATCTCGATGAATTCCGGCAGCAACGGCGGCAGAAACGCCTGGTAGGTATCGTGGATGCCGTGCGCGGCGGCCAGCGGGATCACGCGGTCCGCCTGAAACTCTGCTTTCTCGATGGGCGTCGCACTTTGAGGTATGGGGGTAGTTTTCTTCGATGTAGCTAATGATCCGGTCAATGTCGTCTCCTTATGTTGATAGTCAGAGATGGGTTTGATCCATTCGACTCTCTGTTATACTGTGCTTTCGGAACTTTGCCAGTGAGGGGGATTAAGGATCAAGAATTAAGGGTTGCTGGGTTGCTGGTTTTCGATTTGTAAATTTTAGACTATAATGGTAGTTACCATATTATAGTGAAGTGATTAGGGGAGTGAGGGAATTATGAATAAATTAACGCGTCGAGAGTTTTTGAGATTGGGTGGGGTGGCAGCCGCGGCCTTGATGGCGCCGCGATGGCCTGTGGCGGCGGCTCTCCCGCCAGAGGATGATAGAGTGTCCCTGCCCGCATCGCAGGGGCGGATCACGACGTGGTGGTCGCAGTCGGTGCGCGAAGCTCCTTCGCCCTCGGCGGCGTGGGTGGCGACCAAGCGTCGCGACGATGTAATTCCGCTCTATGCCGCCGTGTCGGGGGAGGCGCCGTGGCCTACCAACTCGATCTGGTATCAGACGGAGGGCGGCTACATTCACAGCGGCTACGTCCAGCCGGTGGAGACGCAGCTGCAGAGCGAGATCATCACCGACGTGCCGGAGGCGGGGTTCTGGGTGGAGGTCTGCGTGCCCTTCGCGGAAGCGCGCTGGCGTCCCGATATTGATGCCTACGTTGCGCGCAAGCTCTATTACGGCACTATCTATCGCGTGGTGGCCGCCGTGCCAGACGAGAAGCTTGAAGGCGCGTGGTGGTATCAACTCAAGGAGGGGATCACCTATTCGCCCGGCCCTTACGTGCCCACCTCGTCGGTGCGGCGCCTCTCGCCGGAGATGATCGCGCCTATGGATGCGGGCGTGGATGATAAGTGGATGAAGATCAATATCGACCGGCAAACCTTGAACTGTTATCAAGGTAAATTCTCCGTGTTCCACACGCGGATCGGATCGGGCTTGTACAGCACCGCGACGCCTCGGGGCGATTTTCGGGTGCTGTACAAGCGCAAGACCCGCCGCATGGTCGGCGCTGATTATGATTTGCCTGGTGTGGCGTTTCCGGTCTACTTCGCCGGCAACGGCGTGGCGATCCACGGCACCTATTGGCACAACGATTATGGTCGGCGTCATAGCCACGGGTGTGTGAACATCTCGAACGACGCGGCCAAGTGGATCTTCCGCTGGGTCGATCCGGTCACCTCTTATGATACTTATACGGAGAAAGCCGAGGAATACGAGGACGGGACGCGCGTCATTGTGGTGTGAGGGGTAAGGGTAAGAACTAAGAACTGAGGATTGAGAAGCCGTGCCTGGCCGTTGGAATGTGGCCGGGCACGGCTTATTTTTATTGCATGTAGCCGAGGCCGCGCAGGCGCTCGGTGAGCTGTTCGTCGGACTCGATGTCCACACGCTCCTCTTTCCAGTCGGATGGGCGCTGCGCCTTCGCTTCCGCGACGAAATCGCGCAGGATGGCGAAGAGGTGGTCGGCCAGGTCGGGTTTCTCTGCGATCAGGTTGTGCAGCTCGCCGGGATCTTCCGGCATAGCGAACAGCTCATCGGGCTGCTCGCCCACGGTGATGAGTTTGTGCGCCTGCTGATAGACGGCGCGGCGCATCGAGCGACAGCGGAAGGTGTCGATGGCGTCCGGCGTGTAGTTCTCCATCAGCGCCAAGAGCGTGTCGGGCGTGTAGGCCTCGGCGAAGACGGGCGTCTCCGGCCCCGGCGCCTCGTCAGGCGTGCGGGGAAGGGGGCCGGTTGGGAGATAGCGGGTCGCTTCCGCCGCAGGCTCCTGCTCCGGCGCGGGGACGCCGGCCATTTTCAGGGCGGTGTGGAAGATACGGCGGGTCGAAATCGTCTGTGGGATGCGCTGCCCGCCGCCGTAGTGCGGGGGATAGCGCACGAGCAGCGGCACGTGCAGGAGATCATCGTAGGCCACGAGCGAGTGCCCGACGAAGTTGTGATGGTTCATCCCCTCGCCGTGATCGGAGACGATGAATACCACGGTGTTATCGCGGACGCGCGGATCGTTCAAATAGGCGTAGAGCTGGCGCAGCGCGTGATCCTCGTAGGCGATCTCGGCGGCGTACATATCGTTGAGGATGCGATCCTGAAGCTCGGTCAGCGGCTCCGTCAGCGGGATCATCCAGCGGTAGTGCGATTGGTTGTACTCACGCATAAAGTCGCGCGCCTCGCGGTTGGTGCGATAGTAGGGCGCGAAGCGATGGATGAAGCGCGGGGGCGGCCCAAAGGGGAGGTGGGTCTCCATCAGGTTGAGGAAGGCGAAGAGCGGGCGCTCCCGGCCTCGCTTCCGACGGGTGTTGAGGTAGCCGGTCATATCGCGCAGGGAGAGCTTGGTGTTGCCGCGAAAGTTGAGGTGGCGCTGCCAGAGCGGGATGATGCGCGGATGCAGTGCAATCTTGAGGATTAGATCGCTTTTGGTGAGCGCCTCTTGCACCGGCGCGTTGATGCGATTCAGCAGCCGTCCCAGGCGCTGCATCAGCCGCCCGGAGGGCCGGGCGCGCGTATCCGCGATGTCGGGGCGCTCGGGGAAGAAGCCGCTGTAGTTGTAGAATTCCTCGAAACCGCGATCCAGGCCGTTATCGACGACGCCTAAGAGGGGATTGTTGCAGAAGCCTAACGTGGTGTAGCCGGCGTCGCGCAGCAACTCGGCCAACGTCAGTTGCTCCTGGGTGTGTTTATCGTAGATTTGATTGGTCATGTGGGTGGAGGGGAAGTTGCCGGTGAAGAGCGAGGCGTGGGCCGGGATCGTCCACTGCGCCGGCGAGATCGCGCGCTCGAAGAGGACGGCATCCTCGGCGAACGCATCCAAATTCGGGCTGACCTCGCGCGGGTAGCCGTAACACGAGAGTCGGTCGGCCCGCAGGGTGTCCAACACAATCAATAAAATATCGGGCTGTTGTTGTTTTTTCATTATTTATTCCTGGGTTCTGGGTTACTTTCTATCTTATCATAACTACTCAGGAGGAGAGTCTAAAACCTTCCGGGAAGCTGTGGAGGGATCAACTTAGTAAAGGAACTGGCTTGATCAGGTAATTTTAGCTTGAGCAAACTCGTTTATAGCTTCCCGGAAGGTAGCAGTCGTTAATCCTATCTATGGTTGCGTCCGTTCCATCGAATCGCGGATGTTGTCGACTTCGGCCTGGATTTGGCGTTGGACGGCGCCGCGAACGAGGGGGAGGCTGAGGAATGTCGCGCCGAGTTGATTATCGCTGCCGATACGCAGGGTGAGCAGGGTTTCCTGGGGGCCTTCGGCCTCCAGGAGGAATGCGCCCCAGATCGGCGCCGGCGGGCGCAACACCCGAAAGCGCACCTCGGTGTCGCCGACCTCGGTCAATTCAAAGCGCAGCGTGAGCCGCAGGCCGTAAAATCGCTCCTGAGTCTCGAAGCGCGCGCCGACCTCGCCGAAATCCCCCTGCGTGAAGGTGAATCCCGCGTGGGTGTCGAATTGGTAGCGCTCTGGATGCTCTTTTAGGTCCAGGAACCACCGGCGGGCGGTCTCCTGGCTGACCTCGACGTAGGTCTGAGCTTCTAAGGCCGCGGTGGGCATTGCGACTCCTCCATTCGTTTCTCACTTTTCTCTTCTCTGTGACCAAACGACCGGCACTTGGAGAAGTGCCGGCGCGTTCCTGTATCAATATAGCCGCTTCTGAGGATAAGTATAACCCCTATCTTCTTTAATGCAAATCGAACGTGGCATCCCTGCCTTGTCTCCCTGTGAAGCTGTGATCCCCTTCCTTATTCTGAATTCTGCTTGTTCGTGAACCATCCCTGTGGAGCTGCAAATTGGCTGGTGATTATCCATAAGTTTGCTATCGTTCATAAAGCCCAGTGATTTCTTACCACAGAGAGCGCTGAGCACATAGAGAAAGACCCTGTTTTCTTATCTCTGCGATCTCCGTGGGATCTGCGGTGAGATGTGAGTAATCACCAGCAAATTGGCGCTTGACTTTCATCACACGCTATTTTATAATCAAAGTAGTTTAATTTTTCCTCTGACTTTATTAATTCGCGCGCCCCAAAGGTGACAACGTGATTTTTCAACAAGCCTTGATCGGCACCAGCGGTAGCAATGTCAAGCTGCACAATCTCCGAGCGATTCTTTTGACTCTGTTGCGTCAGCAAAACATCTCACGGGTACGGTTGGCGGAACTTACTGGCCTCTCCACCACGACCATCACCAACTTGATTGCTGAGTTGATGGAGCAAGGCGTGGTAGAAGAGGTGGGAACGGAACATCCGAAGCGGCGTAGTGTGGGCCGGCCGCGCATGGCGCTGCAACTGGCGCCCGAGGCCAGGTACGCTGTGGGCATCCACATCGGTGTGGGGAGCCTGCGCGTCAGCCTCACCGATTTGCTGGCGCACCCCATTGCCAAAGACGCTATGGCCCACGAGCTTGACCGCTCGCCGCGCGAGGTGTTGGATGCGGCGATGGACTTGGCGGAGCGCACCGTGGCCCAGGCCGATGTTCCGCCGGAATCCATCGTGGGGGTGGGCGTGGGCGCTTCTGGCCTGGTCGATCTGGCCGAAGGTGTGAACGTGCTGGCCCCTAATCTCGGCTGGCGTGACGTGCCCATCCGCCAGTGGTGCGAGGAGCGCCTGCCCTATCCCGTGTGCGTGAACAACAACGTGCGGGCGATGGCGCTTGCCGAGGCGATGTTCGGCCCAGAGCCGCACGGCCATGGGCTGGCCTTCGTCTACGCGCGGATCGGGGTCGGCGCCGGGTTTGTGGTGGGCAATCAGCTTTACAGCGGCAGTGGGGCGGGGGCCGGTGAGATTGGCCACATGACGATCATTACAGAGAGCGAGCGTCAAACCCAGTGTCGCTGTGGCAACTATGGCTGTTTGGAAACCCTCTTTTCTGAACCCGTGATCGTCCGCGCGGCCAAGGCGTTGGCGGAAACGGCGCCGGATGGGATCTTGGCCCAATCGCTGGCCTCTGATGATGGCTCTGTGTTGGATCGCGTCTTCGCGGCAGCGGAGCAGGGCGACGCGGCGACGCGGGCGATGTTGGCGGAGCGCGCGGGATATATGGGTATCGCCCTGGCAAATTTGATCAACATCCTCAACCCAGATCGCATTGTGCTGGGCGGTATGTTCGTGCAGGGCCGCCCGTGGCTCTTGCCCGCCGTGGAAGCGACGATGCGCCGCCGGGCGTTCGCCAACCTGGGCGAGCGCGTGCAGTTAGAGACGACCTCCTTTGGCCGCGATGTCGGCGCCATTGGCGCGGCAGCCTTGGCATTAAATCAATTTTTCTATCAACAAAATGAGACTTATGAGAGCGTGTAAGTTATGTAAGGATGTGACTATGACAGAAGCTAAATTAACCGTTGGTGTGGCGCCCTTAGCCCGGACGACCTTTGATCTGGCGCTGGCGGAGGAGAAGACCGCCCTTATGCGCGCGCTGTTGCAGACCAGGGAGGCCTTTTCCTTGGTGGGGCCGCGTGAGTTGGTGACCTCGCTGGATGCTGCGAAGGCGGCAGCGCAATCGCTGGCGACGGAGCCGTTAGATGTATTATTGGTCTTCCAATCGACCTTCGCCGATAGCACGATGGTGATGGCGCTGGCGGAGGCCATCGATGCGCCGCTGGTGATGTGGGCCGTTCCAGAAGCGCCAAACGGTGGGCGCCTGCGATTGAACTCGTTCTGTGGCATCAACTTGGGTGGGCACGCGATGAAGCGCGCGGACTTGTCCTTCGATTACATTTACACCCCGGCGGATGATCCTGCTGCGCTGGAGAAGATCTTCACCTGGGCCAAGGCGGGCCGCGCCAAGCGGCTGTTGGCGCAGGCGCGGATTGGGCGGATTGGCGAAAACCCCGAGGGTTTCGACTCCTGCAAGTTGGACGCGGCGGCGTTGAAGGCGCGCTTTGGCGCTGAGATTATCCAGATGGATCTTTCCACCGTGTTTGAGGGTGCGAAGACGGCCCCCGAGGCCGAGGTGGATGAGGTGTTGGCGGCGCTGCGCGATCAAATCGAGATCGACGCGACGTTGGACGCGGCGGCGTTGCGCAAATCGCTGGGCGTCTACGTGACGATGCGTCGGCTGATGGCGGAGCGGGGCCTTGACGCGCTGGCCGTTCGTTGCTGGCCGGAGTTCTTCACCGAGTTGGGCTGTGCAGCCTGCGGCGCGATGTCGATGCTCACCAATGAGCTAACACCGTGCAGTTGTGAGGCCGACATCAATGGCGCGCTCAGCCAACTTCTGCTGCAATGGGTGAGCAATGCGTCCGTGTTCGGCACCGACATGGTGGCCTTCGATATGGAGCAGGACACCGCCATCGTCTGGCACTGTGGCAAAGCACCGCTATCCATGGCGGACCCAGAGGTTCAGCCCCGCGCGACGATCCATTCTAACCGCAAACTGCCGCTGCTGATGGAATTCCCGCTCAAACCGGGGCGGGTGACCATCGCGCGCATCAGTGAGGCGCCGGGGGCCGGCCATTATCAGATGGTTGTGGGCAGCGGTGAGATGCTCCGCGCTCCGATGAGTTTCTCCGGCACCTCCGGTGTCCTGCGCTTCGATAGCGGCGCCGAGGCGGCCTTGGATACCATCATGAGCCAGGGGCTGGAGCATCACATCGAATTGACCTATGGGGATCATGTGTCGGCGTTGCTGGCACTGGCTGAATTATTGAATATACCGGTATTGCGACTTTAGGGCAATATATCTGTTCCATTCGCTTCATCTGCTGAGTCAAGAGCGTGAAATTAAAATTGTACAGCAGCTAGTTACCGGATTATTTTTCTTAAATCCCATAGCCAAGGGAAAGGAGGTGGCACGAATCTAAAATCCAAGTTGGTATGGGGGCTTGTCTTTCTCCAACCCGTTGGCGAAAATGATCAAGCTCTGCTCTGGAATGCAGCGACTATTTGTCTATCTAGTTTGTATCTAATCCGAAGGAGGATATATAATATGAGGAAGCACGGTTGGTTATCTATTTTGTTGGTCTTGGTGCTGTTCTTAACGGCGTGTGGTGGTACCGAAACGCCGATGCCGGAGGAGCCAGCTGCCGAAGAGCCAGCGGATACCGGCGAGGTTGTTGAGCTGCGGATGATGTGGTACGACGATGGCAACGAGGGCGAGGTGATGCGCGACCTACTGGATCGCTTCGAAGAGGAGAATCCTGGCATCAAGGTCGTGATGGACACCGTAGCCTACAGCGATCTTCACAATGTCCTGCAGGCCCAGGTCGAAGCGGGAACGCCGCCGGATATGGCCCGCGTGACCGACATGGCACGCTTCGCCGGGCACTATCTCGATATGCGGCCCTACATGACCGATCCGGCGGGATGGGAGGAGAACTGGGCCGAAGAGGTGCTGGATTCCTTCCGCGAGGACAAGAGCGCCGACGGACTGCACGGTTTCCCGACCCAGTTCACGGTGACGGGGCCGTACATCAACCGCACGCTCTTTGAGCAAGCGGGCATCGAGGTGCCGAGCGACAGCTCCGATGAGGTGACGTGGGAGGAGTGGGAAGCGGCGGCGGTCCAGGCGGCGGAAGCCACAGGGACCCCCTACGCGATGGCCATCGACCGGACGGGTCACCGTTTCTGGGGGCCGTCGCTGAGCAAGTGCGCGACCTACATCACTGAGGATGGCTTCGAGGTGGATACCGAAGGCTTCCGCGAGACGGCGCAGATGATCATCGACTGGCACGAGGCAGGCATCACGCCGTTGGAGGTGTGGGCCGGTGGCGGCGGTGGATACGCTGCGGCCAACGAATTCTTCGTCAACGGCCAGTTGGTTTTCTACATGTCGGGCAGTTGGCAGATCGGGCAGTTTGCGGAGCAGATCGGCGACACCTTCGATTGGGAGGCGGTGCCGAATCCCTGCGGCGACTGCGGCTGCACGGGCATTCCCGGCGGCGCGGTGATGGTGGCCTTCGATTCGACGGAGCAGCCCGAAGAGGTCACGAAGCTGGTGGAATACCTGACCACGGAAGAGGTGCTGGGTGAGTTCTCGGCGCGTTCCCTCTTCATCCCCGGTCACCTGGGGCTGGCGGAGAAGGGCGTCGATTATGTGAGCAACAAAGAGGCCCTCAACGTCTTCTTGGGGCAGATTCCCAAGCTGATGTCGGAAGCCTACGCGTTGCAGTATCACCCGTTGACCTTCGTGCTCAACACGGAGATTCGCGACCGCTTGAGCCAGGTCATCGTGGGGGAGATCACGCTCGACGAGGCTGTCGAGAGGATCCAGCAGAAGATGGATGAGGAAACTGGCGGCGTAACGGAGCCGCCGCCTGAGCCTGAAGAAGAGATCGAGCTGCGGATGATGTGGTACGACGATGGCAACGAGGGCGAGGTGATGCGCGACCTACTGGATCGCTTCGAAGAGGAGAATCCTGGCATCAAGGTCGTGATGGACACCGTAGCCTACAGCGATCTTCACAATGTCCTGCAGGCCCAGGTCGAAGCGGGAACGCCGCCGGATATGGCCCGCGTGACCGACATGGCACGCTTCGCCGGGCACTATCTCGATATGCGGCCCTACATGACCGATCCGGCGGGATGGGAGGAGAACTGGGCCGAAGAGGTGCTGGATTCCTTCCGCGAGGACAAGAGCGCCGACGGACTGCACGGTTTCCCGACCCAGTTCACGGTGACGGGGCCGTACATCAACCGCACGCTCTTTGAGCAAGCGGGCATCGAGGTGCCGAGCGACAGCTCCGATGAGGTGACGTGGGAGGAGTGGGAAGCGGCGGCGGTCCAGGCGGCGGAAGCCACAGGGACCCCCTACGCGATGGCCATCGACCGGACGGGTCACCGTTTCTGGGGGCCGTCGCTGAGCAAGTGCGCGACCTACATCACTGAGGATGGCTTCGAGGTGGATACCGAAGGCTTCCGCGAGACGGCGCAGATGATCATCGACTGGCACGAGGCAGGCATCACGCCGTTGGAGGTGTGGGCCGGTGGCGGCGGTGGATACGCTGCGGCCAACGAATTCTTCGTCAACGGCCAGTTGGTTTTCTACATGTCGGGCAGTTGGCAGATCGGGCAGTTTGCGGAGCAGATCGGCGACACCTTCGATTGGGAGGCGGTGCCGAATCCCTGCGGCGACTGCGGCTGCACGGGCATTCCCGGCGGCGCGGTGATGGTGGCCTTCGATTCGACGGAGCAGCCCGAAGAGGTCACGAAGCTGGTGGAATACCTGACCACGGAAGAGGTGCTGGGTGAGTTCTCGGCGCGTTCCCTCTTCATCCCCGGTCACCTGGGGCTGGCGGAGAAGGGCGTCGATTATGTGAGCAACAAAGAGGCCCTCAACGTCTTCTTGGGGCAGATTCCCAAGCTGATGTCGGAAGCCTACGCGTTGCAGTATCACCCGTTGACCTTCGTGCTCAACACGGAGATTCGCGACCGCTTGAGCCAGGTCATCGTGGGGGAGATCACGCTCGACGAGGCTGTCGAGAGGATCCAGCAGAAGATGGATGAGGCTGTAGCCGAGCAATAGGCGCGGCCTTTGATGTGGTGTACCCCCAGGCCATGAACTTAACTTATGGCCTGGGGGATTTCAAAAAGGAGGTACAGGGGATGAGTACGACAAAGTCAACACAAACCTCTCAAACGCCCTCGCTGCGGGATTGGCTGATGCAGATCTATTCTGGCATTATGGGGCTGGGCGATTTCATCTTTACACCGCTCCAGAAACTCCTTGGCGTCCGGCGAATGGGCTATATGTTCATCTTACCCAACCTGCTGATTTTTGGCATTTTCATTCTTTTTCCGATGTTGTTGAACTTCTACTTTGGGTTTACGTCCGGCGATTCCATCCTCTTGCAGAACCGCGAATGGGTGGGCACGGCCAACCTGGAAAAGCTGTTCGATTGTGAGAACTTCACAGATATCCAGACCTGCTCCGAAGATCTCTTCTGGCGCAGTATAAACAACACGGCCAAGTTTGTCGTGGGGCAGGTGGGATTGATGGTGCTGGCGTCGTTGATCACAGCGCTGGCTCTCAACCGTGATTTGGCGGGGCGGCTCTTCTTCCGGAGCATCTTCTTCTATCCTGTGTTGCTCTCGCCGGTCGTGGTCGCCCTCATCTGGAAGTGGATTCTCCAGCACCAGTATGGGCTGCTGAACGCCTTCCTGGTAAATTTTGGATTCGAGAAAATTCCCTTCTTGCTGGAAGCCCAGTGGGCTCGCTTCTGGGTGATCTTCGTGAGCGTTTGGGCGCAGATGGGCTTCTACACCCTCATCTTGCTGGCGGGATTGCAGTCGATCCCGTCCGAGTTGTACGAGGCTGCTTCCATCGATGGCGCTAACGGCGTCCAGAGCTTCTTCAAAATCACATTGCCGCTGCTGATGCCGACGATGGTGGTCGTGCTGGTGCTGTCCCTCATCCGGGCGGTGCAGATCTTTGATCAGATCTTCGTGTTGACCAATGGCGGCCCAGGCACGGCGACGCTCTTCATCGTGCAGTACATCTACCGCACCGGCTTTGAGCATCGCCGCTACGGAATGGCGGCGGCGGCCTCGTTGGTGCTGGCCGTGGTGCTGCTGATGCTGACTATGGGGCAGTTGGCTCTGAATCCCAAAGAAGAAGCTGAGTAGGAGGATACGATGAGCGACATTAAGAAATTTCTGGCGCGCCGCAAGGGCGGCAAGCGCTTCGACGTGACCGATATGTTGACCTACGCTTATCTTATTGCCGGCGTGGTGGTGATGTTCGGCCCCGTGATTTGGCTGATCCTCTCCTCCTTCAAGCCGGTGGAGGCGCTGTACGAGTTCCCGCCGACCTTCTTGCCCTACAAGCAGGAAACGGTGACGGTTGAAGGATATGATGACCCTTTGCCCCTCTACGACGTTACTTTAGAAGATGGCTCCCAGGCCCAGATGGCACAGGTCGCTCGCGTGGGGTTGGTGGCTCGCATGGTCGATCCCGACGTCCCTGAAGCTGGCCTTGTCAGCGTCGATATCGAAAACCGCGAGCCTGTGCGCTCCGTCTATTTTGAGTGGGGGAATTACTCCGGCGCCATCGAACGCTTTCCCTTCCTCATCTATCTTAAAAACACCGTCATCGTGACCGTTGCCGCGACGCTCATGACCCTGCTGGTAAACAGTATGGCCGCCTTTGGCCTGAGCAAATATAAGTTCAAGGGGCGCAATGCCCTCTTCCTGGTGATGATCAGCACGCTGATGGTGCCGATCTCGGTGATCCTGATCCCGGCCTTCCTGGTGATCTCCAGGGTGGGATGGTCCAACAATTTGCTGGGCCTGATCGTGCCCGGTGCGGCGACGCCCACCGGCGTTTTTTTGCTGCGGCAGTACATGCTCACCATTCCCGACGAGCTGATCGATTCGGCCCGCATCGACGGCGCCAGCGAGTGGCGCATCTACTGGCAGATCATCCTGCCGTTGTCCGGCCCGGCGATGGCTGTATTGGCCATCTTCTCGGTGATGTGGCGCTGGAACGACTTCCTCTGGCCGCTGATCGTGGTGAGCCGCTCGGAACTATTCACGCTCCAGGTGGGCCTGAACGCCTTCCAGGGCGAGTTGAACGTGCAATGGCACTACATCCTGGCGATGACCGTGCTCACGCTGCTGCCCATCAGCATCATCTTTGCCCTGTTGCAGAAGTACATCACGACGGGCATCGCCACCACGGGGATGAAGTAGATGCGTAGTTTGGCAAGGACGGACGATCATCCGCGCCCGGTGCGGGGATTGGAAAAGCAACTGTTAGGGTTGAGTTGGCGTGAGTGTCCGACGCTGCTCCCTGGCGTTATCGCTGCGGTGGTAATGGCGTGGCTCAGTGTGCGCGCGAGCACCTTCCTGGGCGTCAATCTGATGGGATTCGAGAAATCCCCCATATCCGCTGTGACCGTGGCCGTGGTGTTGGGCTTACTGGTGGGGAATCTCTTCCGGCTCCCGGCGGCGCTCAAACCGGGATTGACCTTCTCGGTCAAGAAACTCCTGCGCCTGGGCATCATTCTCTTGGGGATTCGTCTCAGCATCTTTGATGTGTTTCGCCTGGGGGCGCGGGGCGTCCCGGTGGTCTTGTTGACGATTACCAGCGCGCTGGTGGTGACGACGCTGCTGAACCGCTGGTTGAAGCTCCCCGCCCGTCTGGGAACGTTGATCGCTGTCGGTACATCGATCTGTGGCGTATCGGCGATTGTAGCGACGACCCCGGCTATCGATGCGGAGGAGGAAGAGGTCGCCTATGCGGTGGCGGTCATCACGACGTTTGGGATTGTGGCGACCCTGCTCTATCCCTACGCGGCGAATCTCCTGTTTGGCGGGGATATGATCAAGGCCGGGTTATTCCTGGGGACGGCGATTCACGACACCTCGCAGGTGACCGGGGCGGGCCTGGTCTATGCCGACGTTTTCGACGCTGCGCAGGCTCTTGACGTGGCCACGATCACCAAATTGGTGCGCAATGTCTTTATGATGGCCGTGATCCCGTTGATGGCCTTCATCTATGCCAAGGACCCCTCTCGGAGAGGTGCTGCTACTCAGGAAAAGACGAACCTGAAGAAGCTGTTACCTATGTTCATCGTGGGATTTTTGGCACTGGCCGTGATCCGCTCGATTGGCGATGCTGGCTTGCAAAGCGGCAACCACGCTTTTGGGCTGTGGGATGCCACCGCGTGGAAGGGGCTGTACAGCGCGGTCAAGCAGTGGGCCGTCAACTTCCTGGTCATTGCGTTGGCCGGGGTAGGGATGAGCACGGATTTCTGCGTCATCAAAGGGTTGGGCATCAAACCCTTTTTGGTAGGATTGGGTGCTGCGCTGGTTGTGGGTGGCGTGAGTATCGCGTCCATCACGATGCTTGGATGGTAGATAGGTTTCAACAGTTGATAAAGTTATGGGAGTGAGAGAGTAATGCCACATACATATAAGGGGAGATATTTACACATCGATTTGGACACCGGCGAGGTGCAGGAGAAGACCATCGACCCGGCGGACGCCCGCGCCTACTTCCTGGGCAGCGGCTACGCGGCCAAGCTCTACGCCGAGACGATGGATCCTGCCGTGGAGCCTTTCGACCCGCGCAACCCGGTCTACATCTTCACTGGGCTTTTCACGGGGACGATGGCGCCCACCGGTTGCCGTTCCACCTGGTGCGGGCGCAGCCCCCTCACGGGCATCTGGACCGAGGCCAATGTGGGCGGCCATATCGGGGCAGAACTGCGCGCCGCCGGCGTTGACGGTTTGGTGATCACGGGCCAGGCCGAGCAACCGGTCTACGTTTACGTTCACGACGGCGCCGGTGGACCGGTGGCTGAGATCCGCGAGGCCGGCGACATCTGGGGCATGGATACCTTCGACGCCTACGATGCGCTCCTGGCCGCGACCCACGAGCGGGCGCGGGCCGGCGTCATCGGGCCGGCGGGCGAGAATCTGGTGCCCTTCGGGGCGGTGATTCAGGGGGGACGCTCCCACAGCCGGGCTGCCGGGCGCGGCGGCATCGGCGCGTTGCTGGGCAACAAGCACGTGAAGGCCATCGTGGCCCACGGCAGGCAGCGGCCCACCTACGCAGAAAAAGAGGCGCTGCGCGAGAAGGTCAAGGCTTACGTCCAGACTATCCGCGAAGGCTCCCAGGGGGCCTCGATGTATGGCACCGCCGGCGGGATGACGGGCGCCGAGTTCTACGGCGATCTCCCCATTCACAACTGGAGCGGTGGGTCGTGGGAGGAGGGCGCTCACGCCATCTCCGGTCAGGTCATCCACGAGAAGTACTGGACCAAGCACACCTTCTGCTACGCCTGCCCCATCGGTTGCGGCAAGCACATCGAGATCAAAGAAGGCCCCTACGCCGGGGTCAGCGGCGAGGGGCCGGAGTACGAGACGCTGGCCGGCTTCGGCGCGATGCTCGAAATCGATGATCTGGCCGCTGTCTGCCGCGCCAATGATCTCTGCAACCGCCTGGGTATGGATACCATCAGCGCCTCCGGCGTCATCGCCTTCGCCTTCGAGGCCTTCGAGCACGGTATCATCTCCATCGCGGAGACCGAGGGCGTGGAACTTGTCTGGGGTGAGCCGGCCGGGATGCTGAAGCTGTTGGAGCTTATCGCCGCGCGGCGCGGCGCCGGTGACTATCTCGCCGAAGGCGCGCGCGCCGCCGCCGAACATCTGGGCGGGGGATCTGACCGCTTCGCCGTCCACGTCAAGGGGCTGGAGATGGCCTACCACGATCCCCGCGCCTACTTTTCGATGGCTGCCAGCTATGCCACTGCCATCCGCGGCGCCTGTCACCTCGAAGGGCTGACCTACTGGGCGATGTACGGCATCGATCCGAGTAACTGGTACCCCGGCGAGTTCGACTATGAGCGCTTCGATATCGAGGGCGCGGGCCGCGACGCCGTCGCGTTCCAGGATTACCTGGGCCTCTACAATCCGCTCGGCCTGTGCAAGTTCATCGGCAAGATGGGCTTCAACTACGAGCAGTTCGCTGAGCTTATCAATTTGGCCGTCGGCTGGGATATGACCGGCGACGAGGTGGAGCGGGTGGCCGAGCGGCTCTTCAACCTCAAGCGCATTATCAACAATCGCCTGGGCATCACGCGCGAAGATGACGTGCTCCCGGAGCGCCTGCTCACCGAGCCACGGCCTTCGGGTTCGGCGGAAGGGAAGCTGCCCGATCTCGAACCGATGTTGGAAGAGTACTACACCGCGCGCGGCTGGCTCCCGGAGGGCCGCCCCTCACCGGAGAAGGTGGCCGAGCTGGGGCTGGAAAGTTTTGTGAAGTAGGGAGTAGCGGCGTAAGGATAGGGAGACATTCCCCACATACTTCCTACTCATTAATCTTGGTGTACAAGCCGAGTAACTCAAAAACTCAATCATTCCGAGGAGGTTTCACCTGATGAAGAAGATTTTCGTCGTCGAGAAGGAAGACAATGTCGGCACCGCCGTCGGCAAGCTGATCCAAGCCGGCGAGACGGTGACGACCGAGGGGCGCGTGACTGACCTCGAAATCGAGGTCCACGCCGACATCCCCTACGGCCACAAAGTGGCCATTCGTCCCATCGCCGAGGGCGAGCAGGTGCTCAAGTACGGCCTGAGCATCGGCGCCGCCACCGAAGATATCGCCGTGGGCGACTACGTTCACATTCATAACGTCGAAAGCAACCGGGGGCGGGGCGATCTCGCTGCCGAACAGGAGAAGGAGTGCGCATCATGACCGAATTTCTAGGCTACATTCGTCCCGATAATTCTGTGGGGGTTCGCAATTACATTCTGTTGTTATCCGGCACGCTCTACGCCAACAAGATCTGCGATTACGTCTCCGGGATCGTGCCCAACACCGTCTCGCTCACGCACCCGCTGGTGCGCTGCCAGGTGCGCCCCGATCTGCGGATGACGCGCCGCTTCCTTTCTAACACGGGGATGAATCCCAATGTGGCGGCGGTCGTGATCGTGGATCACTTCCGCGAGGAGGGATGCACCGCCGAGGACATGGCGCACGACATCCAGGAGGCGACGGGCAAACCCGTGGCCACCGTCAATATTCGCGGGGAGGGAGGCTTCGTCAACGCGATGGGCCAGGCCCTGCGCTACGCCGCCGATTTCGCCCGAATGGTGAGCGACTACCAGCGCGAGGCGGTCCCGCTTTCCAAACTGTTGCTGGGCGTCGAGTGCGGCACCTCCGACACCACCTCCGGCCTCGCCAGCAATCCCGCCACCGGCGTTTGCGCCGACACCATCATCGACGCGGGCGGGCGCACCATCCTGGCCGAGTGCACCGAGTGGATGGGTTGCGAGCGCTGGCTCACCGAGCGCGCCGCCACGCCCGAAATCGCCGAGCAGATTGTGGCGGCGGTCAAGGACATCGAGCGCCGGGCGATGGAGAGTGGGGAGGACATCCGGGGTTCCCAGCCCACCGGCGACAACATCGCCGGCGGCCTCACCACCATTGAGGAGAAGTCGATGGGCGCCGTCAAGAAGGGCGGCAGCCGCACCATCGTCGGCTACCTCGATATCGCCCAACGCCCGGCAAGCGACACACCCGGCCTCTACGTGATGTACGGCCCCGGCCACGGCGGTGAATCCATCAGCAGCATGGCGGCGGCGGGCTGCCAGGCGCTCGTCTTCAGCACCGGCGGCGGCCACACCTCATCGCATCCCATTATGCCCACCATCAAGGTCACGGGTAACGTCCACTCCTACCAACTGATGAAGGACACCGTCGAGCTTGACATCAGCGGCGTGCTGCGCGGCGAGCTGACCATCGAGGAGGCTGGCGCCCGCATCCTGGAAGAGGTCGTCGCTACCTGCAACGGTCGGCTCACCAAATCCGAGACCTTCAAGGATCGGAACAGTTTTGCCATCCATCGGGTGGGGATCAGCATTTAACGTAATCCTGGTGCGTGTTGCGTATTCCGTATTCAGCCTAATACGCAACACGCACGATATAATAGATACGGATCTTTTGGATTTCGCCGGACACCTCCCCTAAGCAGCCCTAAAAGCAGCGAAGATTTGCGCGTTTGTGAGGATCACCGACCTTTTCTGCGTTGTTAATGAGTTGTGGGTGGGGGGCAATAGCGCTTGACGATTGCACTCGGCGAATTCCTGGAGAGCCAGAGATAAAAAGGAGTTTGTTCTATGAAATTCTTTCTAGACAGTGCCAAAGTTGACGAAATCGAGTACGCCCTGGAAATGTGGAACTTCGACGGCGTGACCACCAACCCCAAGCACGTGCAGGTCTCAGGGCAGCCGTTCCTGACCGCCGTGCGCGAGATCACGGCGCTCTTCAAGGGCACCGACAAGACGATGTCCGTGGAGGTCAACCCCCACTATGACGCCTATGAGGATATGGTTGAAGAGGCGCAGAGGCTCGTGGAGTTGGCGCCGGAGAACATTGTCATCAAGCTGCCGGCCACTCAGGCGGGTTTCAAGAGCATCGTGGAGCTTAAAAAGTTGGGCATCCGCAGCAACTTGACCCTGGTCTTTTCGGCGGCGCAGGCGCTCCAGGCGATGCGCATGGGAGCCTTCTACGTCTCTCCCTTCATCGGTTGGAAAGAGGCCAATGCTGAGGAGACTCTGAGCATGATCCATGAAATCGTCGCCATCCGTGATAACTACGGTTTCGATACCCAGGTGTTGGTGGCCGCGATACGCAACGGGCGCCAGATCGCCGACGCGGCGGTTGCTGGGGCCGATATCGTCACCGCCGGTTTTGCTGTCTACGAGGCGGCCTTCGATCATCCTTACACCCACATTGGCTTGGATAAATTCCAGTCCTTCTGGGACAAGACGCCTTACGAGTGAGTCCAATTTACCTTGCTGGAAGCTTCGTCCTCATCGCGCGGCGATTGAGCAGGCTAAGGTGCAACGCACTTGAACTGAAGGGGAGCGCCGTCTCATGTAGTATATGCCTGGCAACAAGCCCAAAAGTGCGCTGCACCTCAACAGGCATTACGGCAAAAGTGACACGCTATTC
>CAYXVS010000032.1:17062-18887 GCA_964468735.1 uncultured Anaerolineales bacterium | reverse complement strand
GCAACGTCAATATCGGCGGATTTTAGGCGGTTTCCGTAGTTTCTTGATGCGGCCGCGATGCTGTTTGTCCTCCAAGCGCCGTTTATCCACCGATCTGGGCGGCCGAGTCTCGCGCCGGCGCTTGGGCTTCTGGGCCGCCTTGCGCAGCATCTTGATCAGCCGGCGACGCGCGGCCTTGCGATTGCGCGTCTGGGAGCGGTATTCGCTCGATTCGATGATCAGCGTGCCGTCCTGGGCCATGCGATTCCCCGCCAGATCGGACAATCGCTGGCGCATATCCGCCGGCAGCGATGAATTATTGACGTCGTAGCGCAACTGAACCGCCGTGGCAGATTTGTTCACGTGCTGGCCGCCCGGCCCCGATGCGCGCACGAAGGCATAATCGATATTTCGCTCGTCGATTCTCACATTATTGGTGATTTTTATACGTGACATTATTAACACCTCACATTGACAAACCTTCCGGGAAGCTGCAAATGCTCTAAAATTACAAGATGAACTGACTCAATCAGACAATGACAGCTTGATAAAATGTTACAACAGCTTCCCGGAAGGTAGTAAATTGCTCATTCCCACGATTCCCCGGTAATGGCCTCCAACGCATCGACCAGCGCCTCGCGGACCTCGTCGTCCTGTTCTATGTCCAAGGCTTTGCTGAGCGGCTCGACGGCGCGCTCATCCCCCATTCGCCCCAACTCCACCGCAGCGACCTGCCGCGCCTTCGCTTTCGGGTGATCCAAAAGCTTGATCAACAGCGAAACCGCGCGCGGATCCTCGATCTCGCCCAGCGCCCACGCCGCCGGGGCATGCGCGCCACTGTCCTCGTCTTGAAGCATCTCCACCAGCGAGGGTACAGCGGGCGCGCCGACCTCGCTCAACGCCTCCGCCGCCGCCCAGCGCACGCTCATATCCTGCGCCTTGAGCATCGGCGCGAGGTGCTTGACCGGCTCCTCGCTGGCATGGGCCACTGCCTTAGCCGCGACCTTGGGCACGTCGCCCTTGCGGACCGCATCCACCAGAGAGGAAATCGCCTGGGCATTTCCTATTTTCCCCAGCGCACGCGCCGCCACGCGCTGGATCGACGGGGATTCGTTCGCCAGCAGCTTGGTCAGCGGCTCGACCGCGCGGGCATCGCCGATCTCGCCCAGCGCCGTGATCGCGGCCTCGCGCACGTCGTCGTCCAAAACGGCCACCAGCAGATCCACGGCCTGAGCATCCGCCAGCCGCCCCAACGCCGCTATCGTGGCACAGGTTTGCTCGTGGCGCTCCAACATCGTCGCAATAAGTTCTTCAATCTCCCCCTCAGCTTCCAGTTGCTCGACGGACGGCGGCCCGAAAAGATTCTGCAAAAAAGTCACGTATCCTCCTAGAAAGTTAGTTGAATGTTGCAAGTTACAGGTTGAAAGTTATCTCCCAATGCCACAAAAATCTCCGTAACTGTTTAGTCTTGTGAGGTGCAACGCACTTTTGGGCTTGTTGTTAGGCATATACTGCATGAGGCGTTGCCTTTCCTTCAGTTCAAGTGCGTTGCACCTTGGTCTGCTTATAGAACTAAATAGATACAAATCTCCTAAGATGTGTAAGATAATCGTAACTTCTTAGGAGATGGATGTCAAGTTTTGCAAATCCATCGGATATAGAGCAAATTATTGGGCGCGTTCAGGTCGGTATCATCTGTGGCTCGGCGGGACGCCGGCCACAACGTATACCCGACCACTACGGCGTTGACCCGCGTCGCTCCTCGATCAACTCGACGAGCTCCGCTTCGTCCAAGATGGGGACATCGCGCGCGCGGGCCTCGTCCAGCTTCGATCCGGCGCCCGGC
>CAYXVS010000032.1:2581-16962 GCA_964468735.1 uncultured Anaerolineales bacterium | reverse complement strand
TGCTGCGTGGGCGAATCGGGCGTCTGGAGCGCGGGGAATTTCTCCTCCAGCGCTTGGAGCGTCCACATCAGCTCGTCGTACTCCGCATCAGAGATCACGGGATCGTTGCGCACGTAGTAGCGGTAATTATGATAGCGGATGACGTCGCGGAGCCTCTCGACGGCCTCGCGGGCCGCATCCCGGCTCTCGATCTCCTCGACTGAAATATCGGGGGGTTTAGGGGGTTGGGTCATTGGATAGGATATCCCTCCGAACCTTCCGGGAAGCTACAAGCGTGTCTTTTCAGGATAGAACTACTCGAATGAGTCGGTTTCCTTATAATGTCGAACCTTCGCAGCTTCCCGGAAGGTAGACTTACCGTTGCAGCAGCCTCTTCAAATCTGGCCAAGGGCGCGTGTTGATGACGTCGTCCGCCGCGAGCCAGCCGCGCCGCGCCTGCCAGACGCCGTACTTCATATTTGAGAGGCCACTGGGGCGATGGGCGTCCGTCGAGATGACGAGCTTCAGGCCCATCTCCTTGGCCATTTTGGCGTAGATGTCGTTGAGATCCAAGCGCTCCGGACTGGCATTGATCTCCAGGAAGCAGCCGCGCTCCAGCGCCGCCGCCATCACCCGCTCCAGATCGATCTCGTAGGGCGGGCGGTCGCCGATGCGCCGGCCCGTCGGGTGCGCCAGGATGTTGACGTGGGGATTGTCCAGCGCGCGCAGGACGCGCTCGGTCTGCTTCTCCTGCGAAAGGCCAAATTTGGTGTGCACCGAGGCGACGACCACATCCAACTTGGCCAGCGCCGCGTCGGGCAGGGCCAGCGCGCCGTCGGGCAAAATATCCACCTCGACACCTTTGACGACGCGGAAGTCCTCCAGTTCATCGTTCAGCGCCTCGATCTGCGCGATCTGCTCATCGAGCGCATCGGCATCTAGGCCCTGCACCACGCCGACGTGGGCCGAATGGTCCGTGATCGCGATGTACTCGCGGCCCAGGTCCCGCGCCGCCGCGACCATCTCCTCCAGCGAGGCCTTGCCGTCGCTGCCCGTGGTGTGCATCTGCACATCGC
This sequence comes from uncultured Anaerolineales bacterium, assembly GCA_964468735.1. Classification (GTDB taxonomy): domain Bacteria; phylum Chloroflexota; class Anaerolineae; order B4-G1; family SLSP01; genus JAAAOZ01. The sequence goes on along the minus strand of CAYXVS010000032.1, from coordinate 15,907 downwards.
CCCGGATGTCGTCTAACGTGATGAGATCGGGCAGCTCGCCCTTCTGCGCCGCCGCCAACTCCCCGCGATCCTCCCGCAACTCCGGTGGGATGTACGCGAGATCGAAGAGATCGTACACCTCCTGCTCGGTGCGGCCCGCGACGCGCTCCTCGCCCCGGAAAACGCCGTACTCGTTGACCTTGAGGCCTTCATCTAAGGCCATATTTAAGGCCATATTGCGCAGCGTGATATTATGCGCCTTGGAGCCGGTGAAGTAGAGCAGCGCCGCGCCGTAACTCTCCTCCGGCACGACCCGCACATCGACCTGGAGGTCGGAGCGGAGCCTCACCGTCGAGCGCGTCTCGCCCTGCGAGACAACCTCCACCACATCCTCGTAGGCGACAAAGGCGTCCATCGCTGCCGTCGCCTCGCCCTCCTTGCTGATGAGGAGGAGGTCAATATCGCCCACCGTCTCTTTGCGGCGGCGATAGCTGCCCGCCACGGTCACGCGCTGCACCGCGTCGATCTCCTCCAGGTAGGCGGCCAGCGGCGCGACCAGCTCCTCGGCGACATCCAGGCGCGTGCGCTCCTCCTCGCCCGCCTGACGTTCGAGATCTTCCAGAATTTTCTCCTCGATCTTAGGGCCGAGGCCGTGCAACTCGCGGATCTGGCCGGTCTGGGCCGCCTCCTGGAGTTCATCCAAGGTGACGACGCCCAACTCGTTGTGGATCGTCTGCACGCGCTTTGGCCCCAGGCCCGCGATATTGAGCATCTTGCCCAGGGAGGGCGGCGTGCGCGCGCGGATCTCCACCAGTTGCTCGAGCGAGCCGGTCTCGACGATCTCCTCGATTTTGCCCGCCAGGTCGTCGCCGATGCCGGGCAACTCCGTCAAGTCCTCGCCGTCGGCGAGCATCTCGCGGACGCTACGCGGCAGGCCGCTGATGGTGCGCGCGGCGTCACGATAGGCCCGCACCCGAAACTCGTTGGCGCCCTCGATCTCCAGGAGATCGGCGACCTCGGTGAAGATGTCCGCAACTTCTGAATTCGTGATTGGCATCAGGGCGCCGGCCTCAGCCGGCCATCCCGACGCCAGCGACGGGCGTGTCGCAGTTGGGGCAGCGATCCCCCTCCGCGACGTGATTTTCGCGGATCTGATAGCCATAGCGGCGAATCAGCAACTCCCCGCACTCGTGGCAGACCGTGTTGGCCTCGCCGGGCAGATTGCCGACGTAGACGTAGCGCAATCCAGCCTCCTTGCCGATTTCTTGGGCGCGACGGAGGGTCTCGGCGGGCGTCGGCGGCGTATCCGTCAGCTTGTAGGTCGGATGGAAGCGGCTGATGTGCCAGGGCGTCTCCGGCCCCAGTTCCTCCGCCACGAAGTGTGCGGCCTCGCGCAGCTCGTCGGGATCGTCGTTGATGTCCGGGATGACCAGGGTCGTCACCTCGAGCCAGATGCCCAGATCTTTCATCTTCCGCAGGCTATCCAAGACCGGCTGGAGGCGCGCGCCGACATATTCGCGATACACCTCATCGCGGAAGGCTTTGAGATCGACGTTCGCCGCATCTAAATAGGGATGCATCTTGTCCAACATCTCGGCGGTCATGTAGCCGTTGGTCACGTAGAGGTTGGCGATCTCCCGCTCGCGCGCGAGCTTGGCCGTGTCGTAGCTGTACTCGAAGAAGATGGTCGGCTCGGTGTAGGTGTAGGCGATGCTGCGACAGTCGGCCCGCGCCGCCGCCGCGACGATCTCCTCCGGGCTGGCCTCCTGCGCCGCCGCAAAGTGGCGCTCGCTCGGATTCTGGGAGATCTGCCAGTTCTGGCACCACTGGCAGCGGAAGTTGCATCCCGGCGTAGCGATGGAATAGGCGGTGGTACCTGGATGAAAGTGCAGCAGTGGCTTCTTCTCCACCGGATCGATGTGCTGGGCGATGGTACGCCCATAGGCGCGCGTGTAGAGCGTGCCCCCCTCGTTGGTGCGCACCTGGCAGATGCCGGTCTTGCCCTCGGCGATCTTGCACGTGTGCGCGCAGAGATGACACTGCACGCGCTGATCGTCTAATTGCTCGTAGAGTCGTGCTTCTTTCATAGTTTGCTCACCTCGATCTTCTATCAACGTGTTGCATAAATTTCCCTTGCGTCATGACTGCGTTCCAAGCCCCTCCGATCCTTTTACCAGCATCTTACCAGCATCCCGTTGGAAAACTGAGCGGGGCATACTTTGATCGTGTCGATTTTCAAAGCACGCCCCGCTTGATATGTGACTTCGCTGCATCCGCGTCGATTAGCTGACTTCTCCCAACAACGCGGCTCTCTGAGCATCGGAGAGCTTGGTGAGGGGCCGCTTGACCAACGGCGGCCCTTCTTTCAGCGTCGGGACGCCATCCTCGTACGTGGGTTTGTCAGTCTCGCGGTAGAAGATACCGATGGGGATGCGCTCGCCCCACTGCTGCGCGCGCTCCCAGGCTGCGGTGCGGTCGGTCGGATCGTAGTCCTCTTCGTCCTCCAGCTTGTAGACCCGATCCTTGTAGAAATCATAGGCGCGCTCTGGATTGAAGGTCACACACGGCTGGAGAATGTCGAGCAGTGCGTAGCCCCGATGCTGAAGCGCCTCCCCCATCAGCCAGATGAGGTGCTTGAGTTGGCCGGGATAGCCGCGCGCGACGAAGGTCGCGCCGTTGGTGATGGCCAACGCCAGCGGCTGCACCGGCGCATCTAATGCGCCCTCCGGCGAGGTGGACGTCCGCTTGCCGGGATCGCTGGTGGGCGAGTATTGGCCCTTGGTCAGGCCGTAGATTTTGTTGTTCTGGATGATATCGACGAGGTTGAGATTGCGCCGCAGGGCGTGAATCAGATGGCCCAGCCCCTCGCCGTAGCCATCGCCGTCGCCGTGGACGGTGAGGACGGTGAATTCGTGGTTCGCGAGCCGCGCGCCCTCCGCAAGCGGCGCCGGTCGCCCGTGCAGGCTGTGAAAGCCGTTGATCTTAGTGTAATGGGGCAACTTACTGCCACATCCGATGCCCGTCACCACGAGCGCCTCGTGGGGCGCGAATTCTTGCTCGACCAGCGCGCGGGTCAGCGCGTTCAAAATTCCGTAGTTGCCGCACCCAGGACACCAGGTGGGTCGTTCCGTTCCTTTGTAATCACTGCGGGATACCATGGCTATGCCTCCTCCTCGTGCGACACGTGCGATAGAATGTACTCGGCGGTGAACGCGCGGCCATCATACCTACGAATCGCCGCGTCCATCGCGCGTCCAGTGCGGGCGCGGATCAACGTCTCCAATTGCCCGGTGGCGTTCTGTTCTACGATCACGGTCCTGTTGGCCCGATCTAACGCCGCTTCGGCGGCGGGCGGGAACGGCTCCAAGCCGCTGAAGTGAAGCAGATTTAGCCGTCCATCCGAACGATCAACGGCCTCCTGGGCCGGCCCATAGGTCGAACCCCAACAGACGAGCGTGGTCTCCGCCGCCTCTGAGCCGTACCACGTGGGCGCGGGAACCTCCTGGGCCATCCCCGTGCGCTTGCGCATCCGCTTATCGACCTGATCGATGCGATTCTGCGCCTCCTCGCTGATTGCGCCGGTCTCATCGTGCTCATTGCTGGAGGTGACCCACACGGCGTTGGGATGACCGGGTACCGCGCGCGGCGACACCCCCGATTCGGTGACCTCGAAGCGCTTGTAGTCCTGATCGCCCAACGCATCCAACTCCTCATCGGAGAGCAAGTCCCCGCGATCCAGCGTGACCGCGTCGAAGTCCAGCGCGTCCCTATCGATGGTGCGGAAACTATCCGCCAAGAAATGGTCGCTCAAGACCATCACGGGCGTCTGGTAGCGCTCGGCCAGATTGAAGGCGCGCCAACCGAGATGGAAGGCGTCCTCGATGTTGGCCGGCGCCAGCAAGAAGCGGGGGAATTCGCCCTGAGAAGCGTGCAACATAAAGAGCATATCGGCCTGCTCGGTGCGCGTGGGCATGCCGGTGGCCGGGCCGGGACGTTGCGCGTTGTAGATCACGACCGGCGTCTCGGTGATGCCGGCCAGGCCCGTCGCCTCGACCATGAGTGAGAAGCCGCCGCCGGAGGTCGGCGCCATCGAGCGCGCGCCCATGTGGGCCGCGCCAATGGCCATCAGCAGGCCGGAGATCTCATCCTCGGCGTGTTTGATGACCGCGCCATACTCCTTGGCGTGCTGGGCAAACCAGATCAGCACGGGAGAGCCGGGCGTCATCGGGTAGCCGGAGACGAAGCGACAGCCGCCGGCCAGCGCGCCCATCGCGAAGGCGGTGTTGCCGTTGAGCACGAGACGCTCCGGCGCATCGTCGATGGCCGCGATTTTGAAGGGAAAATCGTCCGCGAACGCCTGGGCCGCCTCGACGCCCGCCGCGTTGACGCGCAAATTGCCATCCACGACCTTCTGCCCTTTGCTGGCGAAGTTATCGCGGATGACGCTCTCCAGATAGCCGGCGTCGAAGCCCAACAGGCCCGCCGCCAGGCCCAACGCCAACGTGTTGCGCATCACCTCACGCCCGCCCTTCTCCTTGGCGAGTTCAGTGAGCGGCGCCGGGAAGAAGTTGACGCCCTCGCGCTGGACGCCGTCGGGCAGTTCATCCTGGGCATCGTAGATCACGGCCCCACCCTCGACGATCTCATCGACGTGGCGCGCGACGGTCTCCTGATTGAGCGCCAACAGCAGATGGACGCCCTCGCGAGGGCCGGTGAGCGGCTTGGGAGCGACGCGCACGGAGAAGAAGTTGTGGCCGCCTCGGATGCGGGACATATAGTCCGGCAAGCCGAAAACGTGCAGGCCCCCGCGCGTCAGGGCCAGGGAAAAGCCGGCGCCACTGGACTCCAAGCCCATCCCAGCCTCGCCGCCCATCCGAACGACAACATCCTGGTTCATATCGATCCTCCTTGATGTAAGTAGTTAGGTGATCAGAAACAGAGGGAGCGACGAGGAGATTCAAGCAAATTCAAGAGACAAGATTGACTCAGATGATGCAAGAAAATCGCTCTCGCCGCTGCTACCTCTATTGTAGTCCAGATCAGCGAGATTCCCAACGCATCGCGTCGAAGAGGACGACGCGCGTCCCCGCTGGCTCCGAGGTGACGTCGAAGAGCGCCACGTAGTCGGTCTCCGCGCCAGTGAAGGTGTAGGTTCCCAGCGAGACCCAGGCGCCGCCCCGGGCCGCCTGATCGATAGCCTGGAGATCGATGCCGTCGCGGTGGGAGATCCAGTAGACGGCGCGGCGGGTGGCGTCCTCGCGAACCGGCACATAGGCGAAGACCTCATACGCGCCCGGTACGAGATCCGGCGCCCAGCGCGCCCAGTTGTGATCGGGGCGCAGGACGGCCTCGTTCCTCGTCCAGATCATGCGCCCATTGTAACCGCCCGTCGTGATGCGCCAACCGCCCGTCGGCCCACCCCTCGCAAATGCGACATCGGTATCATCCACCACGGGGCCAGGCACGGGCGCCGGCCCCACCTCGTCCGGCTCCGGGACGCGATCCCAATCCAAGCGAACTAAGGCGTTGCCTCGATTCTCGTAGTACTCCAATTGGAGCGTGGTCGGCCCGCCATCGAGAAAGACCTCGCGCTCATAGATGGTCGCCGTCTGATCGGCCCACACATCGATCACCAGATTGCCGCCGATCCAGAGCCGCGCGCCATCGTCCACCTCCAGGTAAAAGCGATAGTCGCCGGCCGGCAGATCTAAGGATTGCGTCCACCGCGCGGAGAATTGATCCGCCGGCACGGTGCCGGGGATGGGCGAGCTTTCGCCCCAATCATGGTTGATCGCGGCCTCATAATGGGAATAGACCGGTATGCCTCGGAGCATCATGTTATCGAAATACTCGACCTTCCACCAGCCACGCTGCGCCGGCGCGATGCGCGACCAATCCAGTTCGATCTGCGCCGCGCCCGTGTCCTCGAAATACTCTAACCGCACCTGATGCGCGCCCTCGGTGAGGTATTTCTCCGGGGTGAAGGTCGTCTCCGCCTGCACCTGCCACTCATCCAAAATCAACTCGCCATCGACCCAGAGGCGGACGCCATCATCGCTGGCGACGGTGAAGCGATAGGCGCCAGCGACGTCGATATTGATGTAGCGCGTCCACCGGGCCGAGAAATAATCGGCCGGCACGCGCGGCGCCGGCGATCCGCCCCCCCAATCGTGATCGATGCGGTTCTCCTCCTGCGTCAGCACGGGCGCGCCCGTCAGATCGACGTTATTCCAATATGAAGCGCTCCAATGGGTGGTGGGGTATCTCTGTTCCACTTGCCCTTGCGCCCCGGCCAATCCAGGCCACGCCAACAGCAGCGCGCCGACGCTCAACAGCGCCAGGATCTTCCGAAACATACTCCCTCCCATCGCTCTCGTTGCTCCCCTTGCTTACAGCCTCTCGCGTCTACACATCTCGCACGCCGCCGCGCACATCCGGCGGCGGGGTTACGATGTCTTCGGCGATATCCGTCGCCGCTGCACTCACATCCTCCGACTCGACAGCGCCGGTCAAGGTCACGACGCCCTGGTCGTCAACGACGTCAATGGTGTACTCCGCCGTGCGTTCGTCTTCGGCCAATGCTTTTGAAACGCGCTTCTTCACATCCGATATAACTGTCATGTCAGCCTCCTCGTTCTGATTTCGCTAATTCTCAATGTTATGTGCTTTACTTTATCTCAGCAGATGAAGCAGATGAAGTATCCGAATTGTAATCGTTTAGTCTTATGAGGTGCAACGCACTTTTCGGCTTTTCACTAGGCATATCCTGCATGAGGTGTGGCTCTTTCTTCAGTTCAAGTGCGTTGCACCTTGCTTTGCTCATGAAACCAAACTGATTCTCCGAATTGAAGTCCCATCTGCTTATATCCGCTCTATCCGCTGATTAAGCTGAATGAATCCGTGAGGTGGTCGATGCGTCGTCCGCCATCGAAGAGATAGGCATGGAAGAGATAGATGCCTTCCTCTTCGGGCGTGAACTCCGCCGTGTAGGTCTGTTCCTCGCCCACCGCCAACACGTCCGTGCCCTGCTTCGCGATGGATCGCAGTTCGCCGCGCGGGGTCTCGACCCAAAATTCGACGACGAGGTTGCTGCTGACGCCCAACCCGCGCACGGTGACCTCACAGGTCAGCGACTCGCCCACGCGCGGATATGGCCCCGAAAGGACGTAGGCATCGGCCAACTCGGCGACCATGCCGCCGACCGCGACCTGCAAACCCGGCGTCTCCCAGTGGAAATCCGTCCCGTTCTCTTGGCCATCGATGGTGACATACAAGCGCCCGCGCGCATCCGCCGTGACCTGAGATGAAATCTCCGTCGCCTCGCCGGGTCGCAACTCAGAGATAAACTCGCCCTGACCGTGAACATCCAACACGTAGGTATCCAGCGAGTTGAGTTGGACATCAAGATCGTGCAGGCGTTGATCGCCGACATTCTCCAGTCGCAAGGTCACCCACGAGTTCCCCGCGCCGATGCGGCGGGGTTGTAATTCGTATTTCAAAGGGTCTCGAATTGGCATAGTTATTCCTCCCAAAATAGTCGGGTAGTCAGATAGTCCGGTAGTCATGGCGGTATGCACGACGCGCTTGAACTATCACACATCGCACATACCGCCGATTGGTTGACTCGTTAGCTGCGCACCGAGACGTATTCAACTTGGCGGCCGATCCGGCGGCCATCGTCGAAGAGATAGGCGTAGACAGTGTAGAGGCCCTCTTCGCCAGGGGTGAACTCCGCGCTGTAGCGCACGGTCTCCCCATCGGTGAGAGCTTTCGTCTCGATGGTGTGGAACGCCTCGAACTCATCGCTGGGATTTTCGGCCCAGAACTCCAGCGTCACGCCGGAGGTCTCCGCCAGCCCGCGCACCGTGGCCTCGCAGTTGATTTTGTCGCCCAGCACCGGATACGGCTCGGTCATTGCGAAGAAGCTGACCAGCTCGGCCATCTCGCGGCCCACGGTGATGGATATGGCCGGGGTCTCCCAGTGGAAGACGTTCCCGTCTTTCCATCCGTCCAGCGAGATGTAGAGACTGCCGGTGGAATTGGCCATCACTTGGAACGGCAGGATGACCTCTTCGCCCGGATTCAGCACGGAGACGTAACTGCCGGCGCCGGAGATGCTGATGCTGTAGACATCTAGCGAGTTCAGACGTACATCCAATCCGGTCAGCGCATTGTCGCCGATGTTCTTCAAACGCAGGCTCAGCCAACTGCGGCCCGCATCGATGCGATCAGGGGTCAATTCATACTCAATGGGATAGCGAATAGCCATAGTTCATCCTCCTTGATCTTGCTCGATCTTACTTCAAAAACTTGCATCACAGCAATCAAATCAAAACCATCACACGTTCAGTTCCGAGTTCAGTTGCAACCATTTGACGATATCACGGCGGCGCACCAGCCCGACGACCTGCTGATCGCGCAGGACGGGCAACTGCCGCACATCCATCTGCGCCAAGTCCATCAGCGCATCGCCCGCATCGTCATCGGGCGCGACGGTCACCAGGTCATCCCTGGGCGTCATAATCTCGCGCACCAGCGTGGAGGCGCGCGCATCGGACGGCGTCGACCGCACATCATCCAACGTCACCAAGCCCACCAACCGCCCGCCATCTTCACCCTCTCCACCTTCCATCACCGGAAAACCCTGATCATCGGAGCGCATAATATACTCTTCGATCAACGCGGCGACGGACATATCCGCCGCGACCGTCGGGGGATTCTCGCGCATCATCCTGTGGACGGGCACATCCTCCAGAATATCCTGGATGACCAGGCGGCGATAGCTGCGGCTCGATGCGTTGCTGAGGAACCAGCCGATGAAGGCCAGCCACAGGCCGCTGCCCACGCCCTGGCCGAAGAAGGGGATGCGCGCGCCGAAGGTCATCGAGATGCCGGCGACGATCATCATCCAGGCGATGCCCTGCCCCGCCCACGACGCCCAGCGCGTCGCCTGATGGAGGTCATCGGTGACGGCCCATAAGATCGAGCGCAACACGCGGCCTCCATCCAGCGGGAAGCCGGGGATAAGGTTGAAGATGCCCAAGGTGATGTTGATGGAGCCAAGCCAGACGAAAATGGTGGTAAGCGGGTTCAGTTGGGCTAAGATCTCCTGCGGATCGGTGGTCTGAAGATTCTGCATCCCCGTCATCACGCCCACGATGAAGAGCAACACCACGCCGATGACAAAGCTCGTCACCGGCCCCAAAATAGCCATCCAAAACTCGTTACCGGGGGATTCAGGCTCGCGTTGAATGTTGGAGACGCCGCCGAACAGGAAGAGCGTGATGCTCCCCACATCGACGCCTTGCCGCTGCGCCGTCAGGGAGTGGGCCAACTCGTGCGCCAGCACCGATGCAAAGAAGAGCAACGCGGCCAGCACGCCCATCGTCCAGCGCAGCACACCACCCCAATCCGCGTGGATGTTGCCGAAGCTCGTCGCGAGGTTCCACGTGACGAGCAGGAAAATCAACAGCCAACTCCAATCCACTCGGATGTTGATGCCAAAAATTTCACCAATCCGAATTCCCTTACGCATCTTTCACCTCAACCCTTCGTTCTTGGATGAAAAGTAAAATCCAACAGCCTATGCATATCTAACTACGCGGTCTCCAGATCCCCTTCGCTGCCCGCCTCGAAGAGCGGTGCGTACTCATCGGGGAGCTGCGCGCGGACGTCCGAGATCTCACCGGCGGTGACGGCCTCTTGCAGCGTGGCAACAACCGCTCGCGTGTGATGCACGGACTCCGGCAGATCGACCTCTTCGTAATTAGCCGCACGCTCGAAGAACTCATCCAGGGAAAAGGTCTCCTGTTCCCCAGCCGCCCGGAGATAAATGCCGATCTCCGGCGGTAATTGAGCGGCCAAATTCTCCGCTTCGTCGCCGTACAGGCGCTCGCTCAACGTCCGCAAGGTCGCGTAGGTCGCGCGGACGGCCTCGCCCGTCGTCGCCATGCGTGCACGATGCTGCACATCACCCATAAATTGATCAAAGTTCATCGTAAGCCCTCCTTGACTAAGTTCAATCGAGAAAAACCGCACTTAACCTCACGGTTCTTCAGGAATTCGCCGGGTGCAATTATACTATCCCCACCCACAACCCAGTAACGACGCGAAAAAGGTCTGTAATCCCCACAAACACGCGATTTCTGGTTGTTTTTAGGGCTACTGAGGGGGTTGCCCGGCAAAACCCGAAAGACCCAACCTCACAATCTATTTTCATTATAGCAAAGCAGACTTCGGCTGAGATACGGAGCGCGTTGTGAGAGATGTTGAGCTTCGTTGCAAAAAGTTGGAGGTGGGTTGGAGCACGCAGATGGCTGGCCATTCACCCAAAAACAAAAGGGGAAAGCGTGAATCGGTACTGTTTCGTTTGCTCAAGCCCGTCATTTTTAGACAAACCTCCTGGATGGAATATAATAAAGACGCTCATCACTACGACTAGACCTCATGCCTTCACAAAAACAAAAGGAAAGGAGAGACCCAATGAAAAAGAAAGAGATCCACATCACCGTCATCGGCGCCGGGCACGGCGGCAAGGCAATGGCTGCGGAGATGGCCTCGCGCGGCTTCCGCGTGACGCTGTACAATCGCACAGAGACTCACATCGAGATCATCGGCCTGCGCGGCGGCGTTCAACTCACCACAGAAGATGGCAAAACGAACTTCGCCAAGCTCCACCACGTCACCTCCAATATCGAAGAAGCCGTGCAAGATGCTCACCTGATTATGGTGGTTATCCCCGCGTCCGGCCACCGCGATGTAGCGCTCCAAGCCGCCCCCTTCCTCCAGGACGAGCAGGTGGTCGCGCTGAACCCGGGACGCACCGGCGGCGCGCTGGAGTTCCAGCAGGCCCTCATCGAGGGCAATTGCGCGTGCGCCCCCATCATCTGCGAAGCCGAAACCTTCCTCTTCGCTTCGCGCAGCACCGGCCCCGCCGAAGCGCGCATCTTCCGCACCAAGTTCTCCGTACCCGTGGCCGCCTTCCCTGCCACTCGGACCAAGACCGCGCTCAAACTACTGAGCAAGGTTTACCCCCAATTCATCCCCGCCCAAAACGTGCTTCACACCAGTATGAACAACATGGGCGCCATCTTCCACCCGGCGCTGACGCTGCTCAATGCCGGCTGGATCGAGGCGACCCAAGGCGCGTTCGAGTTCTACATGGACGGCGTCACACTGGCCACCTCGCGGGTGTTAGATGCGCTGGATCGCGAGCGGGTCATGGTCGCTACCGCAATCGGCATCCAAGCCCAGACGGCGCGCGAGTGGTTGCAACGCGCCTACGCTGCCGAGGGCGATTCCCTCCATGACGCAATGCATGCCAATCCCGGCTACAAAGGCATCAAAGCGCCCAACCGGCTGAATCATCGCTACATCTTCGAGGATGTACCGTGCAGCCTGATCCCCATCGCGCTCATCGGGCGGCAGTACGGTGTGGCTACGCCCACCATCGATGCCGTCGTCACCATCGCCAACATCGTCCACGGGACCGACTACTGGCCCAAGGGGCGGACGCCGGAGCGTTTGGGCATCCAGGGGATGACCGTCTCGGAGCTGCATCGTTACGTGGAAGAGGGACCGCGGCGATGAAAACCGTGGTCGCGGGCGCTCTGGGGGAGTGCGTCCACGTCGCCGGCGTGATGAACTTCCTGCGCCTGGCCGAGCGCGCCGGGTGGCGCACCGTCTTCCTCGGGCCGGCGGTCGCGCCAGAAGCGCTGGTCGCCGCGGCCAAGCGCGAGCAGGCCGATCTGGTGGGCGTCTCCTATCGCCTGACGCCAGAGACCGGCGAGCGGCTGCTGGGCGCGTTCGCCGAGGAGGCCGACGAGTTGCGCAGCGCGGGCGTGCGCTTCGCCTTTGGCGGCACGCCGCCGGTGGCCGAGCGCGCGGCGGCCCTGGGCTTCTTCGAGCGCGTCTTCGACGGCGCCGAGCCGCCCGACGCCGTGCTGGCCTACCTCAAGGGGCAGAAATCCACCCGCGCTAAAGAAGTGGACTTCCCCCAGACAGCCATCGAGCGCATCGAATGGAAGGCGCCCGTCCCCATCCTGCGCCATCACTACGGGCAGCCCACGATGACGGCCACCCGCGCGGGCATCGCCCGCATCGCCGAGGCCCACGCCCTCGACCTCATCTCGCTGGGTATCGATCAGGACGCGCAGGCCAACTTCTTCCACCCGGAGCGGCAGGAGCGACGCCGCACAGGGGCCGGCGGCGTCGCGGTGCGCAGCGCCGAGGATTATCGCACGCTCTACGCGGCCAGTCGGCGGGGCAACTTCCCGCTGATGCGCACCTACGCCGGCGCCGACGACTTCATCCGCCTGGCGGAGATGTACGTGGAGACCATCGATATCGCATGGTGCGCCATCCCCATCTTCTGGTTCAACCAGATGGACGGGCGCGGCCCGTGGGATTTGGAGGGCGCTATCCGCGAGCACCAGCGGGTGATGGCCTGGTACGGCGAGCGCGATATCCCCGTGGAATTGAACGAGCCGCATCACTGGGGCATGCGCGACGCGCCGGACGTGATCTGCGTGGTCGCGGCGTACCTCTCGGCGTACAACGCGCGCGCCTTCGGCGTGCGGGATTACATCGCGCAGATGATGTTCAACAGCCCGCCGGGCCTTTCGGATGCGATGGATCTGGCCAAGATGCTGGCCTCCCTGGAGATGGCAGCGACGCTGGCCATTTCCCCCTCTCCTGACAGGGGAGGGGGGCAGGAGGTGGGGTTTCGCATCTGGCGGCAGACGCGCACCGGCCTACTGAGCTATCCCTTAGATGAAGAGGCCGCGCGTGCGCACCTGGCAGCCAGCATCTACGTGCAGATGACGCTGAAACCGCACATCGTCCACATCGTGGGACACACGGAGGCGCACCACGCCGCCACCGCCGAGGACATCATCGCGGCCAGCCGAATGGCCCGGCGAGCCATCGAGAACGCGCTGCGCGGCCAGCCGGATATGACCGCCGACGCGGCCATCCAGGCGCGCAAGGCGGAGCTGATGCGCGAGGCGCAGGTCACGCTGGAAGCGATCAAGACGCTGGCGGATGAGAAGGTCGCCGATCCGCTGACGGACCCGGCGACGCTGGCCCGCGCCGTCACCGAGGGCGTGCTCGATGCGCCCCACCTCAAGGGCAATCGCTTTGCCCACGGGGAAATCTCCACTCGCATCGACGCGCGCGGCGCGTGCGTGGCGGTCGATGCCGACGGGAATCCCGTGAGCGAGGAAGATCGGCTCGCGGGGTTGGGACTACGATAGCCCCATAGCGAAAGGGACGGGGAATGTGTGTCTCCCGTCCCTTTTCTGATACTTTCGATAGCTCGATGCGACTAGCCCTACACCGCCGCATTCG
>CAYXVS010000032.1:0-2481 GCA_964468735.1 uncultured Anaerolineales bacterium | reverse complement strand
GCTTCCGAGGTCAGGTCATCCAGATGGCTCTTCAGCGCCTCATCGGGGATCTGGGCGAGTCGAGTGGTCAGTTCCTCCATCGCGATGGGCACGACCTCCGGCCCCCAGACCTCTTGCACGATGGCCGGGTTCGGCATGCTGGCGACGAGCCAATCGGAGGGATCACCGATCAGCCCGATGCGACTTTCGCGCAGGGCGCGGCGCACACTCAGGTCACGCGCCGCCGTCGCGATCTGCCGTAGGCCGGCCTCATCCTCCGGGCCGTCGAGGTAGAAAATGCGACCCGGCGCGCCCTCCTGCTGGCAGCGCGCCAGCACCTCCAGGGAGGCGGGCAGGGCGTTGTTGCCAGGATGCGCGATCAGGAAGACGGGCTCGTCAAGCGCGTGGGCGCTCCGCTGCGACCGCACCTCCAAGATCGCCTTCTCGGCGCCGCCGGTGGCGACCAGCAGGAAGAGCGGGCGCGGATCGTCCATAAGCGCCGAGGAGAGCCGCTCGCCGCCCAGCGCCTCCAGCGCCGCAACGTAACCGCCCGTGATGCGCTCGACTAGGGCCGCGTCGGTCGTCATATCCGCCGCAACGATGGTAAATCCAAATGAGGTTGACATAGTTCCTCCTTGAAAATAAGTTGAAGGTTACAAGTTAAAAGTTGCAGGTTGCAAGTTATTGCGCTAACCTTCCCGGAAGCTGATTTTGACACGTGGCATGTCTTGGAGAACCCTCTCATAAGCCATTGTCAGCTTCCGGGAAGGTGATGGACTGAGCGGAGCGATGCCGCTGGTAGTCGGGCAGATCGACGTAGGTGCGCAGCGTCCCCGCCTCCAGCGCCCAGATCCGGCTGGCGAATCGCTTGATGAAGTAGCGGTCGTGCACGACAGCCAGGACGGCGCCCGCGAAGGCCGTCATCGCCCGCTCGAAGTTGGCGCGGCTGGGAATATCCAGGTGATTGATCGGCTCGTCCAAGATCAAGCAGTTGCAGCCGGTCGCCACGAGCCGCGCCAGCACGAGCCGCGCGCGCTCGCCGTAGCTGAGGCTCCCGTTGGGCACAAAGACGTCGTCGCCGGCGAAGAGGAAAAAGTGCAGGAAGGAGCGCACGTCGGTCTCCGACATCGCAGCGACCTGCCGGATGGTCGCCAGCGGCGTGCTGGTCGGATCCAAGTTCCCCTGCTCCTGAGCATAGTACCCCAGCTTGACGTTGGCCCCGATGCGCACCTCGCCCGCCATCGGCGCCAGCTCGCCCGTGATGACGCGCAGGAGCGTGGTCTTGCCACAGCCGTTCGGCCCGATGAGCGCGATGCGTTCGCCCTGGCGCAGCCACGCCGAGGCCTCGCGGAAGAGCGGCGCGCCCTCATAGCCGGCGGCCACATCGTGCAGGCGGACGACCTCCTGGCCGCTGGCGGGGGTCTCCCCGAACTCCAGCTTCATCTGCCAGGTGAGGCCGGGCTTCTCGACGCGATCCTCCTCCAGCTCACGCTCCAGGCGTCGCTTTTGGACGGTCGCCCGCCGCGCGATGCCCTTGGCGATGGCGCGCGGCCCAAAGTCGATGGTCGATGTCTCGATGCCCCGCGCGTAGCCCGAAAGGCGCCCGATCTCCGCCTTGGCCTGCGCGATCTGCTCCTGCTGCTGGCGATAGGCCGTCATCTGCTTCTCGCGCTCGCGCCGCTTGGCCGTCAGATAATCATCGTAACTGCCGGGATACGACGCGACGGTGCGCGTCTGCGGATCAAGCTCCAGAATGGTCGTCACGGTGCGCTCCAAGAAGGTGCGGTCGTGGGTGACGAGGAGCACGGCGCCGCGATAGTCCTGGATCCAATCCTCCAGCCACTCCAGCGCTGCGATGTCCAGATGATTCGTCGGCTCATCTAAGAGGAGCACCTGGGGCGACCGCAACAATAGGCGCGCCAAGCCCAGGCGGGTCTTCTGCCCGCCGCTCAAATGCGCGATGGGCGTCTCCAGCGGTACCTCCCCCAACCCGAGGCCGCTCAGTACAGCCTGTGCCTCGTGCTCCGGGATCTGACGCGCGGCCCACAGCTCCAGATCCGCGAGCGCGGCGTCATACTCGTCCATCAAGCGCTGCTGCTCGGCCCCGGTTGCCGTGGCGATGGCCGTCGCCAACTCGGCCACGCGCGCCTCCGCAGCCTCCAACGCGATGCGCTCCGCTTGCAGCACATCGGCGAGCACCTCGTCGGCGGCGTAGGTCAATCCCTGCGGCAGGTAGCCCAGGCGCACGTCGGCGGGGATGCGCCGCACCGATCCGGCGTCCGCCTGCACCTCGCCGGCGATGATGCGCAGCAGCGTGGTCTTGCCGCAGCCGTTCGGCCCGACAAGGCCCACGCGCTCGCCCGCGTTCAGCGTGAACGAGACCTCGCGGAGCAGCAGGGTGTCGTCATATCGTTTGCTGATGTTAGATAATTGTAGCATAAAGTCCTCTCTTTGCGTCACAAGTTAAAAGTTACTGGTTGAAAGTTGCAAGTTCTGGTTGCT
>CAYXVS010000031.1:16664-18975 GCA_964468735.1 uncultured Anaerolineales bacterium | reverse complement strand
AAGAAAAACGCCACTCCGCTCGGAGGCTGACAACGAACTAAACCGGATGGTTTTGAGGTGATTTAGTGCTGCGTGAATTGCATATCAAAGACTTTGCGATTATAGAGGATGTACATCTGCGTTTCGATGCCGGATTTACGATCTTGACGGGCGAGACGGGCGCCGGTAAGTCGATTTTGATCGATGCGGTGGAACTGCTTCTGGGCGAGCGCGCGGATACGAGTGCTATTCGGCACGGATGCAAGCGCGCCCGCGTGGAGGGGCTGTTTATTCTGGAGTCGGCTCAGCAGCAGCGCACGAAGCCCATCCTGGAGCGCGAGGGGCTGGAGGGCGAATCGCCCGACGCGCTCTGGTTGAGTCGCGAGCTGCGCAGCAGTGGCCGCTCGGTGGCCCGCGTGAACGGCAGCGTCGTCTCCGTCACTTTGATGCGGGAGATTGCCCAGAGCTTGGTCGATATTCACGGGCAGAGCGAGCACGTGAGCCTGATGCGGGTGACGGAGCACCTCAATTTGCTGGATCGCTTCGCCAACTTGGGGCCGCTGCGGGCCGAGGTGGCCGCCAAGGTGCGCGAACTGCAATCGGTGCGGCGCGCGCTCCAGGATATGCGTGAGAATGAGCGCACGCGGATGCAGCGCATCGATCTGTTGCGCTTTCAGATCGATGAGATTCGCGCGACCGATCCGAAGCCGGGCGAGGTTCAGGCGCTGACCTCGGAGCAGGTGCGGCTCTCGAATGCGGAGGAGTTGGTCTCGCTGGTGGCGGAGGTGCTCGCCGTGTTGGAGGAGGCCCAGGACGAGGCGCCCTCGGCGCTGGATCTGGTGGGCTTTGCGCAGCGGGACATGACCTCGCTGGCGCGCATCGATACGACGTTGACGCCGCTGGCCGAGACGCTGGATGAGGTGAGCTATCAATTGGAGGATCTCTCCCGCTCGCTGCGCGATTACGCGGACGAGGTGGAGTTCAACCCGCAGCGACTCCAGCGGGTCTCCGCGCGCTTGCTGCGCTTGCGCCAGTTAGAGCGCAAGTACGGCGAGGATCTGGAAGCGGTGCTGACCTACGTCGAGCAGGCCGAGCAGGAGTTGAACGAGTTGGAGGGCAGCGACGAGTGCATCGAGGAACTGGTCGAGAAGGAGGCGCGGCTATTGGCTGAATGCACGACGTTGTGCGAGCGCCTCTCGCACCGGCGACAGGCGGTGGCGGCCACGCTGGCGGCCCGCGTCGAGGCTGAGTTGGAGCATCTGCGGATGGAGGGTGCGCACTTCGGTGTGGCGTTCCAGCGGCGCCCGGATGAGGACGGCTTGCCATTGACCGCCTCGCTCCCCGCGCGCGTCGAGGTGACCAGCAATGCCAGTAATAATGAAGTGCCCACGTCGGAGGATGAGACACCCGTCGCGCGCGCGGCCTTCGATATCACCGGCATGGATCGCGTGGAGTTCTTGATCGCGCCCAACGTGGGTGAGGGGTTGAAGCCCATGGTGCACGTCGCTTCCGGCGGCGAGACCGCGCGCCTGATGTTGGCGCTCAAGACGGTGCTCTCCCGCGCGGATCAGACGCCGACGCTGATCTTCGACGAGATCGATCAGGGCATCGGCGGGCGGATCGGCGCGGTGGTGGGGACGAAGCTGTGGCAGTTGACCGAGCGCGGTGATGGCGACATAGATATGGATGGAGCCGCCGGTGTCGAGCATCGGCAAGTCCTGTGCATCACGCACCTACCGCAGTTGGCCGGCTTCGGCGACACCCACTTCCGCGTCCAGAAGCACATCGTCGAAGGGCGAACGATCACGCGCGTCACGCGCTTGGAGCGGTCGGAGCGCGTTGTCGAGTTGGGGCAGATGCTGGGCACGCGCGGGGAGGCGGCAGAGCAGGGCGCGTTGGAGATCCTCTCGCAAGCTGAGGAGTTGAAGGGAAAGCACGTTGGCCCATAATTTCAAGGCCGATCAGCGGTTCAAAATCGCAAAGGTTGTACAGACCGTGGAGAGTGTTCCACAATAATGAAAGTGTTCTCCGTGCCTCGACATTATTTGCTCTATCTTGGAAGACGGCTATAATTATTCAAACCGCAGTTGAGGTTTGTAAATAGTATGTTATGTTAGGCATGCGATTGGTTTTATTGGCGAGGGATGTTGCATTTTAGTTGCATCTTAATTGCATCTTAATGGTACGCGGTGTTGAGAACCACACAGTTTTAGACTTTATCGATGAAAGAGTTGGTTGGCTATTTGGCGTGTTCTCTTTAAGAGAGTTGGGTTGTTAGGACATTCTTAGCAGGATTTTCTTTCTGCATTGCTATGGTTGCTGATGGAGAAGA
>CAYXVS010000031.1:0-16564 GCA_964468735.1 uncultured Anaerolineales bacterium | reverse complement strand
GATGGAGAAGAATGTACCCACTGAAATTCCCTGAGAAGTACCCACTCACTATTATCCCACAGATTTAAGGACGGTTGGAAATGGCGCTAAAAGGCAGACTGGAAGATTTTGGCATCACACAATTGTTGAATCTCATCAACCTCGCGCGTAAGACTGGGACCCTCTATTTGCAGAACACAGCGAGCGATAAAAGCTCGTATCTCTGCTTCCGAGAGGGGAAGTTGATTTACGCGACAATGGAGGGCATGGAGGATAATCTCCCCGTGATCTTGCAGCGAAACGGCGTTTTCACGGCGGATCAGGTGCGGATGATCCAATCCAACATGCAAGGCAAGCCGGATCGAGATATTGCCCAGGTTTTAATCACCAGCGGTCGCTTGCAGCCACAGCAGGTCATCGAGAGTGTGCGTAGTCACGTCTTAGATGTCGTGTATCAGGTCTTCTCTTGGTACGATGGCACCTTTAGATTTGAACCCTCGAAACTGACGGTGAAGGGGAAAATCACCACCTCTATCGCCCTAGAAAATGTTATTATGGAGGGCAGTCGCCGCTTGAAGGAGTGGGAGCGACTCCAAGACGAACTTCCCGACTTAGACGTCGCGTTGAAGTTCGCGGAGCGCCCGACCACCCCCCTGCGGGACATCAACCTCAGCGTTGAGGAGTGGCGAGTGATCTCTTTCATTAACCCTAGAAATACCATCCGACAAATTGCTCAGAATAACAATATGGGCGAATTGCAGATTCGGAAGATCGTCTACAGTTTGCTCCAAGCCGGGGTTGTGGAAGTTATCCGCCCGCCACGCCCGGTTGCGGCGCCCGGTCGCGGGAAGGCCGGCGAGAGAGAAGCCGCGGGGAAATCTGCGAAGATGCGTCGCCCCGACGTGAAACGTGGCATCGTTCAACGCTTAATTGGTCGGATTCGGGAGTTATAAGCCATGCAGACTCTAAAAATTGTCGTTACCGGACCTTTCTCTTCAGGCAAAACAGAGCTTATTCAATCCGTCAGTGAGATTGATGTGGTCTCCACGGATCGCAAGATCACGCGGGAAGCGGAGCGTATCAAGCATCAGACCACTGTGGCAATGGACTTTGGTCGGATCACCATCGATGAGGATTTGATCCTATATCTATTCGGAACGCCGGGACAAAAGCGCTTCGACTTTATGTGGGAGATTCTTTCCGAGGGCATGCTGGGCTTCATTGTGCTGGTGGACAGCACCCGACCGGAGACCTTCCGCGAAGCGCGGCGGATTCTGGACACCTTCCGCAGTTACTCTCCTGTGCCGTACATCGTAGCGGCCAACAAGCAGGATCTTGAGGACGCCTGGCCGCCTGGGGATTTGCGCATCGTCCTGCGCATCGAGCCGGACGTCAAAGTGGTTCCATGCGTTGCGCTGGACAAGGAAAGTGTGAAGAACGTATTGCTGGAGTTGCTCTATTCAATTCTCGAATTGATGGATGAAGAGTAACCTTATTTTAACTAAGTCGCAACGACCCCTTTGTGTCGTCCCTGTGCGCCATGTGATATGATTGTAATAAATGAGTGCGGGGACGGAGTGAAAACATGAGTTCTATTGTCACAGATCGCGGCATTGTCCATTACGAAACTTACAGCCGAGGTCAGCCGGTTGTCTTATTGCATTGTTGGATGGGATCATGGAGTTATTGGTATTCAACAATGGAATTTCTAGGCGCGCGGGGGTACAAGACCTACGCGCTGGATTTTTGGGGATTTGGCGATTCGGCTAAGCAAGGCTCCTTCACAGTCGATGAGTACGTCGAGATGGTGGATCAATTTATGGAGCGGATGGGATTGGTCCGCGCGCCCGTCATGGGGCATTCAATGGGCGGGACGGTCACCCTCAGCTTGGCGCTAGATCACCCTGATCGCGTCTCCAAGCTAGCCATTATCGGCTCGCCCATCGTCGGATCAGGGTTGAGCCTCCTGCTGAAAATATCCGGCTATCAACAAGTCGGATGGCTGCTATATTCCACTGGCCTGTTGCCCTTCATTATGAAAGCGCTTGCGCTCTCCTTCGCCAAAGACTGGCGCACGTTGATGGGAATGTTCGAGCGCGATCTGAGCCGCACCACGATGGAATCCTTCTCCAAAAGCATCCGCGATTTGCGTGAGACGGATCTGCGCCCTCGGCTCCACGAGTTGCAAATTCCCACGATGGGCATTTTTGGACGTAAGGACAATATTGTCACACCTAAGCAGGGCGAGGTGTTGAAAAAGCACATGGATAGAAACGTCGTGCACTATTTCGAGGGATCTGGACATTTCCCGATGTTGGATGAAACGGATCAATTCCATGCAAAAATTTACAGCTTCCTGAATGACGCCGGATGAATTCTAAGTTAGATGACCGTCCCTACACGTTCTCGAATAAAATTTCTCGTGTTGTGCTCCTCTCGATGGAGGAGGTGCTGGGAAAAAATGGGCTGAACGCAGTTCTGCACACGGCGCGTTTGCCCCACTACATTGACTCCTATCCCCCTGCCGATTTTGAGCCGGGGATGACGTTCGAGGAATCTGGGCGCCTGTTTGAAGCGATAGAGGGCATATTTGGACAGCGTGCTGGTCGGCGCCTGGCGCGCCAGTCGGGCCATATCTGCTTTCGGTTTGGCATTGAGGGCTTTGGCGCCGTGATAGGTTTCATGGACTTTATGCTTCGCATTTTGCCAATTACCCTCCGGGCGCGCATTGGCCTCGAGGTGTTGACCGAGATCCTCAACCGCTACTCGGATCAGCGCGTGACCTTGAGAGAAAATGACAAGAGCTATTTTTTGGAGATCACACGATGTGGGGTCTGCTGGGGACGATATACCTCGGAGCCGGTTTGTTTTTTGATCATTGGGATTGTGGAGGAGATTTTGTATTGGGTCAGCCGAGGGCGGCGCTTTGATGTCGAAGAGATTGAGTGCATCGCTAAAAACGATCCTATGTGCGTTGTGCAGGTGCAAAAGGCGCCCATCAGCTGACGGGTCTTTTGGATTTTGCCGGGCAATCCCCTCAGTAGCCCTAAAAGCAGCCAAGAATTGCGTGTTTGGGGGGATTACAGACCTTTTTCACGTCGTTCCTGGGTTGTGAATGGGGATGGCCCGATTGCACCCGGCGAATTCTTGGAGAGCCAAACTGATGAGGTCGAGTTGAATAGTAGAGGATCCCTGGGGTAACAATCCGTGCGAAAAATCATCTTACGTGAAAAGCGAAAAATACCCCCCTTTAATGAACCTGCGCGCGAATTGAGCGTGCAGGGCAAGCCGCTGTGGCTCTATCAGCGGGACTTGCTGGCGCGATATACCACCGAGGAACGCGAGATCAACTCCATCTCCGAGTTGGGGAACGATCGCGTCGAGACATTGATCTATCGGGACAACCTCTACTTTGATGAGCAATTCATCGAGGAGTTCATCGGGCGGGCGCAGAGTTTGGGGAAGGCGTGTCGCGTCGCCTTCGAGTTGGATGATCCGGCCATCGAGGGGCAGGCCGTCTATCTTCAGCGCGGCATCCGACGCGAGGGTAACTACTACGTCGCTGACCTCTGGTACTACCCCTATGGCGTCGAGCCGGTCGTCCGGCCCCTGGTGGTCGACACCGAGCCGCGCGAGGTTGGCTTTTATCATGTCCCTACCCACATGTCCGATGCGTACGGGGACTTGGTCTATAACTTGCCCACGAAGCCCTTCCTCTCCATCGAGCACTGGATGCACGTCCTGCACGCCAACATTGACTTCGGCATCTTCGCGATGGGCGCGCAATTCGAGCAGAAATTGGAGCGCGATGTGAGCTTGAGCCTCAAGCTGCTTTGGCGAGCAATGTTAGAGCGGAAGCAGGTTCTAACCTCCTCGGAGTTGATCCAAGTAGGGAAAAATTGTACCATCGATCCGACGGCCATTATCCAGGGGCCTTCGATCATCGGTAACAACGTGGATATTGGGCCGGGCGTGGTGGTGCGGAACTGTATCATAGGAGATAACGTAACGATTGATCAAGGGTGCCAATTGATGTTGAGTGTCGTCGGCGGCGGCACCTTTTTGCCCTTCCGAGCTGCGCTCTATCGGACCGTGTTGATGGACAACTGTATGGTCGCTCAGAACACCTGTCTTCAGATGTGTGTGGTGGGGCGCGACTCGTTTGTGGGCGCCGGGAACACCTTCACCGACTTCAACTTGGTGGGGAAGTCGATCCGCGCGCACTTTGGCGGTAAGCTGGAGGAGACCGGCATGACGGCGCTGGGCAGCGCGATAGGTCATAACGTTCGAATCGGCTCCGGCTTGATTGTCTACCCGGCGCGGATGATCGAATCGGATGTGATCTTGTTTGCTTCGCCAGATCGACGGGTGATTGCCAAGAATGTCTATTATGAGGATAGTGATCACCTGAAAATAGAGGGCGGCGAACGATTACATCCACGGTATTACCCTCGTGATTGATATGATAAGGTATTGAATGGATTCTTTTGCTTTTATTATTCATCCAATTGATCCTAAACGTGATGTTGCTCGTAAATATCCTTTTTTGGGTCAAGTTTTGCCCGAATCAGCCATACACTTTCTCTCTCGATTTTGGCCGCCGGTGCAACTTTCACACGTGACCGGCATTCGATCTCAGGCCACCGGGAAGGAAATCGAAGGATGGCTGATTGCGGTGCCTTATACGGCCCAGCGGATGTTACAATTGCCCGTAAAGGAGGTCTATCGAAAAATTATCGCTGCCGGGCACCTGGCGGAGCGATTAGGCGCCCAAATTCTGGGATTAGGGGCCTACACCTCCGTCATCGGAGACGGCGGCGAGACGATTGCCCGCAATCTGGACATCGCTGTATCCTCTGGCGACAGCTACACGGCTGCTGTTTCGGTCCAGGCCACCCAGATGGCCGCCCGCAAAATGGGCATCGATCTATCATCGACGAAGGTGGCGGTGATTGGGGCATCCGGGGCGATTGGCGCCGCCGTGGTGCGGATGCTGGCATCCGAGGTGACGCAGATGTCGCTCATCGCGCGCGATCAAGAACGCCTGGTCGCGTTGGCCGAGGAGGTCAAGGCGGTCGGTTGTGGCGCCGTGGAGACTTCGACGGACGTGGCGGACATCCATTCGGCGCACGTCGTCGTCGCCGTGACCAGCGCGGGAGGCAACTTAGTCCAACCGGAGATGCTCCGACGCGGCGCTGTAGTGTGCGATGTCTCGCGCCCTCGTGATGTCTCTTTGAAGGTGGCTCATGCGCGCGATGACGTCTTGGTCATCGATGGCGGCTTGGTTCGAGTGCCGGGTGATGTCGCGTTTGGGTTCGATTATGGTTTGCCGCCAGATTTGACTTATGGGTGTTTTGCGGAGATCATGGCATTGACATTAGAAGGTACATTTGAGAATTATTCGATAGGCAAGCATCTTTCATTGGAAAAAATTCAGCGGATCGATGCTTTAGCGGCTAAGCACGGCTTTGAACTGGCCGCTTTACGTAGTTTTGAACATAAATTGGACGAGTCGCTGATTCAGCGAATCAAGGCGAGAGCTGTCAGCGATACTTATGTCTCTTGACGGTTGGTAGGAGGTAACGAATGAGTGAAGGCCGCATTCTAGTCGTAGAGGACGATTTTGACATCTCGAACATGTTGCAGCTTTACTTCAAATCGCAGGGATATGAAGTCTATGTGGCGCCTCGAGGTGGTGTGGCGTTGGAGATGACCCGGCAGAAGATGCCCAACGTGATCGTGTTGGACATCATGTTGCCCGATATTGACGGGTACGAAGTCTGCCGGCAGTTACGCACGAACTTGCGTACCAGTCACATCCCCATCATCTTCCTAACCCAGAAGGATGAGCGTAGTGACAAGATCCATGGGTTAGAGCTAGGCGCCGATGACTACATCACCAAGCCCTTCGATGTAGAGGAGCTGCGCTTGCGGGTGCGAAACACAATCAAGAGCGCAGAAATTGCGAGCCTCACCAGTCCGAGCACGGGGTTGCCCAGTGGCCGGCTGATTGAGGAGCAATTACGTGAGATTATGCGCCAAGAGGATTGGGGAATCCTCTATATCGGCATCAATGGTCTGAACGCCTTCAACGAGGTGTACGGCTTTGTGGCCGGCGAGGAGGTCCTGCGCTTTACGGGCATGCTCCTGAACGACGTCATCGATGAGCTGGGAACAGCGGATGATTTCGTCGGGCATATCGGCGGCGATGATTTCTGGATCATCACGCGCAAGGGTTTGATCGAGCCGATCAAAGAGGAGCTGGAGGAGCGCTTCGAGCAGAACGTGGGGACCCACTATGACTTTATGGCTCGGCAACAAGGGTACATTGTGGTGACAGCCGACGATGGCAGTGAGAAACAGGTGCCCTTGATGAATTTGGCCATTGGGACCCTCACGGCCGAAGATGGGCCTTTTGCTGATATTCGAGAGATTACGGAAGCGGCGGCCGAGGCACGACGTCAGGCGGGCTAATCTCTGTCAGCATCCAGAAGCAACGGACGGTCTTTAGTTGATTTCTCGGATGCGACCTTAGCTTTGCTATCGTCGACTGGGCCTTGATGATGTCCTAGGGAGCCATGAAGAAGAAGCGTATTTCCCTTCAATACCTGGGATGGGGAACGTTCCTGAGTGGCGCTTTAGCGCTCGCAGGTATCTACCTGGGAGCCATGGCGCCGCTTGGATTTTATGCGTTCATCATTCCCACAGTACTGGCCACGCTGCGTTGGCGATGGCCGGGCGGCCGGATTGCCGTTGGCCTGAGCATGCTCTGCATGCTGCCGGCGGTGATCGCGGATGTCCGGTTATGGCCCGACGCTCTGTTCGCCTCTGGGTTACTCGCCGGGGCGGCATGGATGGCGCGTGGCGAGTATCGGCGGCACTTCCTCGCGACGGAAACATCCGGGGAAGCGCTGGCTAAGGCTGCTTCTGATGCTCCAACGGGGGCGAAGGTCGATCAGGTTCAAGAGATGGCCACCCTGCAAGCGATGGGCCGGCGGTTGGGCGAGAATTTAGAATTAGAATCGACCCTGAACGTCGTTTTGACCTCCCTTGCTGAGTTGGTGCCTTACGATGTGGGAGAAATCACGCTCTTTGACAAGGAGCGCGAAGTATTGGTGGGACAGGCGCAGTTCACGAATCGTTCTGAGTGGCGGGACATCGATTTACAGGGATCTGTCTATGAGATGGACGAGGGGCTGAGCGGCTGGTTAGCGCGTGAGCGCCGTCCTTTGCGCATCGATGATATTCACGACTACGAAGCGGTGCGGCCCAAGAACGATAGCCTGGGGCCGGGATTGCGCTCCTTCTTAGGCATTCCGCTGCTCTCAAGGGGCGAACTGATCGGGACGTTGGAGATCGCCACAACCGACGTGGGACGCTTCTCCGCCCACGATCAACGGTTGGCGGAGTTGTTCGCGGGACAGGCGGCGACGGCTATCGAGAACGCGCGGCTATATGAATCGTCCCAGAGCCGCGTGGAGATGCTGGAGCGCTTGCGGCAGATCGTGCGGGCGGTGGGGCGAACCGGCGACCCGGATGCATTCTTCGCTGAGGTGGTAAATCGGGTAGCAGAGATCGCCGAGGCGGACGTCGCGGGCGTCCTGGTATATGACCCAGAACAATCCGCGATGGTGGCGCGCGCGCCGTTCCTAGGCCTGCCAGAAGTTTGGCGCGAGCGCCTGGTCTTGCCCTATCCGGGGCTGCAACAATGGGACCAAAAATGGGGGGAGCGTTTCTACTGGCTGATCGAGAACGCCCAGCAAAATGCAACCGTCGCCGCGTTGGGCATGGATGAATTGGCCCAGGCGTGCGCTCTCCATCAGCTTCTGGTTGTCCCGTTAGAAACGGGCGGCGAGCGCGGGGGCTTTATCGTGGTCGCCAATTCTCATCAGAAACAGGGCTTCACATCGGAGGATGCGCACATCTTGGCGATGTTGTCCTCTCAGATTTCGGGGATGGTGCATAGCTCGCAGTTGGTGGCGCGGATGCAGGAGCGGACGGAGCAATTACGCTCGCTGGTCTCGGTGGCGTCCACGATGGGCGCCTCGTTGGACTTGGACGCCGTGCTGGAGACAATTGTCTCGACCGTCTCGCAGGTGTTGGATTGTCAGCGGACCGCCATCTTTGTGCTCAATCCAGACCAGACGTCGTTGAGTTTGGCGGCGGCGGAGGGCGTGTCGGAGCGCTATTGGGAGAAGTCGCGCGAGTTGCCGGTCGTGCGCGGCGGACGTGGGCATGTTGTGGCCGCGAATGAGATGTACATCTCATCCGATGTCCAGCAGGAGCCGGAATCTTCTGGTGTGGCGCCGATGGCCGCCGTCGAGGGCTTCCGGGCTTTCGCCGATCTGCCCCTGCGACGGGGTAATCAGCCGCTGGGGATGCTCTCGGTGCAGTTTGCCAATCCACACACCTTCACCGACGACGAGTTGAACTTATTGCGCATTTTGGCCGAACAGGCCGCGATCGCGATTGAGAACGCGCGCTTGTACACCCAGACGGATGTGGAGTTGCGCCGCCGCCTGGAGGCGTTCGAATCGCTGCAAAGGGTGACGCAGGAAATCACCTCCACGGTCGATTTAGACTATATTCTTCAGGTCGTGCTGGAAGAGGCTGTCAAATTTTCAGGATCGGATGCTGGGTTTATCGTGGTCTGGGAGGAGGATACCCCCCAGTTGCGCGCCTCGCAGGGCTATGACACGGCGACGTTGGATCAGGTGGTGGGAATGGTTCAAGACCCGGCGCCGGATTCCATCTTTTCGCGCTTTGCGGAACGTCAAGAGACCGTTTATCTGCCGGATGTAAAAACGCGGGAAGATGCGGATAGTTTCATCGCCGAAGCACGCTCTGTGCTGGCCGTGCCCGTCTTCTATGAGCGGCGCATGGCGGCGGCGATTATCTTGCGCAGCAATCAACCACACGCCTTCGCCCCTGCCGTGTTGGAGTTCATCGAGGGACTTTCGACTCAGACGGCCATCGCCGTGGGGAATGCGCGGAATTTCCAGGAGCAGGTCCAACGTGGTGAATTGATGCGCCAACGCGCCGAGCAGATGTCGCTCCTGTTGGAGGCCAGCCGCACGATGCGCTCCGATCGGCCGTTGGAGGACACCTTGCTGGACGTGGCCTACGCGGTGCAGGAAGGCTCTGGCTTCGATATTGTGCTGATCAGCGTGTTGGAAGACGAGCACTTGCGGCGTGTGGCGGGCGCTGGCATCCCGCTGGCCGAGTTGGAGCGGATGAAGACGGTGCGGCAGCCCTGGTCAGCGATCAAGAGCCTCTTCCGAGAGGAGTTTCAGCTGGGGCGGAGCTACTATATCCCCGCCGAGCAATCCCATCTGATCGATGATTTGGACACCTTTGTGCCGGAGGATGTTGAGGGAGCCGAGCGCGAGCCGGGGAAGTGGCACAAGTTGGATGCGTTCGTCGTGCCGTTGCTCGGCAGTCGTGGGGACATTGTGGGGATAATGTCGCTCGACAAGCCCCGGAATGGTAAGGCGCCCACGGCGCGTGTGGCCGAAGTGGCCGAGATCTTCGCCGGACAGGTGGCCTTGGCTATCGAGAACCATCGCTTGGTGCAGGATCTGCGCCGGCAGGTGGCGACGCTCCAGCTGTTCAACGAACTAAATCGCTCCATCACGACGAAGTTAGACTTGCCCTTGGTGCTGGACACGGTGGTGGACTCGGTGACCGGACTATTGGAGTACGACTACGCCACCATCTTCCTGCGGGATGAGGGGGGTAAGCGGTTCGTTCCCATGGCCGCCGGCGGCTACGATGTGGACGAGCTGGATGCCGTCACCTTCGGCCGGGAAGGGGGGCTGGTCGGGACGGTGGCGCAGATGGGCATGCCGCTGGTGATCGAGGACACGGAGGCCGAGACGCGCTTCCAGGCAGGGCCGACGGATGTAGGCTCATGCATTATGGTGCCGCTCCAGGTGGAGGAGCGGACGGTGGGTGTGTTGACCGCGGATCGTCAGGAGAAGGGGGATTTCTCCCCGACGGAGGTTGCGACGCTGACGGCCCTGGCCGATCAAGTCTCCGTGGCCGTGGAGAACGCCCGGCTCTTCGAGCAGGTGAATCGCTTCAGCGAGGAGCTGGAGGTGCGCGTCGAGGAGCGCACGCAAGAGTTGGCGGAGGCATTGGAGGATTTGCGCCTGCAGCGGGATCGTTCCAACGTGCTCTATCAGATTGCGTCGGAGTTGGCCTCCAGCTTAGATATTGATCGGGTGTTGAGTCAGGCGTTGGCCTTGCTCCAGAAAGCGGTCAAAGCCTCGAAAAGCTCCGTGTTGCTTTTGGATGAGGATCGCACGCAGTTATCGTATCAGGCCGCGATTGGAGAGGCGGAACCCATTCCGCCCGGCGGCAAATTGGCGCCATTCTCGCCGCAGACGGGCGTGGTGGGCTGGGTCTTGGAACATCGCGAGCCGGTGGTGATTGCGGACGTCCTGGAGGATGAGCGCTGGGATCCAGAACTGAACGGCGGTGTCCGTTCGATCATCGTGGTGCCCATCATCAGCAGTAGTGAGGAGCCGCTGGGCGTGATTATGCTGCAATCGGAGGAGGTCGGCGCGTTTGACGAGCACGGGGTGCGTCTGGTGGAAGCTGCCGCGATGCAGACGCGCAATGCGCTCAACAACGCTGAACTCCATCGGTACATCCGCGAGCAGGCCGAGCGCTTAGGCGTGATGTTGCGCACCCAGCAGATCGAGGCCGCGAAGAGCCAAGCGATCTTAGAGGGCATCGCGGACGGCGTGATGATGGCGGATGCCAACGGACGGGTGACGCTCTTCAACGCGGCGGCGGAGCGCATCTTCTCGTTGCCGAGAGCACAAGCCTTGGGCCGTTTCCAGGATGAGATTCTGGGCTTATATGGGAGTTCGGCTCGGACGTGGCTCGCTAAAATCCAGGAATGGAAGCAGAACCCGGAGATCTATGGGCCGGACGAGTTTATGGCTCAGGAATTGGAGATCGGAAAGCGGATTATCAGCGTTCACCTTTCGCCCGTCGTCTCGCCCTCGGATGAATTTTTGGGCGTGGTCTCGGTCTTCCGTGATATCACGCGGGAGGTCGAGGCGGAACGCGCGAAGAACGAATTCGTCTCCACCGTCTCGCACGAGTTGCGCACGCCGATGACGTCGATCAAAGGGTACGTTGATCTGCTGTTGATGGGCGCGGTCGGATCGCTTGAAGCGCAGCAGGAGAATTTCCTGAAGAAGGTGCAATCGAACGCGGATCGTTTGACCAAGTTGGTCAACGATCTGTTGGACATCTCACGGATCGAGACGGGGCGCTTTGAGCTGGAGTTTGAGCCGCTTTCGATGGTGGAGCGGATCGAGGATGTATTGGAGATGTTCCTCCCCAAGGTCCAAGAAAAGGGCCTGGCGCTTCGCAAGGTCATGCCGGATAAATTGCCGAACGTTCGAGCGGATCGTGATCGGATCACGCAGATCTTGGTCAACTTGGTGGGCAATGCTTACAAATATACACCCAGGGGCGAGATTTGTGTGTATGCCTACGTGCGTGATGAGATGATGCACGTGGCAGTCGCGGATACGGGCATTGGCATCGCGCCGGGGAATCAGCGACGCATCTTCGAGCGCTTCTTCCGCGAGGAGAGCATCTTGGTGGAAGAGGTCACCGGCACTGGGTTGGGATTGGCGATCACCGTCTCTCTCATTCAATTGCACGGCGGGGAGATCTTCTTGGACAGCGGATTGGGTGAAGGGAGCATCTTCACCTTTACGATGCCGCTGGCCGAGGGGGAGCCGACGGATGATGTTGGCACGCCGCCCGACGATTGGTTGACGGAGAAGCCGCGCGCTTTCACCATCTTGGTGGTGGAGGACGATCCTGATGTCGCGAATTTAATGTGTATGACGCTGGGCCATGAGGGATTTCAGGTCAAGCACGCGGCATCCGGCGAAGAGGCGGTGCAGATCGCACAAGAACAGGTGCCGGATTTGATCTCGTTAGATATACGTCTGCCGGATATCAACGGCTTCGAGGTGCTGCGTCAGCTGCGCTCGCGGCCGAAGACGGCGGATATCCCCGTCTTCGTCGTGTCCGTCATCTTGGACGAGACGCAGGGGATGCGCTTTGGCGCTGTCGATTACTTGACTAAGCCCATTGACGAAAAGAAATTGATCCGCGTCATCCAGCGCACGTTGAAACAGGACGATGACACCATCCTAATCGTGGATGAAAATCAGGAGACGTTAAATGGGCTTCGTTTGGCGCTGCACTCGCACGGCTTGCATGTGCAGACGGCCAACGAAGGGATGCAGGCGCTGAAATTGGCGCAGATGTCCCATCCCGCCCTGATGGTGTTAGGACTTAGCCTGCCCGATATGGATGGGTATCAAATTTTGGAGCATTTGAAACGCGATCCGGAGACCTCTGATATTCCGGTGGTCGTCACGGCGCATCAGATCGCAGGGCCGGGGATGGCGACCAAATGGGAGGAAATGGACGCACTGCAACTCTTATCTCAACCACTTTCCGCAAATGAATTGGCCGCGAAGTTATCGCATTTGGTTTACAATGGCAATGGTGTGCGTAAGGAGTAGTAGGACGAATGATTAAGATCTTAGTTGCTGAAGATGAACGAGATATTCGAGAGCTGATCGCTTTCACGTTGCGCTTTGCGGGCTTTGATGTGGAGCTGACCAGCAATGGGGAGGACGCCGTGAAGAAGGCGCCTCAGATGATGCCGGACCTCATCTTGATGGATGTGCGTATGCCCCGCATGACGGGCTATCAGGCCTGTGATGCTCTGAAAAAGCAGCCCGAAACGGAGGGAATTCCGGTCGTGTTTCTCTCTGCTAAGGGCCAAGAGAGCGAGATTCAGGAAGGGTTGAAAGCTGGCGCGGTAGATTACATCCTCAAGCCGTTTGCGCCTGATGAGTTGACGGCGCAAGTGAAGAAGATTTTAAAAGAATTGGGAAAACTGTAAGCAAGAGGGAGTTTAGCCTATGAGTGCTATTATCCTCGAAAGTAGTCTAGTTCACTATGAGGCATTAGGGCGCGGCAAGCCCCTGTTGTTCCTCCACGATTGGTTAGGATCGTGGCGATACTGGGTGCCTACGATGGTCGACATGTCGTCCTCGTATCGCGCCTATGCTTTGGATTTTTGGGGATTTGGGGATTCAGATAAGATCGCGACGCGCTATAGCGTTGGCGGATATGTGGCGCAACTCGAGTTGTTCATGGATCAAATGGGGATTGGCAAAGTGCCCGTCATTGGGCATGGCCTGGGTGGTATTGTGGGCGTGAACTTTGCCCTGGCCCATCCCGACCGCGTGGAGCAACTCTTGACGGTCAACATGCCGCTGATGGGCAGTGACATCGCGCGTTCTCTAAGCGGTTTCAGCGGCGGCGAGAATCCGGCCAAGTCGATTCTGGGGCGTCGTCTCAAATCCTATGAAGAGGTAGATATGGAGGCCGCGAAGACAGACGGGAAAGCCGTCGCGCAAAGTGTGCAATCTGTGAAGGATTTGGATCTCATTGATCTCTTTTATGAGATGGATTTACCTATTTTGCTAGTGTATGGGCGAGAGGATCCGATTATCCAGACGCCAGAGGAGTCGATCCTGGAAGATTTGGACTATAATGTCTATTCCTTTATCTTCAATAACTCGCAGCACTATCCGATGTTGGAAGAGACCAGCAAGTTTAATCGTCTCCTGCGCGACTTCTTAATCAACCAGGATAATTGGGATGCCATCGAGGTGAAGGACGAGTGGAAACGTCGCATGCGGTAGGGCCTACCCGTTAAATTCTTGCACGACGAGCAAGAATTTGATGGCGTTGGCTCTACCACGTTGGAGACTGGGTAGCAGCTTAGATATGAATGCGTAACTAGCTCTTATTTTTGGAGCATTAATTTGAATTATTTTCCAAGCAGCATCTTGTGAAATATGAAACCACAGACATCTTCTGACTTAGATCGTTGGGCCGTGGGGTGGACGATTCGAGCTTTGGTCTTGATCGCGTTCCTCGCGGCCTTTGCCGTGCCCCTGGGCTTTGTGCCCATCATCGCGGTGACCGCGGCAGAAGAAGGCGAGGCCGCTCCCCAAGCGCGGCGCGAGCCGATCATCATCCCCTTGCTGCCTTCAGAACCGACGCCCACCGGCGTCCCCGCCGCGACCCCGGTGCCGGAGGTGCCGCACGTGGGGATCATCGCGGGCCACGCGGGCAGTGATAGCGGCGCAATCTGCCCCGATGGCCTTCAGGAAGTCGATATCAACCTAGATATCGCCCGGCGTGTGGTAGCGTTGTTAGATCAGCATGGCTGGCAGGTGGATCTGCTGGAGGAGTTCGACCCACGGCTCAATGGCTACCGGGCGGATGCGCTGCTCTCGATCCACGCGGATTCGTGCAACGTCCCCGGAAAGAGCGGCTTCAAAGTCGCCCGGGTGGAATCCAGCTATGCCCCCGGCCCTGAGTCCGATATGGTGGATCGCATCAGCGAGGCCTATCACGCGCGGACGGGACTGGAGTTCGACCCGCACACGATCACCTATGATATGACCCGCTACCATGCCTTTTACGAGATTGATCCAGGCACGCCCGCTGCTATTATTGAGGCTGGCTTTATGTTAGACGACCGCGAGCTGCTCACCGAACGCCCGGAGGTTGTGGCGCGCGGCATCGCCGATGGGCTGATCTATTTCATCGAAGGAACCCCGCCCTAAATTTTGCCCTTGCTCGGGCTGGATCGTCAGACTCAAGCTCAGAGAGAGAAAATTTGGGGTTTTGGCAATCACCTTGGAGCGTTGATAGTAGTTTTTAAAGCGGTAAGGCTTGCACTTTTTTCTATTTGCGGTACACTAACTTTTGTTAGTTTATTTACATGTGATGTGATAGCCAGAATAACCCAGCGAAAGGAGGCGTAGCGATGTCTTATCAGAAATTGATCATTGTCGGGAACTTGGGGCGAGATCCGGAGATGCGTTATACCCCAGATGGCACCCCGGTCACGACGTTGAGCGTGGCGACCAATCGTCAGTGGACGAATCGCGACGGGTCACAGGGTGAAGAAACCGTGTGGTTTCGGGTCACCGTGTGGGGGAAGTTGGCGGAGACTTGCGCGCAGTACCTGAGCAAAGGGCGTCAGGTGTTGTGCGAAGGTCGAATGAAGCCTGATTCAGAGACCGGCGGACCGCGCGTCTATCAGCGTCAAGATGGCACCTGGGGCGCATCTTATGAGATGACGGCGTTCGTGGTACGATTCTTGAGCCGCCAGGGTGGGGCTGCCGATTCGGACTACGAAGAGTCGAACAGCGTCGCCGAGGATGATATTCCATTCTGATCGCCTTTCGGGCGCTCGATGGGATGAACGAGGACGCTAAGAGCCAGCATCTGGTATTTCCAAAAAAATGCGCGAAGTAATCACAGCAGAGGAGCTTAGCTCCTCTGCTCTTTTATGCGACTATGGTGCAAAACTAATACCAAGCTAATTTTCGCCGGGAGGTTGAAATGGGCCGTTCAAAACAACAACCCTCACTTAATGTAGAGTTACCAAGCGATCTGGAGCCAATCTACGCGAACGTCGCTCTGATTTCGCACTCACCCTCGGAGGTTATTCTGGATTTGGGGCAGATGATGCCCAATCATCCGAAGATGCGGGTGAAAGGCCGCGTCGTGATGACGCCGTTGAATGCCAAGCTGCTCCTGCGCGCGCTGGGAGAGAATCTCTCCAAGTACGAGGCAAAATTTGGCGAAATTCGGATTCCGGGGCAGGGGGATAATCTGGCGCAGGCATTCTTCGGCGGCGTGCGCCCGCCGGAAAAGGAGTGAACGTGAGATGACGAAAGAAAAAGTCGCTGCGTTGCAATCGTGGTTGGATGACCTGGCCGCGGCCGCCGACGAGGACTTCGAGGCGCGGAATGAGGTGCGCGAGGCGGCGCTCTCGCAGAGCCGGCGGCTGATCAAACTCTGTTCCAGCGCGATTCGATCCGGGCACCGCGAGGCGTGGGACGAGGCCGATGACTTGCTCGCCCAGGCCGACGAGCTGGGCGCGAAGCTCCAGGAGATGCTCGCGCCTTACCCGGATTTGTATTACGCGGGCTACACCCAAGACGCACTGAAAGAGTTGGTCGAGGCGCACGTCACTTTGGTGCTGATCTCGGATCGGCCGCTGCCGCCGGTGGACGCCATCGATGTGCCCTATCCCGCTTATCTCAACGGCGTCTGCGAGGCGGCCAGCGAGCTGCGCCGCCGCTGTTTGGATCTGATGCGCCGGGAGCGCATGGCCGAGGCCGAGGAGTTGTTGGCGATGATGGACGCTGTCTATGAGGTGCTGATGTCCTTCGGGTATCCCAACGCCATCACCGGCGGGCTACGCCGCCGCGTCGATCAATTGCGCGGCGTCCTGGAGCGCACGCGCGGCGATCTCACCAACAGCTATCAGATGCAGCGCTTGCTGGAGGCGTTGGAAGCATTTGAAGAGCAGGTTAGTTAAATTCAGGAAATAACCTTCCCGGAAGCTGTGAGACATGATTGAATAGCCAAAAATTTGCTCATTCGTATGTGGTTTTGCTTAGCCTAGAGCGCATCGCAGCTTCCGGGAAGGTCAACTCAAAAACAA
>CAYXVS010000030.1:2067-19123 GCA_964468735.1 uncultured Anaerolineales bacterium | reverse complement strand
AATTCAAAGCTGACGCGCCGCCACCCTGGGAGGGACAGCAGCGCGGGTTTTGACATAAAAACACCCCGGCATGAAGCCGGGGTTCACTTTTTCACAGCAGATCATTCATCATTCTATGAAACGGGCGGCGCTTCCGAGGCGACGATCTCAAGATCGCTCGTCTCGACCTCCAAGGGTATATCGAGCGCCAACGCCCGCAGCCGCGCCAGATCGTCCTTGAGGGTCGCGGTCAGCGTCGCGGTCAACGCCGCCAGCCACTGCTCCAATTCGGCCAACGCCTCCGCCTCGGCCTGGATCGCGGCGCGCTTCTCTGCCTTGGCCAACTTCTTGGGCGCGCGGGCGGCGTGGGCATCCACCACCTTCCCCACACCCTTTTGGAGCCGCGAGGCGCTCAGCCCGTACTTCTCCAGCCCCTCCAGAATGTCCGGCGTGTTGAGCGCGGTGTGATAGAAGGCCAACGCATGCTGATACCAATTTTCAAATGAATCCAAGTCGCTCGCTTGCACCGGCAGGCGATCCTTTAACTCCAGGAGATCCTCTAGCACGGTCTTGGCTAAACGCAGATCCTTCTTGAATCGCTTCTTCGCTTTCTTGCGCGCCTTTTTGAAGACCTTCTTTTTCTTCTTGTGTACCGCCTCCGTCGCCTGGCGCTCCTCACGCAATTCAAGCGCCGTATCGCACAACGCGCGCCCTTCCGCCAGACGCGCCGCATCGTAGCCAACGGATTGCAGCGCAGCGCCTAGCTCCGCATCAGCAGCGATCTCTGTCAACAGCGCATCCGCCTGAGTCAAGAGATCTTCGGATGCCATAGTCCCCCTCCTACATTTATCCCTGCGTCTTTTACGTCTTTACTGAAGATAATGATTTCTTTGAGAAAATTGAGGTGATGGGTCTTTTTGATTTTGCCGGACAACCCCCTAAGCGGCCCTAAAAGCAGCGAAGATTTGCGCGTCTGTGAGGATCACAGGCTTTTTCCACATCGTTACGGGGTTGTGGATGGGGCGTAGGCGGCTGCACCCGGCAAATTCCTTAAGAACCAACGTGATAACAGCGTGGCCCGCCTCATAACTAAAGCTTATTGTACACTAGAAAGGTTTTTCGGCCAAACTTATGCGATGTCCGAGAATTGCTCAATCCCCGCGATCAGCGTATAATGAATTTGACGCGACACAAAAATTAACGCCAGGACGCAAAGATGCGAGGACGCTAAGTTCTTTTGACTATCCGACTATTCTTAAGGAGATGATGCTATGAAAATCAGCCGAAACATCTTGATGTTATTGATCGCCGCGCTACTGATGATGGGGATGATGGCCCAGACGGCCGAGACCGCCGTCATCGCCCCGGAGAAACCGCCGGACTACCAATACCCGGCGCTGAATCCGCCGCGAAGCTTCGCCCCCGCCCAATCCGCATCAACGCCAACGGCACCCCAAGCCATCCACGCGCCCACGACCGAGTGGACGTACCACAAGACCGCCGACGGCGCGCATCCCGACGGCAATGAGCAGGCGATGATGTGGTTGATGAACCGCGCGCGCTCCAATCCGCCACAGGAAGGCGTGTGGCTGGCGACAACCGATATTCCTGACATCGCGTTCCCTCGCGATTATTTCGGTGTGGATACCGACCTCCTTCAGCAAGAGTTCGCCAGCTACGATGCCAAACCGCCCGCAGCCTTTGACGTGCGACTCTACAACGCCGCCGAAGCTCACTCGCAATATCTCATCAGCATTGACGGCCAAAACCACGATGGCCAGTTCGACCGCATCGATGACGCTGGATTTCACTACGGCGGAGGCAGTGGCTATAGTGCCCGGGGCAGCGTCTTCTCATACGCGGATAGCGCTCTCAATGCACACGGCGGATTCAACATCGATTGGGGTAGTGGAACCGGTGGCATGCAAGATGGGCGCGGGCATCGTATGGCGATTATGTCCATTGATGGCGACTACACCAACGTCGGCATCGCGATGGTGCCCGAAAACGACCCGAATACCGACGTCGGGCCTTTGGTCACCACGGGCAATTATTGCCACGCAAACAGCGGGTACACCGATCATTACAACCGCTTCCTGGTGGGCACGGTATGGAACGACTCAGATGGGGATGGGTTATACGATCCCGGCGAAGGCATCGGCGGCGTCACCGTGATGCCCGACGCAGGCACCTACTACGCCATCACCGCCGATAGCGGTGGCTATGCCATTCCCGTTGACGCGGGAAGCTACGAGGTCACCTTCTCCGGGCCGGTGGATGCGGTCAGAAATGTGACAGTGGGAAGTGAAAGTGTGCTCCTGGATGTGGCCCTAGCGCCTCTCAACCCACCAGATGCGCCCAGTGCTTTGACCGTCACGACCACTTCAGAGACTTCCATCAGCCTGAGTTGGTCCGACAACAGCGATAACGAGGACGGCTTTAAGATCGAGCGCTCACCCGATGGCAGCACGTGGACGCAGATCGGCACGGTGGGCGAAAATGTGACGACCTACGAGGATACCGGCCTCACCTGCGAGACGACCTACTACTACCGCGTGCGCGCCCACAACGCCGATGGCGACTCCGCCTACAGCAATACGGTCAGCGGCAGCACGGATGACTGCCCGCTCGAACCGCCCGCCGCGCCCAGCGACCTGACCATCTCCCAGATAACGGAGTCTTCCATCAGCCTGAGCTGGTCCGACAACAGCGATAACGAGGACGGCTTCCAGATCGAGCGCTCTCCGGATGAGATCGCGTGGGCGCAGATTGGCACGGTGGCGGCGGATATGACGATTTACACAGACACGGATCTCCTCCCCGGCACGACCTATCACTATCGCGTGCACGCTTACAATGACGCGGGAGCCTCCGATTACACCGACGTCGTCACCGCCGCCACGACCAGCGCGCCTCACCTAACCGCCGTCAAGACAGTGGACACCGGCGGCCTCGATCCCGTGCCGCTGGGGAGCGTCGTCACCTACACTGTCGTCATAAGCAACCTCGGCACCGAGATCGCCGCCCACGTCGTGATGACCGATCCCCTCCCCACCGAGGTGACCTTCCAGCACTGGATCAGCGATGACGGCTCCATTTTCCTGCCGCCGCCCGCGACGGTGACCATCCTGCAACCGGCCATCATCCGCTGGGAACCGGGCGACATCGCCGCGAGCGAGGCGGTCACGCTCACCTTCGCCGTCCAGGTGAAAGAGGATGATGTCTACGCCGGCGAGACCGTCACCAACCACATCGACGTCACCGGCGACAATGCCAACGCTGCCACCGCCGAGGTCGAGTTCGCCATCAAGGCGGAGGAGAGCTTCATCTACCTCCCGCTCGTCGTGCGGGATTGGTGAAATACCCAAATCGCCCACCAAAACCCTTGGCGATCTTCCATTCGACTCATCTTCACAACCCGCCCCGACAGGGAAACTCAACCTGTCGGGGCTTTTGCTTTTTTGACATTTCTCAGGCCAACGCTATAATCCAAACATAGATATATTTCAATATAGCAATCTATCCCCAAAGGCCGAGCCTATGCAACCGATCACCGAAGAAGAGATTCAATTGTTACACCGCTATATCTGCGAGGGCGTGGGCGACCCCAAGCGCCTGCGATTGCTCTATCTGGTGGCGGAAGAGCCGCGCAATGTGACCCACCTAACGGAGGCGTTGGACGTCTCGCAGCCGACCGTCTCCCACCACCTGCGCATCCTGCGCGAGCGCGGCCTCGTCACCACCGAGCGCGACGGCACCTCCATCTACTACGCCCTGGCCGATGCGCGCATCCTGCAAGCGATGGAGATGCTGCGCGGCGTCGTGGCGGATCTCCTGGCCGAAGAGGCCCAGATCCTCAACCCATCATCATAAAGGGCGAGGCCCTTGTCCTGAGATCATCTATCATCAAGGCACACTTCAAAAGATGAGCTTTGGGCAGTATCTCAACTTTAGCCAAGTGCCTCGCCCTTACAGATTAATACTTTGTTGTTTTGTATATTTTATGCTTTGTATATTTGTTATTTTATCCAAGGGAGGACAAAATATGACTGGACTATCGTCGCAACAGATGAACTGGCTCACGGCGTTGTTCGGCGACCGGGTGACGACCCGGCGGGTGGAGCGCAAGCTCTACAGCCACGATGTGGGCGAGATGCCAAGCATGATCAAGCCGCTCATCGGCAATCCCCTGGCCGATGCGGTCGTGCAACCGGCCTCGGAAGAAGAGATCGTCGCGCTGGTCATGTGGGCCGCGCGCGAGGGCGTCCCGCTGATCCCGCGCGGCAAGGCCACGTCGGGCTACGGCGGCGTGCTGCCCGTGCAAGGCGGCGTCGTGCTCGATTTCTTCCGCATGGATGAGGTGTTAGATGTAGACACGGCGGCGCAGACCGCGACGCTCCAACCCGGCATCGTGTGGGAGCACGCCGACCGCGCGCTCAAGGAGCACGGGATGACGCTCCGCACCTACCCCAGCAGCTACCCTTCGGCGACGGCGGGCGGCTGGATGGCGCAGGGCGGCGCGGGCTTCGGCGGCTACGAGGCCGGCTGGTTCCGCGATAACGTCGTCAGCGCGCGCGTGGTGCTGGGCGATGGCGCGTTAGCCCACTTCGAGGGCGAGGGCCTGGATATGATCTACGAGGCCGAGGGCACGACGGGCATCATCACCGCGCTGACGATCAACATCCAGCCGGATGCGCCGTTGGAGGTGCTCTCGTTAGGCTGCCCCGACGCCCACGAGCTACAGCATCTGCTGGAGCGGCTGATAGAGGCCGATCTCCCCATCTGGTCGATGCACTTCATCAACCCCCGGATGGCGGAGATGAAGAACCGCGCGCCGCTGCGCACCCATCACGGGGAGCCGGCGGAGGAGCGCGTGCTCTTGCCCGCCGCCTACATCTTGACGCTGGCCTTCCGCCAGGAGAATGCCGAGCAGGTGCGCGGCGCGCTCGCCGAGCGGATGTCGACGGAGCGCTGCCAGGCGGAGCTGCTCAGCGAGAAGATCGCCCATCACGAGTGGGCGCAGCGCTTCCGCATTATGACGGTCAAGCGCCTGGGGCCGAGCCTTGTGCCCGCCGAGGTCGTCGTGCCACTCTCTGGCCTGGGGCAGATGATGGCCGACGTCGAGCGCCAGGTGGATAAGCCCGTCGTCAAGGAAGGCGTCCTCATCCGCAAGGGACGCAATCCGCAGGGCGAGCCGGAGGTCGTGATCCTGGGCTTCATCCCCGCCGACCAGCGCAAATTCACCTACAACTTCGTCTTCCCGCTCTCGCTCACCATCAGCCGCATCGCGGAGAAGTACGGCGGACGGCCCTACGCCACCGGTCTCTACTACACCAAGATGGCGGATAAGATCCTGGGCCGCGAGCGGGCGCAGGTGATGCGCGAGTTCAAAGCAATGGCCGATCCGGCCGGCGTGCTCAATCCCGGCAAAGTGCTGCCGCCCAGCCTGCGGGATGGGCTGTGGAGCGGCGCGCTGATCAGTAACGCGCTCATCGCGGCCAACGCCTTCGAGCCGCTGATCCGCCCCTTCGGCAACGCCGTGGTCTCCAAGGTGGGCGAAAAACCGCCCGCAGGCGACGTGCGCGGCATCCCCGGCGATGTGGCGTGGTACGCCTACGCCTGCTCCCAGTGCGGCTACTGCGTCCAGGAGTGCGATCAGTATTACGGGCGCGGCTGGGAGAGCCAGAGTCCGCGCGGCAAGTGGTATTGGCTGCGCGAGTTTATGGAGGGCCGCGAGGAGTGGGATCAATTTATGGTGGATACGTTCTTAGTCTGCACGACGTGCGAGCTGTGCAACCTGCGCTGCTCCGCCGTCCTGCCCATCGAGCCGTCGTGGATGAAGCTGCGCGGCAAATTGATCCACGAACAGGAGCGGATGACCTTCCCGCCGTTCGAGATGATGGCGGCCGCCACTCGCGCCGAGGGCAACATCTGGGCCGGCTATCGCAAGGATCGCGACGCCTGGTTCCCGGAGGATCTGCGGGCGAAACACTACCCCTCTCAGTCCCCCCTCCCAGGGGGGAAGCAGGGGGGTGCGGTGTATTTTGCCGGATGCACGGTCAGCTACGTCGAGCACGACATCGGGCAGGCGACGGTGCGGCTGCTGGACGAGGCCGGCGTGGAGTTCACCTACGTCGGCAAAAAGGAGAATTGCTGTGGCACGCCGATGCTGGTGGCCGGCAAGTGGGACGTCTTCGCGGAGACGATGAAGAAAAACATCGCGGCGGTCAAGGCCCAGGGCGCGGATACGGTCATCACCTCGTGCCCGGCCTGCAATATGATGTGGCGGCACGTCTACCCCGAATGGGCCGAGAAGCTGGGGATCGCGTACGATATCCAGGCGTTGCACTACAGCGAGGTAATCGCCGCGCAACTGGAGACGGGCGCGTTCGAGTTCCCGACCCCCACCGGCGCCCCCGATATCGGGGGAGAGAAGAAAAAGGTCACGTGGCACGATTCGTGCCACATGGGGCGCGTGTCGCACATCTACGAGGAGCCGCGTCAGGTGATCCAAGCCGTGCCGGGCGCGGAGTACGTGGAGATGGCCTACAACCGCGACGACGCGCACTGCTGCGGCAGCGTGCTCACACTCATCAAGGAGCCGCCCGTGGCCGCCGATATTGGCGAGCATCGGTTGGATGAAGCGGTCGCGGCGGGGGCGGATACGATGTTAGCCGCCTGTCCCTGCTGCGAGTTCCAGTTCCGCGTGACGCGCGACAAGAAGCAGATGGACATCGAGGTCAAGGACTTGGCGCGCTTCTGCGCCGAGGCGCTGGGCTACGACGACTTCCCCGATCCGCACCCGGAGGTACTGCGCCAGTGGGCCGTCTTCGAGGCGATGATCGCGCTGATGACGCCGGAGGGCTTCGCCCGGCTGATGGGCACAATGTGGCCGGAGCTGATCGACGCGATGCCGCTGGGCATGGGCCAGATGATGCGCCAGATGGCCAAAATCCCCGGCGCGCTGGGGATGATGAAGCCGCTCTTCCCCACCCTCTTCCCCAAACTGCTGCCGCTGATGATGCCTAAAGTGATGGACACGATGTTGGAGCGCGTCGGGCAGATGATCCCCATGCCAGCGTATATGGCCGAACAGATGCCGGAGCTGATGCCCCAAGTAATGGACAATCTCATGCCGCACATGATCGATGACCTGGTGCCCTTAGTTGTCGACCCGATGATCGCCTATCTCAAGGAATCGGCAGAAACAGAGGCGTAAACTCCAATTGGATCATCCGTGTTATACTAAGACCCGAAGGGTATTTTGAAAACCCTTCGGGTCTGACCTTTTACTTTTACAGTTCACAATTCCTCAACTCTAAAGGAGTCACCATGAGCAGGATTCACCGCTAATGGATGAAAATTTTCACCACAGAGGCGCAGAGAACACAGAGTTTTTTTGTTTTTCTCCGTGATCTCAGTGTCTCAGTGGTTATTCCCGAAGGAGATCCCCATGATCCTACGGCTCACCAACAATGACGAGAATTCACCCCACCCCGGCCCCCCCGCACGCGGAGAGGGGGAACACAGAAAGACTTTTGAGCCAATCCTGTTAATCTTGTTAATCCTGTCTATTTTCAGAGGAGATCCTTTCAACCTATGAACACATCCGATAAAATCCCCCGCGACGTGATGCTGTTGCGATTTTCACTCTACGGATTTCTCAAAAACCTGCGCCTTTTCGAGCCGTTTCTCATCCTCTTCTTCCGCGATGCCGCGATGAGTTTCTTCCAGATCGGCGTGCTCTACGCCGCGCGCGATATCGCCACGAACTTGCTGGAAATCCCCGCCGGCGTCTTCGCCGATGTCTTTGGCCGCCGCCGGTCGATGGTGCTTTCTTTCTCGGCCTACATCATCTCCTTCGTCATGTTCTTCACCTGGCCGGGATTCGGGCCGTTTATCGTGGCGATGATCGTCTTTGGCCTGGGGGAAGCGCTGCGCAGCGGGACGCACAAGGCGCTGATTCTGGAGCACCTGCGTCTCCGCGAACTAGAACATCTCAAGGTGCCCTACTACGGCACGACGCGCGCCGCCTCCCAAATCGGATCGGCGCTCAACGCGCTGCTCGCGGCGGGCCTGGTCTTCTACACCGGCGACTACCGCTACGTCTTCCTGGTCTCCATCCTACCCTACACGCTCGATC
The DNA here is from genome assembly GCA_964468735.1 of uncultured Anaerolineales bacterium. Lineage (GTDB taxonomy): Bacteria > Chloroflexota > Anaerolineae > B4-G1 > SLSP01 > JAAAOZ01. The sequence continues at coordinate 11,001 of CAYXVS010000030.1, read as the reverse complement.
TGATCAACCTGGCGACCTACCCCCAATCGTTGGATGGCAATCTGCACACCCTGGTCTGGCGCGAGATCCCGGCTCAGATCAAGGCGACCACAACCACCTTCCTGGGCCTGTTCCGCAATCCAGGAGCGCTCCGCGCGATCTTCAACAGCTCCGGCTTCGACGCCTTCTACAAAGCCACCAAGGACTACCTGCAACCCATCCTGGAGACCTTCGCGTTGAGCTTGCCCATCTTAGTGGCGCTACAGGATGACCGCCGCAGCGCGCTGGTGATCGGCGGCGTCTACTTCGTCATCTTCCTGCTCTCCAGCTACGCCTCCCGCCACGCGGGCGCCGTGAGCGAACGCATCGGCAATATGGAGCAGGCCATCAATAGGACCTTCTTCTTAGGCGCGGGGCTGCTGGGCGTGGCGGGGATCGCCGCGTGGGCCGACATTCCGGCGCTCTCCATCCTCGTCTTCCTAGGATTGTACCTGCTGCACAACGTGCGCAAGCCGCTCAACGTGGCCTACATCAGCGACCAGATCGAGAACAAGGTGATGGCCTCGGGCCTCTCGGTGGAATCGCAATTGGTCACCCTGCTGGGCGCCGTCATCGCGCCGGCGATAGGCGCCCTGACGGACGCTTTCGGCGTCGGCGCGGCGCTGACCGTCCTGGCGATCTCGATGGTGGGGCTGGCCGTGGCCACGCGCGTGGCGGAGTAGCGTGAAAGCCAAGCCTCGCCCCATTTATCGATCTCACGTTGAAACGCGCGCCTAAGAAGGGCGAACGAAGCAACTTCGTAATCGTTTAGTCTTGTGAGGTGCAGAAAGCCAGAAACTTTTTGACACACCCCCCCACTCGATGTAAGATTATCGTACATAGGCAAACGAAGCAGATCCAAGGAGTCTGAGATGTACGAGGCTGCACGCTAAACGGTTATCATCCGCATCACCCCCGGCTTCGTTTGCCTTGAACACGCTTAAGCAGGTTCTGAGGCAGCGAGAGCGATTTTTCCTGTTGTTCTGCTTCGAATTCCCTACATTCAAACATTTCCCCAACACAAAACAGGAGTTACTTTAAAAGATGCTCTTCAGTTTCAAAGAATTTCTAACCTTCACACACCACGCGCTGTTCAAGGGGCGCGGCACGCCCTATCGCTTGACCCCCCGACGGATCGGGTGGTTAATTTTGCTCTACACGGTCTACCCCTTATGGGAGGCCGGAATTTGGCTGGGCTTCCTCTTGGATGAGATCTTCTATCGTGATTATCAGCAGATGAAGGTTGACGCGCCGATCTTTATCATCGGCAATCCCCGCAGCGGCACGACCTTCCTGCATCGCCTGATCGCCCAAGATCACCAACATTTTACGACGATGAAGATGTGGGAGATGCTCCTCGCGCCGTCGGTCACGATGCGCAAAGTCGCCTGGCTGATTCGAGCGCTGGATCGGCGCCTGAACTACCCTTTCCGCCGGCGCATCCGCGAGATGGAGGAGGAGTGGGAGAAGCAGAACGAGATACATCGCGTAGCGCTGCGCGCGCCGGAAGAGGACGAATATATGCTCTTGCATATATGGTCCACGCTCAAGATCTGGACCTTCAGCGCGATCCTCTCGGAGGCTGTGCCGTACACCTACTTCGATCAACAGATGCCGGCGGCGGACAAGGAGCGCATAATGACCTTCTACACGCGCTGCCTGCAACGCCATCTCTATGCCCACGGGCCTCACGACAAGCGCGAGCGCACTTATTTGGCGAAGAACCCCTCCTTCTCGCCCATGATCGCCACGCTGCTCGATTACTTTCCTGACGCCAAGTTCATCTATCTGGCGCGCAATCCGTTGGATATGATCCCCTCCTACATCAGCCTGACGGAGACCGAGTGGGAGATTTTGGGCGATCCGCAACAGCCCTATACCTCGCGCGATTATATTTTGGAAATGGCGGGGCATTGGTATCGCTACCCCTTGGAGCAATTGGTCCAATTGCCGCCAGAGCAATATATTGTGATCAACTTCCATCAGTTGGTCGACAACGCCGAAGCGGGCGTGCGCGAGATCTATCAACGCCTGGGCCTCGAGGTCAGCCCGGCCTTCGCAAAGGTCTTGAAGCGCGAGACAATCCGGGCGCGCCGGCACGAAAGCGATCACATCTACGCCATGGAAGAGATGGGCTTGACGCGCGAGCAGATCGTCGCCCACTATGAGGATATATTTGAGCGATTTGATTTTGACCGACGAGATAAAACGAGCCACATGAAAGGGAAGGAAGGATAACCATGAAAGTCGTGATGATTTCACTTTTTAAGCCGGGGCATGGCGGCGGATCGGGGCGCGTGGCCCACGAATTGACGCGCGCCTTCGCCGAACGCCACGAGACAGCCCTCATCCGCCCGGCTGAGCAAACCGGCCCCCAGAGCGCCGAGAATGGCCTGACGATCTTCGGCGTGCGGAGCGCGGGCCAAGGCGAGGTCTGGGTGCCCTCGCTATCGGCCAAGAATGTGGGGGAGATCACCGATTTTTTGGATGAGTTCGAGCCGGATGTGATCCACGCTCACGAGCCGGTCTCCATCAGCATCATCGCCCAAATCTGGGCCAAGATGCACCAAGTCCCCTTCGTGCACACCAGTCACATCCTGCCCAACAAAATCCTGGACTTTGGCACGGTTGACGCGCTGGATGTAAAATTGCTCCAAACCGCCCTCAGCGAGACGGTCACGCAGCAGTTGCTCAGCGACTTTTATGAAAATTGCGACGCCATCATCGCCCTCAATCACTACGCGGAGGAGGCGCTGCGTAATTTTGGCTACGAGGGACGCATCTTCATCATCCCCAACGGGCGCGACTTAAGCCGCTACACACAATGCGAGCAACCCAATATCGAGGCCAAAGAGAAAATTATCTCCTTCATAGGCTACCTCGTGCCGCGCAAGAACCAAGCCTACCTGATCGAAACGCTGCGCCATCTGCCGTCGCATTACACCCTACAACTCGTGGGCAAGGCGCTCAAGCCAGAGTATGGGACGGAGTTGCGCGACCTGCGCCAGACCTATCAGTTAGACAATGTCAACTTCATCGGCCAGGTCGAGCATGGGAAGATACCTCAGTATCTGGCCCAGAGCCATGTCTTCGTCTCCGCCTCCAAAATGGAGGTGCAGAGCCTGGTGGTGATCGAGGCGCTGGCATCGGGCACGCCCATCGTCGGCCTCGCCAACGAGACGATTGATGAGTTGGTGGATGATGCTGTGGGGCGGCGCCTGCCGAATGATGCAGAACCGGCGGCGTTCGCGGAGGCCATCGAGGAGATCTGCGCCTTAGATTCCGCCGCCTATGAGGAGATGTGCCAGCGAGCACAGACGCGCGTCAGCGATTTGGATTGGCCCAACATCGTCCACAAGACCGTCGATGCCTATCACACGCTGATCGAAGAGAAAGAGCAGGCTCCCAAAGAGAAACCGCCCCGGCAACTCAGAGATCAATTAAATGACCTACTCGATCAATTCCCAGCCGGCGAGGGGAAAGAAAGCTTGGCCGACAAGATTCGGGCGTGGGAGGAGGAACACGTGAATCGCACGCTCCTCCAGAAATTGGCTATCGCGCCCAAACTCCGGGCGTTGCGACGGGTGCCCGGCTCGACCTGGCTGCTGGCCAGCCTGACGATTGTCGTCTCCTTCGTGGGCTACGTCTTTATGAAGTTCCTCCACCTTCGGCGCTCCGATTCGTAACCCAATCTCCTGAGAGAAGGAGTCTGGCTCTACAGGAATTCGCCGGGTGAAATTACATTATCCCCATCCTCAACTCAATAACGACGCCAAAAAGGTCTGTGATCCCCAAAAACGCGCAAATCTTCGCTGCTTTTAGGGCTAGCTAAGGAGTTGTCCGGCGAAATCCGAAAGACCCGGTCTCGCCTCCAATCGCATCGCCCCCCTTGTCTCCTTCGCATCTCCAGAGAACCCCGGCCAGTTGCTTCACCCCTTGGATATGCTACACTAGCAACAGATGCACCTAGGTAGCCTATCAGACCCAATAAAAAGCGGGGATGTGCTGCTGAGAAGAATCAAGCCACAGAAGCAGGGGAAAGCTGCTCGCTGTGGTTTCAGCAGCGTCACTATCGCACTATCGAAGCATGAGGAAAGGAAAGAGAGATGAAAACCTCACAGTCCGCGCCCTCGCGACGCGATGAGTTTCAAAAGACCCCAAGGTTTAATCTGAATCGCACGCTCTTCAAAATCTTGCTGGTAACGCTGCTTGTCATGACAATGTACGAAGTAACGAAGCAGCAATTTTTTCCTCAAATCACCTTCTGGCAATCTAACATAGTGACCATTATTTTCAGTTCACTCATCACAACTCTCATCGCCTACTTAGCTCTGCGGCACTGGAATCAACTCCATGATCGCGCCATTGAGGAGCTTGAGCGCCGCGTCGCAGCCGAGGCCGCGCTGCACACATCGGAGCAGCGCGGCCGTGAGCAACTCCACTTTTGGCAATCCCTGATTGACAGTCTCCCCACGCCACTCTTCTACAAAGGTACAGACGGCGTCTACCAGGGATGCAATCAAAAGTTCGCGGAGATGTTGGGGCGCAGCAAGGACGAGATCATCGGCAAAACCGTCTATGAGGTCTCCCCCCCAAAGCATGCCGAAAAGTACGATGAGATGGACAGCACGCTCTTCGATAATCCAGGCACGCAGGTCTACGAGTATCCGGTTGCGGGAAGCGATGGCACATTCAAAGATGTCGTCTTCCACAAAGCGACCTATCATCGCGCCGACGGGACGTTGGGCGGGCTGGTCGGCGTGATCTTGGACATCTCCGCGCACAAGCAAACGGAAGAGGCGCTGAGCCGGCGGGCGGCTCAACTCACCTTACTCAGCAATGTCAGCAGCGAAATCGCCGCCCTGCTCCATCTGGAGGACATCTTCCATCGCATCACATCGCTGGTCCAGCGACGCTTTGGCTATCACCACGTGGGCCTCTTCAGCGTCGATCATGCGCGGGGCATCTTAGAGATGCGCGCGCGCGCCGGGGCCTTCGATCACCTCTTCCCTCCCGAACATGAGATCACTTATGGGGATGGCATGGTCGGCTGGGTGGCCGAACACGGCCAAACCCTCCTCGCCAACGATGTGGAGGCCGAGCCACATTACGTCAACTTCTACCCGGATGTACTTCCCACCCAATCAGAGTTGAGCATCCCGATCCGTCTCGGCGAGAATGAGGAAATCGTCGGCGTGTTGGATCTCCAAAGCCCCGAACCCGACGCCTTCGACGAGATCGACGTGATGGTGATGGAGACCTTGGCGGATCAGATTGCCGTGGCCATCGCCAACGCGCGGCTCTATCAAGATGTCCAACGCGAGTTGCGCGAGCGCGAGCAAGCCGAGGCGGCGCTCCGCGCTTCGGAGGCGCGCTACCATACCATCTCCGATCTAATCTCCGACATCGCCTACGCCTTCCGCGTTGAGGAGAACGGCGCGCTGTACTGCGAATGGATGACCGGCCCCTTCAATCGCCTGAATGAGATCAACGCCACGCAGATCACCATCGATGAAATTGAACGTTGGATTCATCCTGACGATCTCCCCGCCTTCCGGGAGGCCCAAGAGCTTTTGCTGGCCGGGGAACCTCAAGAGATCGAGATCCGCTTGGGGGATGATGAGGACGTCAAAGAGACATGGCTGCATATCCGCAACCATCCGGTGTGGGATATGACGGAGCAGCGCGTGGTGCGCGTCATTGGGGCGGCCCAAGACATCACCGAGCGCAAGCAGATGGAGCAGCAGATCCTCCGCACCGAGCGCCTGGCCGCGATGGGCCACATCACCGCGACGTTGGCGCACGAGATCAAAAATCCCCTCCAGGCGATTCGGAGCAATCTGGAGTTGGTGCGCGATTTCCCGCTGGAATTGGACGAGCGCATCGAATCCCTGAATCTTATCTACCGCGAGATCGAGCGATTGACCGAGATCACAGAACGCATTCTGAGCTTCAGCCGATCTGGGAAACTGGAAAAGCACCCGGTTAAGCTCCGGCGTCGCGTGCGCCACACGCTCGATCTGCTCCAGCCCTCGCTCCAGAAGAACGACATCACCGTGAAGCTCAATCTGCCGCCGGATCTGCCGCCAGCGTTGGGCGAGGCGGAGCAAATCGATCAGGTCTTGCTCAATCTCACCCTCAACGCGATCGAAGCGATGCGCAACGGCGGTATCTTGGAGATCACCGCGCAGGCGGAGCCGGAGATGGTTGAGCTAAACCTCATCAACAGCGGCCCCCCGATCCCGGAAAAGCGCCTCCCCCACCTCTTCGAGCCGTTCTTTACCACAAAGCCAGAGGGCATCGGCCTGGGATTATTCATCAGCCACCACATCATCGGGCAACACAACGGCACGCTGAAAGCAGAAAATCTGCCGGAGGAGCGGGGCGTCACCTTCAACATCGAGCTACCTCGCGCCGACATCGACGCGAATCAGGATGCCGAAATGGAGACAAAAGAATGAACGAAAAATCCGAGATGACGCGCGTCCTGCTCGTGGAGGATTCCCAGGGCGTGGCGCGCGCCCTCCACCGCGCGCTGGGATTGCATCAGACCAGCGACTTTCACGTGGAAACGTGCGAGACGGGCGAGGATGCCCTGGAGCGCCTTTACGAGACCGCGTTCAACTTGCTCATCTCCGATTTTCGGCTGCCGGGCATCAATGGGCTGGAGCTGCTGCGACGGGCCAACCAACTGCGCCCCACCCTGCGCAGCATTCTGATCACCGCGTATGGCTCCCCGGAGATCGAAAAAGAGGCGAATGAACTGGCCAACGCCTATCTGCCCAAACCTTTCCGGCTCCACGATTTAATCCGCCTGGTGGAGCGGGTGATGCGCGAGCCGACCATCTCGGCCTCGGAGACGGAGACGCCGCCCCCGCCCACCAAGCTTCTCGCCGAGAAAACGCTGAAGCGGAAGAGCGCTCATCTGATCGTCGTCGCCAGCGATTTCGATGGCACACTCACTCAGACGGACGAGGTGCCCACCCAGATTTGGACCACCCTCCGGCGCGCGAAGATGGCGGGCCTGCCCATCATCTTAGTCACCGGTCGAACGCTCAACGCGATCCTCAGCAAAGGCCCGTTCTCCGAACTGTGTGAGGCCATCGTGGCGGAAAACGGCGCCGTGATCTACTTTCCCAAGCGGGATGCGATTCTCCTGCCCTTTGGGCGGATCTCCACCGACATGGTGCAGCGCCTGGAGATGATGGAGGTCCCGATGGAGCGGGGATTGGCCATCGTCGCCACGCACACACCCCACGATAGCGACGTCCTCAAAGCGATGCGCCAGACGCGGAGCGCGGGCAACATCGAATATAACCGCGAGGCGGTGATGCTTCTTCCCCAAGGCGCGACGAAGGGGATGGGATTGCGATACGCCCTGCAAGAGTTGGGCTATTCCCCGCGCAACGTCGTCGCGTGCGGGGACGCCGAAAACGACCGCAGCCTCTTCGACATCGCCGAGCTTTCGGTGGCCGTCGCCAACGCCCGCCCGCTGCTCAAAGAGGTCGCGGACACCGTGCTGCCCCAACCCAACGGCGAGGGCGTCCAAGCCCTCGTCGAGCAACTGATCGCGGGCGACGTGCCGCCCCGCACCCCCCGGCCCGAACGGCGGTTGGTGCTGGGCGAGCGGATCAGCGGGATGCCGGTGCATATCGATCCCTTCAAATTGGTCGAGCAAAACATTGGCATCTTCGGCGCGAGCGCCAGCGGCAAATCCTGGCTGGCGGGGCTGTTGGCGGAAGAGCTGCTCAAGCAAGGCTATCAAGTCTCCATCATCGACCCGGAGGGCGATTATCGGGGGCTGAGCACCTCGCCGCACACGCTGCTCTTGGGCGGGCCGGATAAACGCCTGCCCACCGTCTCCGATGTGATCAATTTTTGCGAATGGAACATCCTCAGCCTGGTGTTAGATCTATCGATCTACACGCTGGACGAGCGCATCGAATATCTGACCGAGTTCTTAAGCGCCCTACGGGGCCTCCGCACGCGCCGAGGACGGCCTCACTGCTTCTTAGTCGATGAGATTCAGAGCTTCTGCCCGGCGACGGGCGAGCGGCTCACGGATCTCTTCTTGGACGCGATGGAATGGGGCGGATTCGGCCTGATCAGCTATCGGCCCAGCCACATCGCGCCGGCCCTGATGGAGAAGCTAGATCATTGGCTGCTCACCCGCCTCTCGCTGCCATCGGAGTTGAAGGCGCTCGAACCGGATCTAACTCAATACAGCGCGGGCGCCGCCGCGATGACCGCGCTCCCTTCGCTGCCGCGCGGGCAAGCCTACCTCTGTCTCAATCGACCCAGCGGCCCCTCCGCGCGCGCCGCATCGGATGGCCAAGAGGAGGATACGCTGATCAAGTTTCGGGTGGGACCGCGCTCGATCCCCCATATCCGCCACCTGCACAAATACCTGCGCGCGCCGCTGCCGGAGCACAAGCGCTTCTATTTCCACCAGGAGAAGGAAAGCTATCTCCATCGCACCGCCGCCAACCTCTGGGAATTCCGCAAGGCGTTAGCCGAGGTCCCCATCGAATCGATCCAGCATCACCTGGCGCGCGGCGATTTCGAGCAATGGGTGCAGGACGTGCTGCACGATGACGAACTGGCCCGGCGCATCCACAAAATCAGCCGCCACGACCTCACCGGCGAACCGCTCCGCCGCGCCCTGCTGGAGACCGTCATCAACCGCTATGAGGAGCTGGAGCGCCTGGCGTAGCAAATGGACGACTAGAGAACCTTGCGAAGGTTCCACAATACTCCAGCGTTCCCAACCATCATGCCCATAGACTAACATCCTGTCATACAAGCCACATCATAACCTTCGCAAGGGTTGCATTTTTACGAAATACGCAATACGAAATACGTCAAATACAAACACCAAGGAGACCCAATGACCCATCACGACCACAGTATGCACAC
>CAYXVS010000030.1:0-1967 GCA_964468735.1 uncultured Anaerolineales bacterium | reverse complement strand
TCAAATACAAACACCAAGGAGACCCAATGACCCATCACGACCACAGTATGCACACCCAGGCGATCCACGCCGGGGAGGAACTGGAGCCGCGCGATGTCGCGCCGCCGATCCGAATGGCGAGCACCTATCTCTTCGAGAGCGCCGAGGAGGCCGCCCACGCCTTCGAGACCGAGGAACAGCCCATCTACACGCGCTGGGGCAATCCCACCATCCACGTGATGGAGCAGAAGATCGCGGCGTTGGAGGGCGGCGAGGCTGCCGTCGCCACAACGTCGGGGATGGCGGCGGTGAGCGCGGCGCTGCTGAGCATCGTCGCGCAGGGCGATCACATCGTCGCGACGACGGGCCTCTACAGCGGCACCTATCACCTGCTGATGGAGGACTTCCCCCGCTACGGCATCGAGACCACGCTGGTCGATGCGACGCGCCCGGCCGCCTTCGAGGCAGCGCTGCGCCCCAACACCCGCGTGCTCTACCTAGAATCGCCGGGCAATCCCACGCTGGCGCTCAACGACATCGCAGCGCTGGCGGCGCTGGGCCAGGAGCGCGGCATCATCACGATGATCGACAACACCTTCGCCACGCCCTACAACCAGCAGCCCCTCCAGATGGGCGTCGACGTGGTGCTCCACTCCGCCACCAAGTTTCTGGGCGGGCACGGCGACGCCATCGGCGGCGCCGTCGTCGGGACGCGCGACTTCGTGCGCGGCGTGCTGGCCGGGCCGGTGCGCAAATTCGGCGGCTGCATCAGTCCCTTCAACGCCTGGCTGATCGCGCGCGGCATCCAGACCTTCCCGCTGCGGATGGCGCGGCACAACGCCAACGCGCTGGCCATCGCGGATTGGCTGGGCGCGCACCCGCAAATCGCCTGGGTGCGCTACCCGTGGCATCCCGATCACCCCCAGCACGAGCTGGCCCGGCGCCAGATGCGGGGCGGGGGCGGCGTGGTCGTCTTCGAGCTGAAGGGCAGATTGGAGGCCGGCGCCCGCTTGATGGATCGCGTCCAACTCTGCGCGCGCACCGTCAGCCTGGGCGACGTCCGCACGCTCATCACCCATCCCGCCAGCACCACGCATCACAGCGTCCCGCGCGCGGCGCGCCTGGAGGCCGGCATCACCGATGGCCTGGTGCGCTTCGCCGTCGGCCTGGAAGATGTGGAGGACATTCTGGCGGATTTGGATCAGGCGCTGGGGGAGTAATTCAACCTTCCGGGAAGCTATGGCCCAGTTCCCTTATAGCGTCGGGCTATACGCAGCTTCCCGGAAGGTAAAGAGGGAAAAATCTATGACACAAGGTGACATCATCGGCTTAATCACGTCCTATCTCTACGCCTTTGGGCTGCTCTTTGGCGTGGAGTTCATCGGCCAGAAGCTGCGCTGGCCCCAGTATCTGACCCGCAAGTTGGTTCACATCGGCGCGGGGATGTGGATTTGGGGCATTTTGGGCCTCTTCGATCACTGGTTCTACGGCGTCATTCCATTCGCCACGTTTATTATCCTCAACTACATCTTCTATCGCTACCAGATCTTCAAAGCGATGGACGCGACCGACTCCTCGCCGGGGACGGTCTATTTCGCCATCTCGATCACAACGCTCTTCGCGCTCTTCTGGCGCACCGAAGGCGGCGTCGACCGCGCGCCCATCGCGGCCGCCGCCGTGATGGCGATGACCTGGGGCGACGGCCTCGCCAGCATCGTGGGCCAGAGTCGCGGCCAGAACAGCTACACCGTCTTCGGCCACTATCGAAGTTGGGAGGGCACCATCACGATGCTCACCTACGCCTTCCTCTCGATGCTGCTGACGCTGCTGCTCCTGCCCGGCTCCGCGTGGAGTCCCCACAGCCTCGTCTATCCGCGCGCGGGCGCCGTGGGGATGGCCCTCATCGGCGCGGTGGCAGCCACGGTGACGGAGGGTCTCTCCCCCGCCGGCACAGACAATCTCAGCGTGCCGCTGCTGACGGGCCTGAC
>CAYXVS010000029.1:0-19930 GCA_964468735.1 uncultured Anaerolineales bacterium | reverse complement strand
AACCTGCAACCTGCAACTTAATCCTCAATCGGCAACATCAGATCGATGACGAGGCCCGGCTGATCCTCGCGATTGTAGGCTGTGCGGGCGCCGCCCAGTCCCCAGACGAGCGAGGAGACCACGGCCAGCCCTAAGCCCATGCCCGGCACCTCGCCGGTGAAGCGCGGCTCCGCCTGGTAGTAGGGATGCCAGACCTTGCTCAGTTGATCGGGTTGGAGGTGGACGCCGTCGTCGATGACCTGCACACGAATCCCCTCCGGCGCCGACGAGAAGCGAATCTCTATCGTGGGCGTTTGATCGGGATGGAATTTCTTGGCGTTCTCGCACAACTCCCACAGGATCAGCTCGGCGGCCCGACAGGTGATCGGCAGGATGGCTTCCGCCGCGTCCAAATCCTCGTAGGCGACCTTCACCGCGTCCAACTGCAACTCCTGCGTGATCTGCTCGACGATCTCGGCGACGTGGGATAGTTCGCACGCGCCCTCTTGCTGGGTTTCTTGGCGCGTCCGTGTCATCGTATCCAGATATTGCAGAATGTCCATGATCTTTTCTTGGAGGCGCATCGCGCTGTGGCGAGCCTCCGAGAGATCGGCCATGATTTCCTCCTGCGTCAACTCCGGTAGATCGGTCTCCAGCAGTTCCAAGAACCCCGTGAGTTGCCCCAACGGCGTGCGGAGCTTGTAATTGATCAGCGATTCAAAGGTCCACATGTGATTGCGCGTGACGATCTCGGAGGTGACGTCGCGCAGGCGCAGCAGGTAGGTCTCGCCCTCGAGATCGTCTGTGATTTCCGACTCGGTCGTATCGACCTGGAGCCAGAACGTGCCGGAGCTGGGCGTTTCGCTCCGCACGAGATAGCGCGGCGAACCCGCGTCCTCCGGCAGCGGCTGCGGCCAATTTGCCCACGCATCCGTCGGCTCCAATTGGTATTGGCGGCGCGCCAAGGTGAGGAAGTCCCTATCGTCAGCCTGACAATCGCGCTCGTCGGGATGGCGTCCCAGGTAGAGGCAGGCTTGGGGATTGGCGTAGCGCACATTTCCGGCGGCGTCCAGCATCACGTAGCCGTCGCGGGATTGCTCGACGATCCATTTGAAGCGCGCGCGCTCGGCCTCCAAGGCCATCATCGCCCGCTTGCGCTCGGTGATGTCGGTGATGACGGCCAACATCCCCTTGTATGCGCCATCCTTCTCGCGCAGCGGCGCCGCCGAGAGCAGCACGTTGAGATCGTGGCCGGTTTGGGGCCGGAGAACCGTCTCGTATTGCACCCGCTGGCCGTCCTGGACCTGCTCCGCGTGGGCGTGATGTTTGCTCAGCGCCTCGTCGGTGGTCAACTCCGCCCAGTCTATGCCGTCGGTTGTCGTCTGCTCTCCCGGCCCCATCAGCGTCTCCGGCGCGTAGCCGACCATATCCGCAAAGGCCTGGTTGACGAACATCACCCGGTCATCGGGCGCGATGATGACCACGCCGACGAAGGCCGATTCGGTGAGGGCGCGGTAGTGTTCCTCACTGGCGCGGAGCGCTTCTTGCGCCTCCGCTAGATCGCGTCGCAGGCGGATGCGAGCCTCGGCGCGGTTCAGCGCCGTCTCCAACGTCTCCGGCTTCACCGGTTTGGGGATAAAATCCGAGGCGCCGGCCCGCAGCGCCTCGATGGCCATATCCAAGTCGCCGTGGCCGGTGACTAAAATGACCTCCGCCTCGGGATCCATCTCACGAATGCCCTCGAGGACGCCAAAGCCATCGACTTTGGGCATCCGCACATCCGCCAAGGTGATGTCGGGACGTTCTTTGCGGTAGATGTTGAGCGCTTCGGCGCCGTTGAATGCGGATTGGACCTCATAGCCGGTAAGCTTTAGGTTCCGGGCGAACGTCTGGACGACGCGCGGCTCATCATCTACGATTAGAATTTTGTTGGTTTGCATCTTTGTCTCCTTTTATAGATTGCTGGATAAGGAATTGCAAATGATGAATGGGGGGAGTTATGAATGATGAATTGCGAATTTAGAATCTTTTGACAATCCAATTCTTCATTCTCAATTCTCAATTCTTAATTCTCAATTCTGCACCTCTTCTGCGATGGGGAAGCGGAGGGTAAAGGTCGTCCCCTGATTTATCTGGCTTTCGAATGTGATGTCGCCCCCGTAGTTAGCTATAATATCATAACTGATGGAGAGGCCCAGGCCGGTGCCTTCGCCTGCCGGTTTGGTGGTGTAGAACGGCTCGAAGATGTTCGCGCGCGCTTCGGCGGGGATGCCGCAGCCGTTATCCCGCACGGCAGCGATGACTTGGTTGCCGTCCGCCTCGGTCGTAATCTCCAGATGCTTCTGGTAGGCGGCCCGCTGTTCCGAACTCCCCTCGGATTGCGCTTTGACGCGCGCGGCCATCTCGGCCATCGCGTGCTCGGCGTTGCTGATCAAGTTGAGGAAGACCTGCTCCAGGCGGTGGGGATTGGCCTGGATCGGCGGCAGATCGGGCGCCAGTTCGCGATGGATGAAGACGTTGTGTTGCTTGAGCCGTTCTTCGGTCAGGATGAAGCTGTTGCGGATGGGATCGTTGAGGTCGATGAGGGCGATGTCCTTCTCGGAGACGCGCCCGAAGGTGCGCAGGTGATCGATGATCCGCCGGCAGCGCTCGACATCGGCGGTGAGATTCGCGCCCATCTCGCGCAACTCCGCCCAGACGTCGCTATCGGGCGGCGTCTCTGCCTGGCTGTGATGCTCGCCCAGGTGATGGAGGTAGTCCGCCTCAAAGGTGATGGCCGTGAGCGGCTGATTCAGCTCGTGCGCGACGCCGGTCGCCAGCTCGCCGATGGCGGCCATCTTACCGGCGTGGATGACCTTCGCGCGCTCCTGCTCCAACTCCTTGACCTTCTGATCCACGCGCTCCTCCAACTCACCGGCGTAGGCCTGGAGTTCGCGCCGGAGCCGCCGGATGGTCAGGTGGGTCTCGATGCGGGCCTGCACCTCCTCGAATTGGAAGGGCTTGGTGATATAGTCGACGCCGCCAACCCGGAACGCCTTGATCTTGTCCTCCACCTCGTCTAACGCGCTGATGAAGATGATGGGAATATCGCGCGTCGTCGGATCGGCCTTGAGCTGGCGGCTGACCTCGTAGCCGTCCATCTGCGGCATCTTGATGTCTAGCAAAATCAGGTCGGGCGCTGCGGCGCGGATGGCGTTGAGGGCCAACTTCCCGCTGGGCACCGGGCGCACCTTGAAATTCTGTTCGGCCAACATCTGCGTTAGGAGCCGCAGGTTGGCCGGCATGTCATCGACGATGAGGATGTTGCCCCTATGTTCGGGGCTGCGTGGGCCGCTCGCAGGTTGAGAGATCTGTTGATCACCGGGTTTGGGACGTTGGGATGTTGTCTGGTGGGTCATCTTTGACCTCCGATCTTATCTGACGTATCTGAGGCAGTAGCTTTGGCCCCTGCTGTCTCTCCCGCTCTGGGGATGAGTGCTAGTAGTTTATCGTATTTGAAATTATATGCCAACTCGGTCAGGGTTTCGGCCAGATCCGGCGCATAGTCGCCGATCTCCGCCATCAGCGCGGCGATAGCGTTGAACTCGGCTTGGATGATGGCCTGGCGAAGCTTAGCGATGAGGGGCGGGGGGACTTCATCCCAGGCAGTGAGGGGGATTTTAAGTTCGTCTTCTTCTGATGCTGAGCTGGGCGGCTCGTTGTGCTCATGGTAAATGAAGTCCACGCCTAAGTGTTGGTGGAGTTTCTCGAATATCTCGGACTCGCGGAAAGGCTTGCTGACGAAGTCGTTGCAGCCTTCCGACAAGATCAACTGACGATCCTCCTCGAAGGCGCTGGCGGTGAGGGCGATGATCACCGTCGCCTGCCCCTGCGCCGTGGATTTGATGTGGCGCGTGGCCTCGTAGCCGTCCATCACCGGCATGCGCATATCCATCAGGATCACGTGGGGATGCCAGTTCTGCCAGAGATCAATCGCCTGTTTGCCGTTAGTCGCGGCGCGCAACTCGAAGCCCAGCGGTCGCAACAGCTTCAGCAGGAGCTTGCGGCTGGCGTCGCGATCCTCGACGATCAGGAGGCGATAGGTCGGCTGATCCGGCGCTACCCCCACGACTTGACGGCGTTGCTTCGCTTGGAGCGCCTCGACCGAGGTGGGCTGCACCATCACGGAGAATTTGAAGAGGCTGCCCTGGCCGACTTCGCTGGTCGCTTTTAATTGGCCGCCCATCAGATGGATGAACTTCTGGCTGATGGCCAACCCCAATCCGGTGCCCTCTTGGGCGGCCTGTCCGCTTTGGGTCTGAGCGAAGGGGGCGAAAAGTTGGTCGATCTCGTCGGGCGCGATGCCCACGCCGGTATCTTCCACCTCGAAGTAGAGGCGCACGTTGTCCTGCCACAGCCCCTGAGCTGGCGATTTGGGGGATGCCGGGGGCGGTTCAGTTGGCGCAGCCTTCAGGGGCTTGGTCGCGATGCGCAGGGTCACGCCGCCCTCCGAGGTGAATTTGACCGCGTTGCTGAGCAGATTGATCAGCACCTGGCGGAGCTTGTTCTCGTCGGCGCGGATGTAGCGCGGCACATCCTCGCCGAAATCGAAGATGAGGGCCAGCCCTTTCTCTTGCGCGCGGAGGGTGAACATCTCTTCCAAGGGGCTGAGCAGCCGGAAGAGATCGAAGGTCTTTTCGTTGAGGATGATGCGCCCCGCTTCGATCTTCGACATCGTCAGCACATCGTTGATCAGGGCCAATAGATGCTCGCCGCTCTGGCTGATGATGTCCAAGTTCTCTTGCTGTTCGGCTTCTAAGCGCATATCACGGGCCATCAACTGCGAGAAGCCCAAGATCGCGTTGAGGGGCGTGCGCAGTTCGTGGCTCATATTCGCCAAGAAGATGCTCTTGGCGCGATTGGCGGCCTCGGCGGCCTCTTTGGCCTCGCGCAGCGCCGCCTCCGCCTTCTTGCGCTCGGTGATGTCCAACGTATATTCGATCATCTGTTGCACCTCGCCTTCGTCGTCGAAGATGGGGTAGCTGTGAACTTCGACGTAGCGCGGCCGGTTGGCTTGATCGTAATGGATATGTTCTACTTTGACCGGCTGCCCCGTGCGTTGCACCTCCCTCAGCGGGCAGGGATGCTCGGTAGTATTGCACGGTTCCGCGCTGTTATGCGTCAATTCGTAGCAGGCGACCCGCTGGCGTCCGTTTGTGTAGCCCGATGCCGAGTTGGCGATCTGGATGGTGTAGTCGGCGGCATCGATCACATAGAAGGGGTGGGGGAGCGATTCGATGGTGTTCTCCAGCAGATCCCGCTGGCGACGTATCTTTTCTTCCGCCTCCTTGCGCTCCGTGATGTCGCGCGCGATGTTGAGCTGGACGGGGCGCCCGTTATATTCGATGATGCGGCTGCTCACCTCGGTGGGGATGATGTCGCCATCGCGGCTGACGTGTTCGGTCTCGAAGACCAGCGCGCCCTCCCGTTGGATGGCTTCCATGCGCTCCGGGATTTTGGCCGCATAGGTGGGAGAGTCGATATCGGACAGCGACATGGTGAGCAGTTCCGCGTGCGTGTAGCCCAGGCGTTGGCACGCAACTTGATTGACGTCCAAGAGGTTGCCCGCCAGATCCTGGAGGAAGACGGCATCGGCGGCGCTCTCGAAGAGCATGCGATAGCGCTGCTCCGATTCGCGGAGCGCCGCCGCCGACCGGCTGCGCTGGACGGCCAGCGCGTAGAGCGAGGCCAATCGCTCCAGCGCGCTCAGATCGCGTTCCGTGTAATCGCGGGTGGGGTTGGCCAGCGCGATCTGGCCCATCAGCGTGTCGCCGATCATCGCCGGGGCGGAGAGAAAGCGCTCAATGGGGATGTGGCCCGGCGGCACGCCGGTGGCGCGCGGGTCCTCATTGGGGTCATTGGTCAACATCGGCGCGCGATGATTTAAGACCCAGCCCCACATGCCGCTGAATTCCTCGAAGATGAAGGTCTTGTCGGGCACCTGGCAACCCTCCCAGATGTCCTGCGTCAGGGTGGGGGAGATCAGATGGCCCGTCTTTGGGTCGATGTAGCCCACAAAACCGAAGGCGCTGTCGGTGAGGCGGCGGGCGTGATCCAGCACCAGCGCGGTAATCTCGCTCAGATCGTCCGTGGTGATCATCGCCTTGGCCAACTCGGCCATCGCGGCGTTGACGCCGGCCTCCCATGCGACCCGCTCCTCGGCGCGATAGCGCTCGGTCACATCCTGCCCGGAGCTGAGCGTGCCGATGATCTCGCCGGCCTCATTGCGCATAATCGTGTTGTGCCACCGAATCAGGCGCTCTTCGCCCGCGCGGGTCACGATGGCGCTCTCGAAGTGTTGTACGTCGGTCAATTCGCCGCGCATCAATTGGGCAAAGGTCGCCTTGACCTGATCGCGATTCCGCGCCGGCACAAAGTGATCGCACCAGCTTTGGCCCATGATCTCTTCCTCATCCACTTCTGTGTAGCCCAGCAAAGCGCGCCCGGTGGCGTTGAGCAGCGTCACGCGCCCCTCAGCATCCAAGGCGACGATCAGCGCGCCGGCCACATCCAAGTAGCGCTGCGCGCGATCTCGCTCTTGGCGCAAATTCTCGCGGCTTTGGTTCAGGTTGCGGAACATCAGCGCGTAGGGATCGCGGACGCCGGTTTGGATCAGTGCTCTGTAGATGAGGTAGAAGGCGGCGATCTTGAAGTAGTGGCCGATCAAGTTGGAAAAATCGTAGACGCCGATGTAGAAGGTGAAGGCCAGCTCGGAGATGATGGTAAAGACTAAGGAGAGGGTCAGCCAGCGGAGCACGCGCTGATCGAAGTGATGCTTCTCGCGCCATAGCGTCCAGATGGCGAGCCCGAGGATCAGGGAGATGATATATTCGCTGATCTTTTTGAACGGCGTCAGGCCCATGCCTGCGCCGCTTTCAATGTAGCAGGTGGGAAAAATCCCGCCGAAGATGCTCGCTGCCAGCAGCGTCGTGACGATGCCATAGCCTAAGAGAACCCAATAGGGCTTGAGCTTGCGGTGCATAAAGAACGGCGCGACGAGGAGGCTGATCGCTTGCAGGTAACGGCCCGCGATCCAGAGTTGGGTCGGGAGATTGGCGCTGTAAGCGGTGAAGATTTGGAGTCCGCTGTAGGAGAAGGTGTGGAGGAGATCCACCCCGCCCACAAAGAGATAGGCGATCCCGATAAAGAGCAAGTAGTTATTATCGATCCAGCGCTCGGAGTTCCACGCCAAGACAAAGATGCTGTAGGCGATCACGATGCTGAAGATTTCGACTAAGGTGTGAAAGAGGAGAAAGTTATAGCGGCTGGTCAAGTATAATCCGATGATGAGCAGCGTCCCGAAGCCTATGGATGTGATGAGTTTTTGTTTGGCGTTCATGGGTGATCTCCCTCTCTTTCCACTTCTTCCTTTTTAGGCCACGGCGGCTGTTTATCCGCCGGAAAATGAATGGTCGCGACGGCGCCGTCTTGATTGGACAGCTTTAAATCGCCTTGCAGGCTGCCCCGAACCAGGCGGTGGATCAAATAGAGGCCGATGTGATACTGCTCGTCATTCAAGACCGCCGGCGGATAGCCCGGCCCGTCGTCGTGATAGACCATTGTGATGTATTCCCTGGCATCCTCGTATTGGGCATCGATGTGGAGGGTGATCTGCCCGCGTTGGCGTTCCCGCATCGCATATTTGAGGGTGTTGGTCGCCAACTCGTTGAGGATGAGCGCGAGCGACGTGGCCTGCGATGACGAGATCTCGATCTTGGTCATTGCCACCTCGACATCAATCTGTTGTGGTGTCGGCAGTGTGTTCGTCGCCAGCGCGATGATTCTGGTTGCCAGATGGTTCAAGCGGATGGGCGCCCAGCCGCCGGGTTGCTGATGCGCGTATGAGAGCAAATGATGGACTTCGGTCACGCCCTCGATGCGTTGGATGAGCCGATTGAGCGTCGCTTCTACTGCGTACTGCTGGGTTTCGTGGGCGTAGCGGCGCTCGGCGAGCATTAGACCTAAGATGGCGGTGAGGCTGTTGCCCACGCGATGATTGACCTCTTTCAGCAACATCGATTTGGTGCGCGCGTCCTGACGCGCCTGCTCGTAGAGGCGCGCGTTCTCGATGGCGATGGCAGCCTGGTTGGCGAAGGCGGCGCTTAACTCGGCGTGGCGCTGCGTGTAAAAGCTCGACTCTTTTTTGTCCAAATTCAACAGGCCGATGACTCGATCTCGGATAATCATCGGGACGCCCATCCAGCAACGGATGTACGCGACTTGGGGGTTGGAATGCCAGCGTGGATCGGTGCGCGTATCCGCGATGATGACGGGATGGCGTTGGGTGAGCGCCTCTTGAATATGGTCTAGTCTAGTGATTGGAAATGGCAGGTAGGGAGCGGTATAATCGGGGGGGAAGCCTTTTTGGGCGACGATTTGGAATTGATCCTGGTCGATCAACATCACCGAGGCGCTATCGTAGGGGATCACCCGCGCCAAGTGCGTCAAAATTGTCTGGAGCACCTGCTCGCGCTCGTGAATCGTATTCAGCGCGTTCGTGATCTCGATGAAGGTCTCGGCCAACTCGCGCTGCGCCCGTTCGGCGTCCAACATCCGCTCCCGCTCGGCGGCGGCGCGCTTGCGCTCCGTGATGTCCTGCACCATCGCGATGAAGCTATGCACCTCGCCATCGGCGTCGATATGGGGCGCGTAGGTGGCCAACACGGTGCGCTCTTCACCCTCCGGCGTGTAGGAGATATTCTCGAAGGAGAAGGTCTCCCCGGTCAGCACGCGCTGGATGTTAGGCTGTACATTAGCGTAGACATCCGCCGGCAGAACATCGGCGATCTTGCGGCCGATAAAATAGCTTTTCTCTTTCCCGTACCACGCGGCGTAGGCTTGATTGACGTACAAATAGCGCTGGTCTTTGTCGATATAACCGATCAGGATAGGCAAACGATCCATCAGCAGATCGACCGAGCCGACGGCTTCTAGGTCCTCATCCCAGGCGGAGAGGTTCTTGAGCCTATGGCTCAAGTCGGCCACCCGTTGGCGCAATACCTGCACCTCGTGGATTAATTCATCTTTGCTCTTCTGTTGATCGTTCACGCCATCTTCCATTGACTTTCGACTTTCAACTTTCGACTTTCAACTTTTAACTTTCAACTTTCAACCCTCATCGACGATGGGAAACCGCACGATGAAGGTCGTCCCCACATTTTTTGTGCTCTCGACCGCGATCTCGCCGTTGAATTCCTGGACGATGCTATGGCTGATGGTCAATCCCAGCCCGGTGCCCTCGCCGAAGGCCTTGGTGGTGAAGAAGGGCTGGAAGAGTTCCGCCTGCGCCTCCGGCGGGATGCCGCAGCCGTTATCGTGCACGGCGGCGATGACGTATTCGCCCTCGTCCCCCAGCCTGGTGGCGATGGTCAGGCGCTTTTGATAATCGGGCCGGTGGACTTCGCCCGCTTGGATGCGGCGGGCCATCTCCGCCAGGGCGCGCTCGGCGTTGTGGATCAGATTCAGGAAGACGTGCTCGATCTGGCCGGGGTGGGCGTAGATGGAGGGCCGGTTGGGCGTCAGATCGCTCTGGAATTCGACGCCATGCTGAATAAGGCGGGCGCGCGCTAAGGTGAGACTGCCCTCGATGGCCTGATTCAAATCGAAGCGGACCGGTTCCCCGCGCGTGAGGCGTCGGAAGCTGCGCAGGTAATCCGTAATGCGCCGGCAGCGGTCGATGTCGGAGATAAAATCCTCGCCGATTTGATAGATCTCGCCAAAATCGACCGGACATTGGTCTTCGTCCTCTCGCTGCGCTTGCTGCGCTTGTTGCGCCCACGATCTCAGATAGTCGGCGTCGAAGAGCATCGAGGTGAGCGGTTGATTCAGCTCGTGCGCGACGCCGGTCGCCATCTCGCCCAGCGAGGCCAACTTGGCCGTCTGCACCATCTTGATCTGGGCTTTTTCCAGTTCGCGCACCTTTTCTGCGACCTGCTCCTCCAAGGATTCCGCGTACTTCTGAAGCTGTTGCGCCATCTCCTTGCGCGCAGTGATGTCGCGCGCGATGCCCTCCAGGGCGACCATCCGTCCCTCATCGTCATAGATCGGCGTGTTCTGCTGCTCCGTCCAGATCACGCGCCCATCCTTGCGCACCCAGCGCAGCACGAGCGGCTCATCGGAGGGAGCTTGCGCGGCCTGTTGGAGCTTGGGTCGATCCTCGGGATGCACCAGCTTGGAGCCTAAGTTGGGATCGGCGTAGTGCTCCTCCGGCGTGTAGCCCGTGATCTTGGTGGCCGAGGGGCTGACGTACTCGAATTGCCGGTCGGGATGGAGGCGGATGCGGTAGATGAGGTCTTGCGCGTGCTCGGCGATCAGCCGGAAGCGCCGCTCGCTCTCGCGGAGCGCGCTCTCCTTTCGCACGCTATCTAAGGCGATGGCGGCCAGATCGCCGAAGGCGCAGGCGATTTTGGCATCGTCCTCGGTGAAATCTGTGGGTTTGTTGGCCAATCCTATGACGCCCACGACCCGGTTATCGATGGTGAGGGGTGCGAAGAGCACGTTGCGCAGTTCGACGTGGCCGCCCGGCATGAACTTCATCCACTCGCTGCTCATAAAGTCATTATCGTAGACGACTTCTCCCTTGTGATAGGCCTCCGCCCGCAAGCCGCGAATGGGCATCGGAAGCTCCGGGTCCACATCGCACGGCAGACCGCCGGCTTCCAAGAAGACCAACTCGTTCTCCGCGCCGTCCTCGCTCAACAGGGCCACATAGCCGGAGACCGCGCCCGTGACCTCGCAGGCGGCGTCGAAGATCTGCCGGGCCGCGACCTCGAAGGTGTGGCTGGCCAGAATGGATTGGGAGGCGGAGAGCAGCCAGCGCATCTCATTTTCTCGCCGGCGCGTGTCGATCAGCGCGGTGCGCAGTTGGGTCTCCGCGTGCTTGCGCTCGGTGATGTCACGCAGGACGGCGACCACGCCGATGATGCCGTTGCCGTTATCGCGCAGCGGCGAATAGCTGACCGTCAACGTGCGCTCGCCCATCCCTGGATAGGGATACGTTATCTCATAGCGGGGCTGTTCGCCGGCAAAAGCGCGCTTGAGATAGGGGAGAGCCGTTTGGAAAATCTCTTCACCGACGACCTTCTCGACGCTGTGACCGAGCACCTCATCGCGCCGAAGTTGATGATAGCGGAGGTAATTTTCGTTGGCTAAAACATAGGTATAATCGGGCGCGATGATGACGATGCTATCGGTGGAGGATTCGACGGCTAACTTATAGCAGCGCAACGTCGCTTCGGCCCGCTTGCGCTCGGTGATATCCATCGCGATGCTGAGCACTTGTCGGCGCCCATCGGGCGAGGCGCCCAGGGGTGCAGAATGGAACTCCCAGATGCGCCGCTCGCCCTCTTTGGTGGTGATCCCGTATTCGCCCTCTTGGATGTGCGTGTCTTGATCATAGAGCTGATCAATGTGGGCCTTCACGACTCCCTGACGCTCTCCGTAGGCCCTCTCCGTCCAATCGCCGATGGTGGGAATTTCTTCCTGGGTGTAGCCGGTCAATTCGGTCCACACATGGTTGATCTGGAGGACTTTCCCGTCCTCGGTGTGGATCATCATCGGGAAGGGCGCTGCCAACACGGCGCGGCGGAAGCGGGTCTCGCTGGCCTGGAGCTGCGATGTGGTCTCGCGCCGCTCGATGATGCGCTCGATGTATTCCACGACCGCTTCTAAAAGTTCCTGCTCCTCGGCCAAGAAGGGGCCGATGGCTTCCGGCGGACGCTTCTCCGTGTAGCAGATGGTCAATTCGCCAACGCGCCGCTCTTGGTGCATCAGCGGGCTGCGCTGTTGCCAGGGCGTCTCCGCGAAGTTGGGCGTTTGATAGGTCTCGCCATAATAGGTCAGGCGCGCGCCGGCGATCTCCGGATATTGCCACGCGGCCGGCAGGCGATAGACGATGGCTCGAAGAAGCTCCGGCAGGGAGAGATCGGGGCGCTCGCCCAACTTGGAGAGATCGTAGAGGCAGTTTAGCTCCTTGTTGCGTTCGTCGAGAATCGTCTCAGCTTCACGCCGCGCTTCTTTCTCCCGCGCTAATGTCGCGCGCGTCGTCTCCAGTTCCGCCCGGCACAAGGCCAGCTCTTCTTCTAACGAGTGCTTCGTTTGCTCAGTCATTTATCCCCTTTCTCTCGGGTCTGCTCCGTGTCTGTGGTGTGGATCGCGCTTTCTACAATCTTGATTTCTGCTGGTGTGAGATCGTAGAGTTGGTAGACGATTTGATCGATCAGGGCATCGGCGGCGGCGATGCGAGCGCGAATGTCTGCCAGTTCGGCGCGCAGCTCAAGCAGCGGCGCGAGATTTACGTCGGGGTCGAAGGCCGGGACGCGAGTGAGGGCCAGTTTCTTGGCCGTACTGCGCGTATAGCCGCCGGGAAACGATGCGGCGTTGGTGAATTCATCCCGCACCGGCAGCGCGATTTGATAGTAACGCGCTTGCTTCTCCGGTAGCGGGAAGCTATAGGCGGCCATCCATGCGCGGGCAATAAGATGTCCATCCCCCTCATATTGCCATTCACGCCATCCTGCGTCGGGATCGCGTCGCTTGAGCTGAATTTCCAAGCGCCATTCGCCGCCCTCGGGGATCAAGCGCATGCCGTCGATGTCGTGATGTACCTTGCCTAACGCCACAGGCGTCTCTTCGCGGCCATAGCGGTTGATGCGTTGCCCGTATTTGATTGCATCGCTGAAAGCGTCAGCAAATTTGATAAATGGCGCGCTGCGATCTAAGTATTTGAAGGGATCGTTGGCGGCCTCCAGGCGTTGGCGGGTCGCATGAAGATCGGTCATCTGCTGGGCTAAATAGGCCAGCAGGTCGTGGATCACATCGCGTTGCGCCGGTTCAGCCTCCAAGCGCGCGGGGGTGAAGGCCAGGAGAGCTTCGTGCTCGCCGGCCTCGTAATATCGACGGGCTGTGGCCATCAATGGGGCGCGTTTGTCCTCCGGCGTGGTGAAGTCGATGCGGCGGATGGGGAGTTGTTTTAGGTGGGATGGATATATGTGAAGTGAATCGGTGTTACGTAGTAAAAACCACCAATTCAAAAGCGTGGAGTTAGAGATACTAAGCACATAATACAATAGCTTTCTGTCTTCAGAGTAGACGAGAGTAAGGCCAGGATCATGAACATAAACCTCGTCAAGAAAGGCGCCGCAAAGCCTTCGTCGCAGTGATGGATTTCTGGTTGACTGAAAGACCAAGCGTGTGCCCCAGAAATACTTTTTACATCTGGGGGCGGCTAGCCAATCACCGTAGCTTATCCAACGTTCCCCATTCCAGGTGTGGGTATATCTGGAAACATCACGTCCTGCCAGTTCACGAACATAGGTCTCGTCGGCTTTCTCATTAGAATGCCACACTCGATTGTTGATGGTTTCTTCGCTATGTCCTTGATATTTATCGTAAGGGATCACGCCTTGGGCTATTTCTGCAAGTTGGGTTAACTTGACCGAGTTGGCCTCTATTTTCGCAAGTAGATCAACCTCAGTGTTTGTGACAAAAATGTCAACTGCGGAATTTTCATTCTCCAAAAATCTTGCTTGGATGATGCTATATACTTTGTCCGCTGAGCGTTGAGAAATTGAATCTAATTGCCTTGATTTCTGAAAAACCAGTATTGAAGTCGAGGTTTTTACTTTCGGAAGTTCTTTCTTAACGATATAGATTAAAGTGTCCAATGCTACTTCAGGAAAAACACCCTGGGGAAGTGCAACGATAGATTTAATTGTAGTGTTTTTTAAGAGTAGTTGGCGAAGTAACTGTGCTTGGTCAATTGCTAACCACGAGCTAGGTGTGATGTATCCGTGGAATCCCTTCTCTTTGGCTAAACGCCAGCCTCTCTCTGAAAAGAGGATATAACTCTCATGCTTATATTTATAGGTTTGATAATTTTCTTGAATGTAAACTTTGTCTTTAGCGTCAAATTCCACACCCCATGGCGGATTCCCGATCACGGCGTTGAAACCGCGCTCTGCCTCGCGCAAGGGTTGTCCTTGCATATCGAAGAAGACCTCTGGGAAGGCCAGTTCCCAGTGGAAGAAGCGGCGTTCCGCAGCGATGGCCTCCGCCGCCTGTACGGATTCCATCATCAGGAGAGTTTCTGGCGCGTGGAGTAGATTCAGCGTCTCCTGGTAGTCGCTTGGCGCGTACTGATTGCCGAAATAAGCGCTTGTCCACAGATTTGCCACGCTCTCGAAGGGCGCTTTGAGCCGTTGGATGGCGCGATTGGCGGCCTCTTTGGCATGGACGCTTTCGTAGCTGTCACTTTCCTGATCGATGATGGCCATAATCTTGCTCATCACCACGGGCAGGCGCTGGCTCAAGAGATAGGCGAAGAGATTCATCTGGCCTTCAGCGACGCGGTTATTGCGCCGCCGATCTAGCGCGGGGGGCGGCGCGACGCCGAGGTCGGCCACATCAGCGCCTACGAGCGAATCCCCGCAGGTGAGGTGATGATCCAAGAATCCCAGCGGTTTGTCGCCCACGAAAGTCGTCAGCCACAGGCTTAACTTGGCTAATTCGACGGCCAACGGGTTTTTATCCACGCCATACATACAGCGCTCCACCACGAGCCGCTGCCAGTAGTTCAGATCGCTTTTGTTGGGCGCTGCCTCTGTTTGGACATACGGATCTGTCGCCAGGACGCGCGCCAGGTAGTCGGTGGCATCGACCAAAAAATGCCCGCTTCCCATAGCGGGATCTAGAATTTTCAGGTTCAGTATTGCATCGACGAAAGCTTGATCATTGGGATAGGGTTCCCCTTCGCTTCGGGTTTGCTTACGGACGCGCGCGACGAGCGGGCCTAACGTCTGTTCCACAATGTACTCAACGATGTACTGTGGCGTGTAGTAAGAACCGGTGGCTTTGCGCTCGCCCTTGTCTGTCTCTAAGTAGATGTCGCCAGGGGCGCGACGCGCCAGCGCCTTGGCACCGCGCGGCGCTTGGGCGGCCGCTATCCATTGCTCGCCGCTGCCATTGCGACTGGAGATAGGTACCGCGACCATCGCCTCTGCGGCGCGGCGCGGCTGATATTCCAGTAAGCCTTCGTAGATGGAGCCGAGATGGCGCACGTTGAGCGTCCGGTAATCGACAAACTCCATGCCGCCGCTCTCCGATCGGCGTCGACAGAGCAGATCTACCGCGCGGGTGAATGTTTGATCGCCGACGGATTTTTTCGCCAGGAAGGAATGTTGCCGAGGATCGAAGAGGCCGCCGTTATAACGCGCGACATTGATCTCGGTGCTTAGTCCCGGATCGTCGCCGTTGATGATGTGAAATAGGACGCTCAATTGTCCATAATATTTGTTGGTGCGTTTAGGAATGTACGTCCCTTTATCGATTTGCTCCGCGATCTCCTGCTTGAATTCTAAGAAGCTGAATAGCTCTCGATACCTGAGATTTTCTACGGGCAGCAGGCCGCGACTCTCGCCATAAAGCACAAAGAGCAGGCGATAGAGCAGGTAGAGGCTGTTTTCGTAGACTGCGTGCAGGTCGTCCGGTTCCAGGCGATTAGGCGTGTAATCGTAGAAGCCCTGCATTAACTGCTCCAGCGCCAGGTAGGCGTTTTCGCGAAGATCTTCTTCCAAGGCGATGGCGTACGCGCGGCTGCCGGCCAGTACGTCATTGAGGAAAACGCGCCCTTGGGCATCCTCTTGGAAAGCCGCTTGGTGGAAGAACATCGTGAAGTACCGCATCGCGCTGGCGCTTCCACGCTCCAAGAGGGCGATTAGATCGACCTCGTAGTAGGTGTCCAAGCGGTAGCTGCTCTCGCGATGTACCAAGCGCCACTGGCGGCCATTGCTGAGAATTCCCCACGTGAGTCCCGTCGCCTTGATATAGTAATCGATTTGATAACTGGGATTTTGCGCATCGAACGTCGGGCCGCCCGCGCGGCGTTTCTTGCTCAAGTGGACATCCCAGGCCTTAACTTCGCCCACGGCGAGCGCGTGTTGAGCGTACTCCTCGGTCTTCTGGGCGCTCACGGCCGCTTGCCGCGCGGCCTCAGCGGGGAAGAAGACGTAATCGGGCTGCCGGATGCCACTGCCTAAGCCCGGCACGCGGGCCTGCTCCTGCCAGACGTGCCCCAAGTGCTCTAAAATGGGGCGGAACCAAACCTGTTCTAATTGATGTTCGGAGTAGGCAGGGAGGTGCTCGCGCTCGTGTTCGTAGAGATCGCGCAGCCAGCCCAAAAATGCTTCCGCTTCTGTCATACCGGCCGGCCAGCGCTCGTCGCCGGTGAGTATATGATCTAAGTAACGATCGGCGAAGAGGTATTGGTTGTTATAGGGAGATGTGCCTAAGTCGATGCTTAATTGCATGGACTTCGTTTGGCGCTCCGAAGTCATTGATTGCTCCTATTGCTACTATGGATGGGGAACCGCAACGTGAAGGTCGTCCCGCGATTTTTCTCGCTCTTGAATTCGATCTCGCCGCCGACGTCCTCGATGATGCCTTTGCTGATCGAGAGGCCCAGCCCGGTGCCTTTGCCCGCCGGCTTGGTGGTGAAGAACGGCGTGAAGATGCTGGCGCGCACGTCGTCGGGGATGCCGACGCCGTTATCCTCGACGCGCGCGACGACGTGATGGTCTTCTTTTTCATATTGGGTGATGATCGTCAGCCGCTTTCGATAATCATCCCGCTCGACCTCGCCCGCCGCGACGCGCGCGGCCATCGCCTCTAAAGCGTGCTCGGCGTTGCTGAGGAGGTTGAGGAAGACCTGCTCTAAACGATGCGGATCGGCCTGGATGAGCGGTAGGTCGGGCGCCAGGTCGGTGTGGATGTCGATGTTGTGTTGGCGGAGGCGCTCGCCCACCAGGATGAAGGCCCCCTCGATGGGGTCATTGAGATTCGTGGGGCCGATGTTTCTCTGAGAGGCGCGCCCAAATGTCCGCAGGTGATCGACGATGCGTCGGCTGCGGTCGATATCGCCCGCCAGCCCCTCGCCGATGTTGCGCAACTCATCCCAAAGCTCGTCTTGATCCAGTGTGCTGCCTTCTCGCTCGGCCAGCTTTTGCAGATAATCGGCCTCGAAGGAGATGGCCGTCAGCGGTTGATTCAACTCGTGCGCGATCCCGGTCGCTACCTCGCCGACGGCGGCCATCTTGCTGGCCTGGACGACCTTCGCGCGTTCTTTTTCCAGCGCCCGCACCTTCTCCGCGACGCGCTGCTCCAGCTCGTCGGCGTAATCGCGGAGCTGCTCCCGCATCTGGTGGATCTCGGTGATGTCCGTGCCGATGATGAGTGCGGCGTCGGCGGGACGGCCCGGCGCGTGCGCGTCGAAGTTGAGCGGCTGCACGCTGGTGCGATACCAGCGCGGCTCGCCCTGGAGGCGCGTTTGTGTTTCGAGCACGACGCCCTGGTTGCTCGTCATCACCTGGCGCGCCGTTCCCATCTGCCGGTCGGCGATCTCTTTGGGGAAGAGATCCCACATATTTTTGCCGATGAAATCCTCCGGCTGACCGCCCAAGTGCTGGGCGCCGATGGAATTCATAAAAAGAAAGTCGCCCGCATAGTTCACGGTGGCGATGGTAGCCTCCGCGCTCTCCACCAACGTCCGATATTTGGCCTCGCTCTCGCGGAGCGCCGCTTCCATTCGATCCTGCTCGGTCACATCGCGGGCGTTGGTCACCACGCCGCCCACGGCGGGGATGTGCAGTTGATTGCTGCCGGTCGCCTCGAGCCAGCGCCACGAACCATCCTTGTGGCGGAACCGGAAATTGAGCGTGAGCGTCTGCCCCGGTTGCTGCATCACCTCGCTGAGCGTCATCTTCGCGTTTTTGGCATCGTCGGGATGAATAAAGTCGAAGCTGTGTTGTCCGATCAATTCATCGGGCGCGTATCCCAAAATGCGTTGGCACGAAGGGCTGATGTATTGGATGATGGCCTGGTGGTCCACGATGACGATCAGATCGGAGGCGTTTTGCACCAACGAGCGGAAGCGCTTCTCGCGTTGGATCAGCGCTTGCTTGGCGCGCTCGCGCTCCGTGACATCGCGCACGATGGAGATCATACCGCAGAGCTGTCCTGCGGCGTCGTAGAGCGCGCCGGAGTTGACCTCGCCGATGAAGCGCTCGTCGGTCTGGCGGCGCAGGGTGTAGCGATTTTTGTGCGAGTATTCGCCGGCCAACACTCGTTGCATATTGGCCCGCGCGCGCTCGCGATCCTCTTCCACGACCCAGGTCAATATAGGATGGCCCTGCACCTCGTCCACCGATTGCGCCTTTAGGATCGTGAGGACGCTATCGGAGACGTGGATGATGGCGCCGTCCAAATCGGTGGCGATGATGGCGTCGGGCGAGGCTTTGAGCAGGGTGCGATACCGCGCCTCGACCCGTTTGCGCTCGGCGATCTCCTGCTGGGCCTGCGCGTAGAGCCGCGCGTTGTGAAAGGCGCGGGCGGCCGCGGCGGCCAATGGCTCCAGCAATCTCAGATCCTCCGCTTGGAAGCGCGCCGGCTCCGTGTCCATCAATTGGATGACGCCGATCACCTGTTGGGGCGTGCGCAGCGGAACGGTGAGCGTGGAGCGCCACGTGTGGCCCGTCGTCTCCTCGACGCCGGTAAAATAACGCTCGTCCTCCTGCACGTCGTCGAGGAGCAAGCTCTCGCCGTGGGCCTGCACCCAGCCCGCGACGCCCTGGCCGGGCGCTAGCCGCCAGCCGCGCACCAAATCGCTGTGCGGACTGATCAATTCCTGACAGACCAATTCGCCGGTCGCCTCGTCGAGCAGCCAGACGGAGTAGGCGTCCACGCCTAAGAGCTGTTGCACCTCCTGCAACACCGAGATCAATACCTCGTCGATCTCCAAGCTGGAGTTGAAGGCCTGGCTGGCGCGATTGAGCAGGGCCAGCTCTTGATTGCGCCGCTGGAGCGTGGCGTTGGCCTGTTGGAGTTCCGCCGTGCGCTGAGCGACCTTGTGCTCCAGCTTATCGTGGGCCGCGCGTAACGCGTGCGTTTGCTCCGCTAACGCATATTCCATGCGTTTGCGCTCGGTGATGTTGCTGTTGGTGATGGCGATGCCATCGGAGAGCGGCACCGCCTGCTGATGATACCAACCGGCGGCCTCACAATCGGTTGGGAGATGATATTCCTCGTCCAGCGGCTCGCCGGTCGCGACGACGCGCACGTATTTTTCAAAGTAGGTCTGGGCTATATCGCGGGGGAAGAGTTCGAAGATCGTTCTCCCGATGATTTCATCCCTGTTGAGGTTGGCCGACGCCGGCATATTATCATTCACGTAGACGAAGCGGAAATCTATGATTTTCTCTTCTCCCGCTTCTCCCGCTTCCCCTTCTTCTCCCGTTTCCTTGGCGCGGACACTTTCCAAGATGCTGAAGGTGTTGGGGTTGTTCTCGGCGGCGGCGCGGAAGCGAGCCTCGCTGGCCTGGCGCGCCGCTTGGGCGCGGTGCAGTTCCTCGCGCAGCCGGATGCGCTCCTCGGCGCGGCGGAGCACGGTGTTCAAAGTGACGCGGTCGATGGGCTTGGGGATGAAATCCGAAGCGCCCGCGCGCAGCGCCTCGATGACCATCTCTTTATCGCCGTGGCCGGTGGTGAGGATCACCTCGGCCTCTGGGCTGCTGCTCCGGATCTCCTGCAGCGCGCTGAAGCCGTCCATGCCCGGCATGCGCATATCCAAGGTCACGATGTCGGGCTGCTCGTCGTGATAGATCTCCATCGCCTGCGCCCCACGCGAGGCCGTCAGGACGGTGTACCCGGCCATCTTGAGATTCCGGGCGAACGTCTTGAGGACGCGATCATCGTCATCCACGATTAAAATTTTTAGACTCATAAAATTTGGCTCCGTCTGGGGAATGGGGAATGATGAATTTAGAATTTAGAATTTAGAATTTAGAATGATGAATTTAGAATGCGGGTATTTCCTTAATTCGCAATTCATCATTCGCAATTCATCATTCCTCATTCATCATTC
>CAYXVS010000028.1:3434-20027 GCA_964468735.1 uncultured Anaerolineales bacterium | reverse complement strand
TGTAACTGTAACTTCTTCCACGTTATCCTCCCTTATGAAGTGTATCCAACTGTATGATTTCTTCTATGCGTTGTATATTTTCAAACCTTCCGGGAAGCTGCGAATTATCCAAGCAAGATAATCAGGAAACTGGCTTGATCGGACGATGCTCGTTCGAAAAAACGCACTTATAGCTTCCCGGAAGGTAAAAAGTTAGCGTGGATAGCCGAAGCGCGATTCGTAGCGTTGCATAAGTGTATTAAAGTGGCCTTGCTCGGCGGAGGCCAACTGCATAAACATCTGCTTCGCCTCTGAATCCTCAGCCCGCTCCATGCTGTTGGAATAGAGCCGGAAAAGCTTGTCCTCCACGCCCAAGGCGAAAATCAGGGCGTCCTCCTCAGAAGGGTCATCTGGCAGTTCCTCGACCTTCTTCAGATCGGGCGGGAAAACCACGGAGACTGTGTCGAATTCCTCCACGATGTCCATCTCGGAGATGGGCGACCACCCCTTGCCCGCCTCCAGCGCCTCGTATTGACGCTTGATGTAATGGTAGTGATCGATTTCGTCATCGGCCAACCGGTTAAAAATGTCGGCGGCCTCTGGCGCGATACTACCCGCAATCTCCCGATAGAAATCGCGCCCGTCCAACTCGAGCTTCATCGCCTGCTTCAGTGTATCTTTCAATTCCATGGCTTGCCTCCTTGGTTTGATTAGGTTAGGTTGAATTGGTTTCAATTCACTGCTGTGAATAGAGATGACTTTATTGTAGCGTAACTTTGACCGAGAATCAATCGCAAGGTCAATAATATAGATAACAATCTATATTATATCGTAAATCCCCTGGGATGTCAACATCGGCATGAGAAAAGCCGGAGGGCGCTCCTCTGGGACCTTACAATCTCCATACCATTTCCCAGAAGAGAGCACATCCGGCTTCTTACATCCCAAGATGAGGGATAATGATCAAGCGATCTTGACCTCGGCGGAGCCTTCCCACATCCCATGGATGTTGCAATGTTCCAGCGCGATCAAGGTGCCAGGTTCTTCCGTCGTCATCGAGAACGAGGCGATGGGGTGCGCGTAGACCGGCCCCTCGTTGGCGCCCTTGGCGGATGCGCCATGCGCCGCGAAATCGAAGTGGGCGACCTGGTACATAAATTTGCCGCTTTCGGGCTTGAAGTAGACATCGATCCAACTGATGTGGTGCTCGGTCGTGTTAGGATGCGGAATTTGCTTCCCCACGCTGACGGTCACCATAAATGGCTCGCCCGCCGCCACAGCGGACGGCAATTCAATCGCCGGGACGTGCTTTTCGTTCTTCCAATCCGCGCTCTGAATGTTCTCGCCAAATTTCATTGGACTAGCCTCCCTTTCACATAGATGATTCTAATTTTTTGATCTACAACTCGGTTCAAATACAAACCTCAAAGTGACGCGCCCCTCACCTCCTTTTCGCGAATTGACCGTTTTTAGAACAAACCACCCACCAACTCGCCCACGCGATCCAAAAAGAGGCGATCTTCGTCCGTAAACGGCGACTTGGTGTGGGAATCGATGTCTAACTCTCCAATCAGCTCGTCCTCTGGATTGAAGAGCGGGACGACAATCTCGGATTGGACATCGGGGCTGCACGAGAGATAGTTATTCTCCTGCGAGACATCCTGGATCACGAACATCTCCTGTGCATCGGCAACCTGGCCGCAGATGCCGTCGCCGAACGCGATCAGATCGTGCTCCGTCGGTTCGCCGACGAAAGGACCAAGGACTAACTCCTGCTCGCCCTCTAAATCGACCAGGTAGAATCCAACCCAATTGTAATACAGCACCTCATCCGCAAGCAACTGACAAATGTGCTGCAACTTTCGCTCTCTCGGATTAGAGCCGGTCACAATTTTCCGAACCTCATCCAAGAGAGATGCGAATTGTTGTGATTTATCCATTAGAAACTCCTTTCCATCGGTGAGTATCAGCACAATTGATGGTCAACGTTTGTGACACGTATGAGGAATGATATTCAAATGCGGTCGCAATTTACAGGGGGATCCAACATTACCCTTAGTGTATCACACTCAAGGTGAAGATCAATCGGATGTCGGCGTTTTTAGCCCCCAGCGCACCGAGATGGCCAAAGCCAGCGCGCATCGCAGCGCCAGTTGATACCAACTCGCTGCCTCCGAGAGCACGAAAAGGTTCTCCACCGGATTGAAATTCGTCACAAAATGAAATAGGATCGCGGCCAAGGTGCTCCGCTCGGTGTGATTGAAGACCCAGGTGATGAAAATCGCCTCCGGGATGATCGAGATGAAATAGCGCGAACTTGCCAGCGTGCCCAATCCAATCTCATGTTGATAGGTACCAGGCAGCAGAAAGAGCGGGAGATGCCAGGCTGACCAAATCGCGCCTAGGATGAGGCTGGCCTTCAACGCGCCGCGCCGCGTTTGGAGTGGTGTGAGAGCGTAGCCGCGCCATCCCAACTCCTCGGGCACGGGGCCGAAAAAGAGCGTGAAGAGCGCCGTGGAAATCACGGCCCATGGCCCCGCCAGCCAGATGCTATCGAAGTTAAAGTAAGAGGCGCCGTTCAGCAGCGCGTCGATCCCGACGGCGACGAGCGTCAACAACGGCGTGAAGAGAAAAATCACGGCGTACCACGCGCCCGGAATCCGTCGCGCATCGAACACACGCTGCCAGTAGCTGCGCCATTGTGCTTGCCCTCTTAACGGCCAAAGCAAGGCGAGCGCCCCCACCGTCGGGCCGACGCCGCCCAACGCCATCAAGATCGTACCGGGCAACGACTCGAAGGAGAAGCCCAGCGCCACGGCCAGTAACCACCATACCCACGTCCATCCAAAGGTCAGCGCAAAAAAGCGCCAGGCCCTGGCGCCAGTCGCATCATTCATCGCTATCTCCCATTCATTTCGTGCAAAATCACCCTCTTAAGTTTATCCAATCTCGTGGCCGTGTAAAGTGAAGGATGTAGGAGGGCAAACGAAGCAGTTCCGATATGTCCGAGCGGCACGAGGTTGCGCGCTAAGCATTTTATCGCCCGCAAAAACCCCAACTTAGTTTGCCTTGAACTTGGTTGAGCACGCTCCGGGGCCGCAAGAGCGATTTTCCCAGTCGATCTGCTTCGAATTTCCGATGTCTCCAGCCCCCGACGTCCCAATAATGGCAAACCCCACGAATTCCCCTAACATCAAAAGATGTGGACAGCGGAGGCCTTGAAGGCCAGGTACACCTCCACACCCTCTCTGAGCCTCATCTCCTCCCGCGAGCGGCGGGTGATGACACAGGTGAAGTCCGGCGGCGCGTTGACCGTGACGTAGATCAGCGTGCCTCGGTCGGCGATGTCTATGATGCGGCCCCGGAAACAGTTCCGGGCGCTGGAATGGATCGGCTCCCGCGAGAGGATGATGTCCTCCGGCCGGATGGAGGCTTGCACCACGCCGGTGAGATCGGTCACGACGACCATCTTCAACGCCGGAGCTTCGGCATGCTTTGGCGCATCGAAGGTGAACGTCTTGGCGCCTACTCCGTTCTCGTCCGTTTCTTCCACGAGGGCGCCGGCGAAGATGTTGCGCACGCCGACGAAACGGGCCACGAATTCGGACGTGGGGCGCCGGAAGATGTCCTCCGGCTTGCCCACCTGGACGATGCGCCCCTGTTTCACGATGGCGATGCGGTCGCCCAGGGCCACGGCCTCCTCAAAGTCGTGGGTGACGTGGAGCGTGGTGGCGCCCAATTGCCGGTGGACGCGGGCCAGTTCCCGCTGCAAGGATTCCCGCGTCTCCGGGTCGAGCGCGCTGAGTGGCTCATCTAAGAGCAAGACGCGCGGTTTGATCACCAGCGCCCGCGCCAGCGCCGCCCGCTGCTGCTCGCCGCCGCTGAGCGTCTTTGGGCTGCGATGGAGCAGGTGATCGATAGACAACATGCGACTGATCTCAGCGACTTGCCCCGCGATGTCCACCTCATTTTCCTGCGGCGGTTTTCTCCCGATCAGCTTGCCCAGGCCGGATGGGCGCTGGATCCGCAACCCGAAGGCGATATTCTCGGCCACGTTCAGGTGGGGGAAGAGTGCGTAATCTTGATAGACGAACCCGATGCCCCGATGTTCCGGGCGGACGTGGGTGATCTCCTCGCCATCGAGCAGAACGCGCCCCCGCTGCGGCTGATACAGGCCGGCGATGGTCTCCAACAACACCGTCTTGCCGGCCCCCGTCGGGCCGAGGACGACGAAATACTCCCCGGCGGCGATGTCGAGATCGATCTCGCGCAGGTGAAACTCCCGCAAATCGACCCACAGGTCTCTGATCTGCATGGCCCCTGAGCTTTTCATGCCTGGTTCCTCAGGAATTCGCCGGGTGCAATTGTACTATCCCCACCCGCAACCCAGTAACGACGCGAAAAAGGTCTGTCATCCCCACAAACACGCAAGTCTTCGCTGCTCTTAGGGCTGCTTAGGGGCGTGTCCGGCAAAAACCAAAAGACCCTCATGCCCTATCCTCCTGCGCGATCAGCCGTAATGCCACGAAGGTCATCAGGCAGATGAGGATGATGAGCGTCGCCACCGGGCGGGCGTAATCCAGCCCGTAGGACTCGAAGCGCTCGTAGAGCAGCACCGGCGCGATCATCGGGTGATAGGCCAGGATGACCACGGCGCCGAACTCGCTCAGGCCCCGCGCCCACATCAAAATCATGCCGGAGAGGATGCTGCGCCATGCCAGAGGGAACGAGACGCGCCAGAAGGTCTGCCACGGGGAGGCGCCCAACGTGCGCGCCACGCGCTCCAGGCGCGGATCGACGGCCTCGAACCCCTCGCGGGCCGAATCGACCAGGAACGAGAGGCTGACGAAGAGCATCGCGATGACGATGCCCGGCGCGGCCGAGACGAACTTCAGCCCGATCAGGCCAAACGCCCGGCCCAGCAACGAGCGCCGCCCAAAGACCATCAACAGCGCGATGCCGGCCGCCGAGTGCGGCACGACGATGGGCACGTCGACGAGGCCCTCGATCAACCGCTTACCCGGAAAATCGACGCGGGCCAGCAGATAGGCCAGCGGCACGCCGAAGAAGAAGGCGACGACCGTCGCTAAGGCGGAGCTGTACAACGTGAGGAAAATCGCGCCGCGCACCTCCGCCTCCAGCAGCGTCTCCCAGAGGATGGTGGGATTGACGCTGGTGACCGTTCGCAGCAGCGGCCACGCGATGAAGAAGATGAGCAGAGCGCCAAGCCCCGCGAACAGGATTTGCATACGGTTGGCGAACAGATTTCTCATTACTGAACTAAATCCTGCAACGCCGCCGGCAACGCTTCCTTGTCCTCCGCCACCGCCGGCACGATGGGCGGCTGGCCCTGCGCTTCCATAATCGCCTGGCCTTCGGGGCCGAGCAGGAACTCGACGAATTCGACGGCCAGGTCGGGGCTGGGAGCGTTGTTCGGGATCGTCACGCCGTAGACGATGGGCTTCCCGTTCGTCGTGATAGTCTCGCCCGGCTCGGAGCCGCTCAACTCCACCTCCGCCTGGCTGTAAAAGTCGGCGTGCTCGACCATGCTGAGGTTGATCTCCTCGGGCAATTCGATGAAGTTCAGCCCGTGTTGAACGGCGACGGAGCGATACTCGAAGGCGTAGTCCATATCGCCGGATTCCATCAGCGCGATCAACTCGACGGACTTGGGCCGGACGTTCTCCGGCGGGCAGTTCTCGTCCAGCTTTTCGTACAGCCCCGGCTCATCGTAGTGCTTCTCCGCCAATTGCCAGACCATCAGCGTGCGGTAGCCGCAGGGATCGGCGTCCGGCTCGGAGTGCCCATAGATCACGCCCTCGCGAGGCAACACCTCGTACCAATTGTCGCTGTTGATCTCGTCGGCGAACTTCGCCTCATCGGTGTACGCGATGACCATCGTATTGCGCGCGAAGCGGACGTTCCAATCGGCGAAGTCGGGGATCAACAGGTTGTCGATGACGGTGTAGTCGGCGGACATCACCAGATCGGCCTGGCGGCCCAGCTCGCTGACCTTGCGGGCGGTGGTGCGGCTGCCGCCAGCCTCGGTCTCGAAGGTCACGTTCGGGTGCTCTTCCTGAAAAGCCTTGGACAACTCATCAACGGGGACGGTCAAGCTGCCGGCGTGGAAGATGACCAACTTGCCTTCCAATCCGCCCCCTTCGGATTCGGTCGGCGGCGGTGTGGGCATCGTTTGGCCACAGCCGGCCACCAGTGCTAAGATGGCAATCAGGATCGTCAGGGTCCAGAATAATCGGGCAAACGAAGCCTTACCAAGGGTTGGAGATGCACAAGATTTCACGCCAAGCGATTTAGCGCCCGCATCAACCCCAGCTTCGTTTGCCTTGAACTTGGTTGAGCATGCTCCGGGGCAACTAAGGCGATTTTCCCAGTCGATCTGCTTCGAATTCCCTAATCGTTTGCTATTCACAGGATTTTCCTCCTCTAGTCTGCTGTTTTAACGAAATTTTAGATGGTTCGGATGTTTTTATGATGTTGAATGTGAATCAGAACAATCGTTATCTATGACGAAAGGGCCTCACCTCCTTGTCTGATCTTTGGGGAATGGGAGCCACAAAAAAACGACGCCCGCGTAGAAAGACGCGAACGTCGATGTTTTGACCGTCCATTCCCCTTTCCAAACACGGGAGGTGTAGCTGTTTCCAGCTATACCCTATCGCCCACCCCCCATAGGCTTAGCCCTTAGGGAGTGTGGGTCGGAGAAAGCTTTTCTATTTAATTGTGGTCTCGCAACAGCAGTATTATACATCGCCCGTTAATCTACACAACCGCCTCTTCCAGGGGGCAACCGAAGCAGTTCAGAGGGCACGAGATACACGAGGTTGCGCGCTAAGGCCGTTCCAAGAAAATAAGTCTCCAACGCGTAAATCCTCACTGCGTTTAGGGCGACTGGGGAAGACGCCCTCGCAGTCGGCGGGATCGTACCAGGCGCGGGCTAACTCACCCTCCATGTGATCGTTGTCCACGAAGAGATGGCCCCCGGGTCGCAGCGCGTTCGCTGCCGCCGCGATGACCTGCACCTGCTCCTCCCGCGTCGCCAACTCGTAGAGGTACCACGTCGAAGCCGGTGGGCCACGGCGTCTGGAGCACATCGGCCTGGGAGAGCGTGATCCGCGCCTGGACAGCTTCCGGCAGCGCCGCGACCTTTGCCGCCGCTCGATCCAACATCGCCGGGGCGTTATCCAGTCCCCTCATCGTGTGGCCATCGCGCGCCAACGGGAGGAGCACCCGCCCGGCGCCGAAAAACGGCTCCAGGATGCGCAATCCGCGCCGGACCAGGGCCAGATCCGCCGTGGTGGTCATCACTGCTCGTAGATTTCCGCCACGTGTGTGTCGATATCGTACAGCGGTTCTTTTATCTTACCCCCGGCATTGTTGTTGAATGCTCAGACTCTGCCCCAGTTTACCACAGACACCGGCGCAATACATCAGCCAACGGAAGCGGTTTGATTTTGTTCAGGTGGCGAGGCTCTGAGGGAATTCGAAGCAAATCGACCGGAAAAATCGCTTCGGATGCCCCAGAGCGTCCTTAACCAAGTTTAAGGCAAACGAAGCCGGGGTTGATGTGCGTGGCAAACCGTTGAGCGCGCAACCTCGTGCATCTCAGACTCCTGGTAACCGCTTCGTTTGCCCTCTGACCTACCGATCTGACCAGGTAGTTCGAATCGCAGTTGACTTTTTTAGCCTCTGATTGTACGCTTGAGGAGACACAGGTGATTTCACGTTGCTAACGACAATAAGATCCAATGGATCCGACAGGAGTGAGGGCATGAGTGCAACAGAGCGATCTCAGGTACAAGAAATTTTGGAGGAGCGACGGACGGCCATCACGCGTGTGTGGTTCGAGAAGTTGGACGCCTTAAGTTCGATTAATCTGGATAAAAAGGAGTGGGAGCCGCGTCTGGAGGCGTTCACGGATGAATTGATCGCGATCCTGACGGCGGAGTCATTCGATCCCGCCAAGGCGCAGGAGGTCGGCGTCGCCCTGGAGGATGTGGACAATCTCCAACCCGAACAGATCATCGAGATGCAGACGGCCTTGGGCGAGGCGTTCTCGGAGGAGATGCCGGCGGCGGTGACGCCGTGGCTGCAACCGCGCCTCGTGGCCGTGCTGGGCGCCTTCCTCGCCGGATTTTTCACCGGCAAGGCGGAGCGCGCCAAACGCTTCAATATGGACGCGATGTCCGATATGGGCCACGATCTCAAAACGCCCATCAACGCCATCACCGGCTTCTCGCGCGTCATCTTGAAGGGCATCGACGGGCCGATCACGGAATTTCAGCAGCAGGACTTGACCTCGATTTACGAGGGCGGCAAAAAACTGCTCACGATGATCGATGACATCTTCCAGGTCGCCAAGAAAGATGCAGCGAAGACGAATATCTACGCCGTCTCTTTTCCAGTCTCGGCGCTCTTGGGCGATGTGGTCACGACGGCCCAGCCCCTCGTGGCGAAGCACGATCACACGTTGGAGGTCCGTGGCGTCGGCGCGTTGGGCACGATGCGCACGGATGCCTCCAAGGTGCGCTGGGTGCTGGTGAACGCGCTGCTCTATACGGCGCGCTTGACCAAACACCGCACATTGTCGCTCACAGCGATGCGTGAGCGCGTGGCCGATACCGATTGGCTGGTCTTCGAGGTCGCCGAGGGATTGCCCGATGAGCGCAAGCCCATGCCTTCAGAGGATGAGGAGATGCCGGATCGCGAGACGGCCTCGCTGGAGGGAGAACTGGGCCTGGTGACCTGCCAGCGATTCTGCGAGCAGTTGGGCGGCACCTTTGTCCAAGAAGACGACGAAGAAGAATTTATTAAATTTACCGTTCGCCTGCCGGTGCGCTCCCGCACCTAGGGCCGCCGGCGCTTGTTTAAGAGGAGGGGAAAATGCAAATTGTAACAGATACGGGCATGGATATGACAGCGGAGCAGCGGGAGGGTTTGGACTTCCGTTACCTGCCCCTGACGTTGACGTTGGATGGTAAGACCTACCGCAGCGGCATCGATATCGAACCGGAGGCCTTCTACGATATCTTGGAGGAGTCTGAGGGTTTGCCCACCACGTCACTGCCTTCGCCGGGAGAATTCGCCGAGCTGTATCGTCAGCTTGCACAAGACGATCCTGACATTTTATCGGTGCATATCTCCTCTGGCCTGAGCGGGACGTGCAATGCGGCCCGGGAGGGCGCCAAGCTGGCGTCAGAGGCCAACATCCACGTCTTCGATACCTTGACGCTCTCTGGCGGGGAAGGCTGGCACGTCGAGGCGGCGGCACGCGCGGCGAAGGCTGGCTGGGGCATCCCGGAGACGGTGGAGCTTCTGGAGAAGGTGCGCACAGCGACTGATACTCTCTACACCCTGGCGACCCTCAAGTACCTCATCCATGGGGGACGCATCAGCCACATCAAGGGCCTGGTCGCCTCCGTGCTGCGGATCAAGCCCCTGATTGCTGTGGGCAAAGACGATGGAAAGTACTATCAGCGGGGGCAGACACGAACGTTGCCCCGGGCGATTTTGAATATTGCGGATGTGATCGCTGAGGATTATCCACGCGGCACGCCGCTGCGGGTCCAAGTCCTCCATGGCAAAAATCCAGAGGGCGCCGAGCGACTACGGGAACGCTTGGATTCGATGTTCACCTGTACGTGGCTGCCCACCTCATCGATTGCCCCGGTGCTGGGCGCGCACACCGGGCCGGGCCTGGTCGGCGCAGCCTACGCCCCAATGGAATATTTCCCAGAGCTGCCGTGAGGTAGATTTTATTGCTATTTCCTCTCAAAAGCTTGATCAAAATACTAAAAATGGTAATCCGCGCAATTTAATGTGCTAATTTTGCGCTTCGTCAGGAAATCGTCAGGTGTTAAGTTGATATTTGCGCCGGCCTGTGCTATAATTTGGACGTTGGCGGAATTTTCATAACAGTTGGTGTAGACAAGGCATAATATTCGCAGAGAACTTTACCCTTTTATAGCCGAATCGAATTCAGGTTGGATTTTGGATCGTTTTCGTGCGCAGAACGTAGAAGCTCTTGAGTTAGTCCTTTGTGTTTGTGCTGATGAGCTAAAACTGTTTAAACATACCGCTAATATCTAAATTGCCTATGAACGATAAAAAAACTATACAGAGAGAAAACGACGACCCAAGTTCTACGTGGGAGTTGCCACGTATGCTTGGGCGTCTTATTGCCAAAGTTACGGTCTTAATCTGGCGGTGGAGCAGTGACCGACAGGCTGTTGTTTCCTTTGTGGGGCGTTACAGCGCTCACTTAGCCATTTTGGCCCTGGCATTGTGTTTGGGGTTGGTGGGGAGCATCACCTTCACGCCGGTGAGTGTGGCAAATACGTCCCTTAGCCTCGAACATACCATGCAGCAGAGCACCTCTCAGCAGGCCATCGCCGAGGCGGTCGCGACACCCACGGCGCCTGTCGCCGCCACGGCTAAATCATGGCAATCTAGCTCTCGCCAATATCAAGCCGTCTTTCGGCAAGCTGTCCCGCACACCAAGATCCCTGATCGTGTGCGTTTGAATGTTATTACCTACACCGTTCAGACCGGCGATAACATCTTCACTATCGCCGAACGCTTTGACCTCTCCCCGTACACTATCGCGTGGGCTAACATGGAGACCCTGCAAGGCGCTCCCTGGTTGGTGCAACCGGGCCTAACGCTCTTCATCCTGCCCGTCGATGGCGTCTATCACACCGTGATGGAAGGGGACACCCCATCGGACATCGCCGCGACCTACGACGTTGAGATGTCGAGGTTGTACAATCAGTGGAACGATGTGAAGCCTGGCGCATCGTTGTCTGAAGGAACCCAGCTCGTCATCCCCGGTGGTGAGGGGGATGAGGTGGAGTGGGAACCCCCGCCGCCAGCGCCTGCGCAACCAGGCGTCGCTGCCGCTTCGACCAGTTGGGGCGCGTGTGGCGATGTCAGCGTCAGCGGCCCGGGCGCCAAGGGATGGTTCATCCTCCCGACCGGCTCCTATGCTGTCTCCGGCTGGTATTTCCATGATGTGCGTAATCCAGGGCACATTGGCCTGGATTACAAATGTAGCTTGGGCGCTCCAATTTACGCATCGGAGAACGGTGTGGTTGTCTTCTCTGGATGGAGCGGCGGTTACGGTAACTTGGTCCGTGTCAGCCACGGCAATGGGTATCAGACCTATTATGGTCACTTTGATTCCATTGCGGTGGGATGTGGCCAAGCCGTTTACCAGGGCCAGATCCTGGGCTATTGCGGCACCACGGGCTGGTCGACCGGGCCACACCTCCACTACGAAATTCGCCTCAACGGGGTGCCTCAGAACCCTCAACTGTTTGAGCCATAAATCCTATGTCCATCGATTCATCCCCAGCGCAGGAGAAATCTGCCTGTCGCGATCATCGTTGGATTCATGGTGTCGCCCAAATCGCCGCGTGGATTTGGCGGTGGCATGATGACCGCGCCGGTTTACGTCCGATGTTGGGCCGCTATACGGCCCATGGCGCTCTGGCTGTCATCATGTTGGCGCTTTTCATGGGCAATTTACATTTAGAGGGGATCGCCTCAGCCTCTGGGGCGACGTCAGAGCCGCGCATCTCGTTTCAACTGAACATCGGTGGGGTGGGATTAACGGATCTCTCCGGGCGGCCCTACTACCGCTCAAACACCAAATCCCACATCGTGCGCAAAGCGAAGATGCACACCGCCATCCCCGAACGGCCTCGGTTGGAGATCATCACCTATTTCGTGCAACCGGGAGATACAACAGAATCGATAGCGGAGAAGTTCGATCTCCAGCCGACGACGCTTCAATGGTCGAACCCAGAACTGGAAAAAGCCCCCGATCTCCTCAACGTGGGGCAGGAATTGACGATTCTTCCCCTCGATGGCGTCTATCATACGGTGGATGTCAGCGACACCCTCTCATCCCTGGCGGAGACGTACAAAGTCAGCAGCGAGACCATCGCAAGCTGTACATTTAACACCATTCCGACCAGCGGCGCATTGCGTGAGGGTCAGAAGCTCATCATCCCCGATGGCACGAAGCCATACACGCCCAAAAAAGTCACAACCTATGAGGGGCCGGTGCCGGAGG
This sequence comes from uncultured Anaerolineales bacterium, assembly GCA_964468735.1. Taxonomy (GTDB): domain Bacteria; phylum Chloroflexota; class Anaerolineae; order B4-G1; family SLSP01; genus JAAAOZ01. Next base: position 7,954 of record CAYXVS010000028.1, on the reverse strand, counting down.
AGGTCAACGGCTCTGGGTATTTCCGGTGGCCCGCGTATGGCACCTTGACCCAAGGCTATTGGTATGGGCACCGCGCCATCGACATTGGATCGTCAGAGGGCGCGGCTATTCGGGCCGCCGATAAGGGCTACGTGAGCTTCGCCGGTTGGACCGATATTGGCTATGGCTATCTCATCGTGATGGATCACGCCAATGGTTATCAGACGTATTACGCGCACCTGAGCAATATCTTCGTCGTTGAGGGGCAGGCGGTCGAGGGGACTGAAGTGATCGGCGCGATGGGCAACACCGGCAATTCCACGGGTCCGCATCTGCACTTTGAGATTCGATATAACGATTATCCTACAAATCCTTTGGTCTATTTGCCCTAGTTTCGCGGGGCGCGGGGAGAGAGGATTGGATGAGCAGCGAGCCGGGATGGCTCGCTTTTTTGTTGTTTAAAATGAGGCTCTTCAGGAATTCGCCGGATGCAATCGTACCATGACCCGCCAATAACCCCGTAACAGGCAAAGAGGTCTGTGGCCTCCACAAACACGCAAATCTTCACTGCTGTTAGGGCAACTGAGCGGGTTACCCGGCAAAATCCAAAAGACCCTGAAACGATATGCAAAAGGGAGGTTGTGTGCGATTAGAAATTGACAAGGTGCGGCGACTTTACGGGGAGGCGGACAGCGTCCACGACTTTGACCACATCCTGCGGGTGCTGACATTGGCGGAGCGCATCGCGTGGGCCGAGGGGGCGGACGTGGAACTGGTACGGACCGCCGCGCTGTTGCACGATTGGGGGCGCGGTGAGGCGGTCGAGCAGCAATTGGATCACGCGCAAGTCGCGTCCTCCCGCGCGCGGAGGTGGCTGACGGCGCGGGATTATCCGCCGGCAAAGATCAACGCCGTGACGCACGCCATCGCCGCGCATCGTTTCCGCACGGAGCCGGCGCCTGCGACGTTGGAAGCGCAGGTGCTCTTCGATGCCGATAAGCTGGACGCCATCGGCGCGATTGGCGTGGCGCGCGCGTTCGCCTATGGCGGGGCGCATAATCAGCGACTCTGGGCGCCGCTCGCGGCGGTCGACCTGGCCCGCTGGGAGGACGAGGGCGACGATCCGCAGCGGCACACGCCCGTCCACGAGTTCGTCGTCAAACTTTCGCGCATCAAGGACCGGCTCTATACCCAGGCGGGACGCGCCATCGCTGCCGAGCGCCACGCCTATATGGCGGCCTTCTACGAGCGCTTGGCGGCGGAGGTCCAGGGCAAATTGTAAAACGATGCCCGATGTCCAATCGAATCACCCAACGAAATTCCAACTTTTCCAACTGAACCCGTCATCAACCATGACGAGGGTCTGCTACTCTCGACGGTGTCGTCTGATATAGTGAAATATGGGGGTTCTCCAGGAATTCGCCGGGTGCAATCATGCTATCCCCACCCACAACCCGGTAACGACGCGAAAAAGGTCTGTGATCCCCACAAACACACAAATCTTCGCCGATTTTAGGGCTGCTTAGGGGATTGCCCGGCAAAATCCAAAAGACCCAATATGGGCAATCACGAGAGCGCTTTGAGCGTCTCATTGCCCATATCTGTAGCATTTATTTTAGAAGGGTAGAAGTTGAAGAGGAGGAAAGGAATGGAGAAGTTTCACACACGTAAATTGCTGACAGTTGTTGGATTGGTGTTGTTGCTCGTCGCGCTGGCCGTGCCCGGCGTGCGGGCGTTCGAGGGCCGGGGAGGGGATGTCGTCGTCATTGAGGCTGATGAGGTGATCGAGGATGACCTCTACGTCGCCGCCGGTGAGTTCATCCTGAAGGGCACGGTTAGAGGGGATGTGATCGCCGTTGGTAGCTCCGTGATCATCGAAGGCACGGTGACGGGAGATCTTCTGGCGGGAGGCCAAAGCGTCGCCATCGAAGGCACGGTGGAGGACGACGCCCGGATCGCTGGCTATGCGCTCACCCTTGAGGGCGAGGTGGGGGATGACGTCATCGCCACCGGCTATAGCCTTCAGAGCCGAAGCGACGCTGTCATTGGCGGCGATGTGCTCTATGCAGGTTACCAAACGCTGCTGGCCGGTATGATTGGCGGCAATGTCGAGGTCGGCGGTGGTGCGGTGAAGATCTCTGGTCAGGTCGCGGGCGATGCTAAGGTAGACGTCGGCGGCACCGAGGCGGGGGGGCGGATGCCTCCTGGTTTCCCCTTTATGCCCACGATGCCGCCCGTCTCATCGGTCCCCAGTGGTTTGACCGTGACGGAGGACGCTAGCATTGGCGGCAATTTGACCTACACGTCCACTGCCGAGATGGATATGCCGGAGGGTGTCGTCGTGGGGGAGACCAACTTCAGCCAGTACGATCCCGACGAGAAAGAGGAAAAAGCAGGTAAGCGTGGCCCGGTGGGATATGTAGGGCGTTGGTTCCTGCGTCAAATTCGTCGCTTGATCATCTTCCTGCTGATAGGTGGGGCGATGATATGGCTGATACCCGATTGGACTCGCCGAATGGCGCAGCGGATCGAGACCGAGCCGCTGCCCAGCCTGGGGTGGGGAGCGGTCGCCCTTGTCGCGTTTGGCGCGCTGATGGTCGCGCTTGTCGCGGCGACGGCTCTGCTGGCGGGCGTTTTCGGTCTTATCACCTTGGGCGAACTGGCGGGGCGATTCGCCGTGTTGGGGAGCTTGCTCACCGGCGCCGTTGGATTTAGCTTCAGCTTGCTATGGCGCTACGTCACTGCCATCATCTTCAGCGTGCTGGCTGGGCGATTGACCTTCCGCATATTCCACTCGCCGGCGGAGTCGCAACGTTGGCTACCGATGTTGGTGGGTGTGATTATCTTCATCATCATCACCGCCGTGCCCGTGCTGGGATGGATCGCCAAGCTGGGGACTGTGCTGTTGAGCCTAGGCGCGATCTGGCTCTGGGGACTCGATTGGTGGAAGCAACGCCAAGCAGCGCCGGTCGGTGCTGAGGTGTAGAAGCAGTTCCAATTTCCCAGTCGAGCTGCTTCGAATTCCCTGAAGCCAGCTTGCTAGTCGGGCCGCTCATATCAGAGGTCAAAAAGACCGCCCGTGAGGGCGGTCTTTTCTGTGCTCTAGTTAGGTTCGATGTGTCGATCTACTCGCGGGGGCGCAGGTGCGGATAGAGCAGCACCTCGCGGATCGAGTGACAATCCGTGAAGAGCATGACTAACCGATCTACGCCCAGGCCGAAGCCGCCACTGGGCGGCATCCCGTATTTCATCGCGCGGAGATAATCCTCATCCATTTGCTGAGCCTCTTCGTCACCGGCCTCGTAGGCGCGTCCCTGCTCCAAGAAGCGCTCCTCCTGCTCGAAGGGATTATTCAACTCGGTGAAAGCGTTGCCCAATTCCAGACCGCCAATAAATAACTCGAAGCGCTCGACGTGCGTGGGGTCGTCCGGGCATTGCTTCGCCAGCGGTGAAATCGCCACCGGGTACGTGTGCACAAACGTCGGCTGGATCAGCGTCGGCTCTACCTCAGAGAGCAGGTTATCGACCAGATGGCCCCACGTAGCGTGGTCATCGGCCTGGTAGCCGCGCGCCCGCATCTCCTGCCGGAGCGCATCAGCCTCCGGGAAAGCGCGATAATCGATGCTCGCGCCCTCTTGGATCACCTCTTGCAATGAGACGCGCTGCCAGGGCGGCGTCAGATCGATGTCGTGGCCCTGATAGAGGAGCGTTGTGGCGCCCAGCACCCGCTCCGCTGCCGAGGCGATCATCTGCTCGACCGTGGTCATCATCCCCGCAAGATCTGTGTACGCCCGATATAGTTCCAACTGGGTGAACTCCGGATTGTGCTTGTAGGAGACGCCCTCGTTGCGGAAATCGCGCCCGATCTCGTAGACCCGCTCGTACATCCCCACGAGCAGGCGCTTGAGATATAGCTCGAACGAGATCCGCAGGTAGAGATCTTGCTTGAGCTGGTTGTGATGCGTGACGAACGGGCGGGCGTTGGCCCCGCCGTAGATCGGCTGAAGGATGGGCGTCTCGACCTCCAGGTAATCCTCGGCATCCAACCACGCCCGCAGCGCGGTGCTGGTGCGGGAGCGCGTGCGGAAGATCTCGCGCGTCCGAGGATTCGTCGCCAAATCGGCGTAGCGCTGCCGATAGCGCTCCTCCACATCGGAGAACGCGCTGTAGCGCGTGACCTCGCCCGCCTCGTCGGTGTACTCCTTCGGGATAGGGAGCGGCGTGATGGCCTTGGCGAGCATCCGCAGCTCCTGCACCAGCACGCTGATCTCGCCCGTGCGAGTGCGCATCAGCGGCCCGGTCGCCTCGACGAAATCGCCCAGATCGAAGGCTTTCTTGAAGAGATCGTAGCTCTCTAGAGCCATCTCGTTATGGCGCAGGAAGAGTTGGATCTTGCCGTGAGCGTCCTCAATGTGGGCGAAGGCGATCTTGCCCATCACCCGGATGCTGATCAGGCGCCCGACGACGGTGACCTCCGGCGGCTTGACCTCGGCAGCCTCGGCGGCCTGGAAAGCCTCGGCAGCCTCCGCTAAGGTGTGCGT
>CAYXVS010000028.1:1161-3334 GCA_964468735.1 uncultured Anaerolineales bacterium | reverse complement strand
CCTCGGCAGCCTCGGCGGCCTGGAAAGCCTCGGCAGCCTCCGCTAAGGTGTGCGTGCGGGTGACGCGAGGTGGATAGGGCGACTCGCCCGCTTCTTGCAAGCGCTGTAACTTTTCGACCCGTTGCTGTTCAAGTTCATTCAGTTCCATAGTGAAACTCCTCTATTATCGCATATTAAAATCGGCGTGTACCTGAAGTCGTGGCATACAAACAAGCCCATACACCTTCGTATGGGCTTGTTGAATCACGATGCATCGTTACGTTGTTATTTTTAACGAATAGCGACAATTTCGAAGGTGATGTCGCCGCCCGGCGCGTGAATCGTGGCCTTTTCCCCCACCTTTTTGCCCATCAAAGCCTTGCCCAGCGGTGATTCATTGGAGATCTTGCCCTTGGTTGGATTGGCCTCCGCCGAGCCAACGACTTGATATTCCTCGAGTGTCTCCGAGCCTTCTTCCTGGACTGTGACATCAGCGCCCAAGGTCACCAGCCCCGTCTCCTCTGACTTCTTAATGATGACGGCGTGACGCAGCATATTCTGGATTTCCAAGATGCGTCCTTCAACGAAAGACTGCTCTCGGCGCGCCTCTTCCAACTCGGCGTTTTCGATCAGTTCCCCTTCCGTGAGGGCGTTATGCAACCGCTCCGCCACTTGCCTGCGGCGGACGGTCTCGCTGTGATGCAATTCTTCTTCTAATGTTTCGTAGCCCTCTTGCGTTAGGTAGACTGGACGTTCATTCATAAAGTTACCCTTCCTCCAACTTTCAACTTTGCTGATCTGCAAACCCCTCAATATGCAGATTTGGTGCTTAATGGTCTGGCTCTTCGAGAATTCGTCGGGTGCAATCGCCAAGCGCTATTGCGCCCTCCACCAGTACCCCAGTGACAACGCAGAAAAGGTCTGTGACTTCCATAAACACGCACATCTTCGCTGCGCCTAGGGTCATTGAGGGAGTTATCCGGCAAAATCCAAAGACCCAACGGCCCTTTATAAAATAAAAACCCGAGAACGCAAAGGCCGTTCCGAGAAATAAACCTGGCTCTTCGGGAATTTGCCGGGTGCAATCTTACCATGCTCCTCCAGTAACCTAGTAACAACGTAGAAAAGGTCTGTGGTCTTCACAAACACGCAAATCTTCGCTGCGTTTAGGGCTACTGAGAGGGTTATCCAGCAAAATCCAAAAGACCCATAAACCTATCAAACACGAGCGATTTTTTGAGGAGAAGGTCTCAGGTTGAGAAGGTTTAAAATTCTGGAACTCCCAAAGTGCTCACAGGTTGCGCAATTATACCACACCGTGAATTCTTGTAAAGCTTGCGCCTTGTGGATTTTTGGAGCAGTGAGAGGGGCTTGAGTGGCATCGAATGGTATAATGAGGGTGTTTTCTGCGCAAGAGTTATCTAAATTCGTTACCCCATTTTACACCCAACAAGAGGAGAAGCTATGCGAAACGAGAACAAGACGCCGACGGAGTTGCACGCTCGCTATCGCGGGAAGATCCAGATCGCGCCCAAGGCGCCGGTCGCCAGTTTGGCGGATTACGCGGTCTGGTACACACCGGGCGTGGCGGAACCGTGCCGCGCTATCGCGCGCGATCCCGAACAGGTGTGGGAGCTGACCAATCGCGGCAACACCATCGCCGTGGTCTCCGATGGCACGCGCGTGCTGGGCCTGGGGGATATCGGGCCGGCGGCGGGGCTGCCGGTGATGGAGGGCAAGGCGCTCATCTTCAAGCTGCTGGGCGGCGTGGATGCGGTGCCGTTGGTCTTGGATGCGGCCGATCCCGACGCCTTCAGCGCGACGGTCACGGCGCTGGCGCCAAGCTTCGGCGGCATCAACTTGGAGGATATCGCGCAACCTAAGTGCTTCGGCCTGTTGGATCGGCTGCGGGACGAGTTGGAGATCCCCGTCTGGCACGATGATCAACAGGGCACGGCGACGGTCGTGCTGGCCGCCGTCCTGAACGCGCTGAGGTTGGTCGGCAAGTCGCTGGACGCGGTGAAGATCGCGATGGTGGGGATGGGCGCGGCCAACGTGGCGAACTATCGTCTGCTCACCGCCGCCGGCGCTGATCCGGCGGCCGTCGTGGCCTGCGACGAGCTTGGGACGCTGCACGCGGGCCGCGACGATCTGGCGGCGATGGCGGACGCGCCGCTAACGGCGGACGCGCCGC
>CAYXVS010000028.1:0-1061 GCA_964468735.1 uncultured Anaerolineales bacterium | reverse complement strand
GGCGGACGCGCCGCTAACGGCGGACGCGCCGCAGTGGCGCATCTGCCAGGAGACGAACGCCGAGGGCGTGGTGGGCGGCGCTGCCGAGGCGATCCAAGGCGCGGATCTGCTCATCGCGTTCAGCCAACCCGGCCCGGACGTGATCGCGCCAGAGTGGGTGCGCGCGATGGCTGAGGACGCCATCGTCATCGCCGGGGCCAATCCCACGCCGGAGATCTGGCCGGAGGATGCGCGCGCCGCCGGGGCGCGCATCGTGGGCACGGGGCGCAGCGATTTCCCCAATCAGGTGAACAACGCGCTGGCCTTCCCCGGCATCTTCCGGGGCGTGTTGGATGTGCGCGCGCGGCGCATCACGGAGGGGATGGCGGTCGCGGCCGCGGAGGAGTTGGCGCGCTGCGCGGAGATCCAGGGCCTGCGCGAGGATCACATCCTGCCCACGTTGGACGAGGCCGAGGTCGTGGTGCGAATCGCCGTGGCGACGGGGCTGGCGGCGCAGGCGGCGGGCGTGGCGCGGCTCGATTTAGATGCGGCGGCGTTGCGCGCGCATGCGGAGCGCGCCATCGAGCGGGCGCAGGCGTTGGCGATCAAAAGTACGCGCGCAGCCGCGTCGCCGCCTCGCGCACCTGGGCCGTCGGCGCGGTGACGGAGAAGCGCAGGTAGCCCTCGCCGCCCGGCCCGAAGAAGGTACCCGGCGCGACGGCGACGCCTGTCGCGTAGAGGAGATCGCGGGCCAGCGCCTCGGAGGTCGCGTCCGCCGGGATCGGCGCCCAGAGGTAGAGCGTGGCGCGCGGTTTCGGCGCGTCGAAGCCGACGGCGGTCAACGCCGCGTGCAGCAGCGCCAGGCGCTCGGCGTAGATGGCGTTGCGCTGCGCAATCCACGCCGGATCGGTCCGCAACGCGACAGCCGCGGCCTCCTGGATTGGTCGGAAGTGCCCGGAATCGAGGTTGGATTTGAGCTGGGCCAACATCGCCAAGACCTCCGCGTTGCCCACCGCCATACCGACCCGCCAGCCGGCCATGTTGTACATCTTCGAGAGCGAGTTGAACTCCACGGCGACCTC
>CAYXVS010000027.1:0-20038 GCA_964468735.1 uncultured Anaerolineales bacterium | reverse complement strand
CTTTCATATCTTCCCCTCAGAGACGCAAGAGTTTGCGTCTCTGTAGTAAACTTCAGTTGTCCGCTGATCCGCCGCCTGTAAAATCCTCACGTGATCAAAGGCCAGCGGCGGCAGACCTTCGCCCTTCTCTTCGCCCCAGGGCCACCAGGCCGCCTTCGCAGCGTCGTCGCCGGCCACGATCTCCAACGCTCCCTCCTCAGGCAAGCGACCGAGGAACACCACGGAGACCGTCCAGCCGCGCGGATCGCGCCCCGGCTCCCCGAAGGCGGCCAATTGCCGCAGTTCGATTTTGGCGACGCCCGTCTCCTCGCGCAACTCTCGCAGCGCCGCGTGCACCAACGGCTCCTCCGGCTCGACAAATCCACCCGGCAGCGCCCAGCGCCCCGCAAAGGGCGGATGTTTACGCTCGATCAGCAACACCTCGCGGCCAGAGGCTCCCTGTCGCCAGAGAACGACGTCCACGGTCAGCATTGGACGCGGATAGTCATAGGTATAGGACATCACACATGCTCCCTTCTCAATTCGTAACAGTTTAGTCTTATGAGCAACGCTTAGCAATTCAAAGTTGCTTTTTAAACGCCCCCGAGACGGGGACTGAGAGCTTTTTTAAAATTCTGTGAGCAGCCACTCACGGAACTAAACGGATACCTCAATTCTATCTTATTGACGCATTGGAATAACCCTACCAACGCCCCAGCACGACGACCTCAATCTGCACCATGATGCCAATCCCCGACTTCGATTCAAGTTGCAATCGCACGCCCTGCTGGGGATCGTAGTAGGATGCCGCAGTTTCTCCCTCAAGATGCAGCGAGTGGCCCGCCGGCGGCGGGGAATAGGACGACCACGTCTCCTGCTCCCAATCCCACAATGCGATTTCCGCCACCTCTATCGGTGAAGGAGAAGTCCCAGGCGGAGGTGAAAGCCAGGGTGGCTGCGAAAGGGTCACGGTCAGAGCATCCGCGCGGCTGATCTGTAAGTAGGATGGCACGACAAAGCTCATCTCAGCACTCTGGCCCTCCAGCGATAGGACATTCTCCTCTCGCAGCCAGCCCCCCTCAACCGAGGACTGATCCGGGATCAACGGAATACGCAAACTGCCCGCGCCCTGCTGGGGACACGGCACCTTGATGACCCAGCAACTTTCCGAGACGTGTGTGCCGTTGACATCCTGCGCCGGGAAGGGCACCCCCTCCGTTTTGGCCGTCAGATAACACGAGAGCAAACTTTGAATTTCTTCAACGACGAGCTGGGAGGGCATGCGAGGGACAGGGTAGTAGTAGCCTCCATAATGGGGACGCTCACAGAATGTCATATTTTCCGCGCGTCCTTGGGATGTGGTATCCGTGACAACCCACGAAACGCGCGTCGGCGTCTCAGGCTCCACGGTGGTGGTCAGCGGCAGGTAGTGCATAACCTCATTACTATAGAAAAGCAGTTTGACATTTTTCAACGCGACGTCGCTGTGTATCTCGCCGACAACCCACGGCGCTGCGTCGCGCGCTTCGAGGCGCAGGTCCGCCTGGATCTGCAGGGGGGCGATCTCGCCTTCTGTGCCCCACGTTACGACACCCAGCGACTGAGGCACAGTGATGTCATTCTCGGCCTGCCCCACCGCGCTCACTTCGACGGGGAAATTTTCGCCCGAATTGTACCAACTATTGAAGCGATAGCCTCCAAACAGAGGTCGGGGCTTACCGGTGGTGCGCCACGATAGCTCTTGGATGCGCGGCGCGTAGACCGCCGAGCCTTGGAAGACGCGCGCGGGCATATCGAACGCGCTGACGTAGACCGTCGCTCGCTCATGGAACAAGGGGAAAGTGCGCGAGAACGCGCCGCTCAGCGCTAAGGAGAGCAGCAGCAACGAGATCACAATCCAGAGGGGTAACAACGCCCATGCCAAGATCGGGCGCCGTAAGCGCCGCACAATCCACAACGTTCCTGGCCCCATCAAAAGCAGATAAACGGGAAAGACCAACAACCAACGCCATATTTTAGGCGCAAGAGATAGCGGAATTTGCAAGAGGTTCCGAGCTTGCGGTTGAAGCGCCGCGGACATGCCGGTCGATACGAATGGAAGCGTGACGGCCGGGATTTGATCCCCTTGCCACAACATCCTCACCCACGTTTGCCCCGCCGCCTCTGTCAGATCCCAGCCGACGACATCGACGATACCCGATCCCAGCCGCTCGCGGGCAGCGATGACCTCATTGCCCTCAGAGAGCAGCGAGGAGGCCGTATCGCGCAGCGCCAGCGAGGCGACGGCGATGTCTCTCTCAACATTCTCGTCAAGCGCGTTAGTCTCCGCCAAAATCGACGCATCGATGAGTTGTGTCTCCTGAGCCGTCGCGATGAGCAACTTGGCGGGGAAGCCGTCCAACGCTTGGGGAAGCGCCGGACCGCCGCCGACAATGACGTGCCCCCCCATCCCGACCCAACTGATCAGCGCCGCGCGCTGTTGATCCGTCAGCGCAGAGGTTGCCATTCCGTTGAGCAACAAGAGATCAACGGTATCCCAGGCTTGCGGCGTCTCGGGCAATTGCGCCAAATCTTGAATCCATATCCGAATCTCACATTCCTCCAGCGCGTAATCGGTCAAATCGCGGTCATCAGCAACGACGCAGACCCGCTCCTCCCTATCGGTAAAGGTGAAAGACAACTTGGATCTCTTCGACCACTCCGCGCCCTGCAAAACGATTTCTTGTTTCCTCAAGCCACCATCGATATAGAGCGGAATGTTGTATTGCTTATAAGAACGGGCTGGCAATTGCACCGCGCGCCGATAGGTCACCTCATGCTCGCCATCCATGAGCAACAGCTCGCCTTCCCAATCGCTCACCTCGTTATGCAACGTCACCTGCACCACCGTCCAACCGGGCGTGCGCAGATACCCCTCCCAGGCAGTCGTCGCCGTCATCTCCGGGACATTGTCCGGCGCCTGTGCTCGCACCTCTATGGCGCGCCCCGGCGAAAGCAGGAGCAGTCCCCAGAGTAACCAAAGCCACATCCGCGCTATACTATCACTTTCTCTTTTTCCGCTTTTTCTGTTTTTTTTCATTTTTTTCATAACCATGCGTCACCTCCCTCGACAGATCAAGCCCTTCAGATACGCGCCCTCCGGGAAGGTCAGGGCTGTAGGATGATCACTTCCCTGCGCTAAATAGTCAACGATCTGAGCCGGACGCCCGGCATCCAAGGCCGCACCAAAGACAATCTTCTGGAAGAGATCGGCTGAAATCACGCCGGAGCAGGAAAAGGTGAAGAGTAATCCGCCAGGACGCAGGAGATGCAACGCCTGGAGGTTGATGTCCTTATAGCCCCGGCTGGCCGCGTTGACGTCTCGCTTGGACGCCGCGAACTTAGGCGGATCTAGCACGATCATATCGAAGCGCCGGCCCGATTCTCGCAACGCCCGCAGCGCCTCAAACGCATCATCGGTGATGTCTTCGACGGCGACGCCCGACGTCGTCCCCCCATTGAGGACCCTGTTCTCGTGGCTCAACGTCAACGCATCCGCCGAGGTTTCAATGTTGACCACGGACATCGCGCCGCCCGCCATCCCATAGATGCCGAAGCCGCCGGTGTAGGCAAAGACATTCAGCAGCGCAGGCGCGGACTTAGCGCGCTGCCATGCCGCGACGGCCTCCCGCAATCGCTGCCGATTGGGGCGCTGATCCAAATAGAAGCCGGTCTTGTGACCTGAGCGCACATCGACCAAAAAGCGGAGTCCGTGTTCCATAATTTCCACGTGCTCAGGCAGCGGCTCGCCCCGCAGGCGACCGGCTCGCGAGGGAAGCCCTTCCTTTTGGCGGACCTCCACGTCGCTGCGCTCGTAGAGCGTCGCCGGCGCCAGATTGTGCTCAGATGCCACGCGCCAGATCGCCGCCGCGAGCATCTCGCGGCGCGCCTCGATACCGGCGGACAAGCACTGGATCACGAGCACATCGGCGTATCGATCCACGATCAGGCCGGGCAGACCATCCGACTCGGCGTTGACTAATCGACAGGCCGTGGTCTGCGGATCCGCCAACAGTGGCGCGCGGATCGACAACGCTCGCCGTAATCGCGCCGCCCAAAAATCCGGGGATTCGACAGGAGCGTCATCCTGCCAGGAAACGAGTCGCACTCGAATTTGCGACGCAGGGCTGTAATGGCCCCAGGCCAGAAAATGGCCGTCCGAGTGCAGCACGGCAACCAATCCGCCCACCGGAGGATCGCCGATCACGCTATCCACGGCGCCGGAGAAGATCCACGGGTGTCGGCGCTGAACCGCCGCCTCGCGTCCGGGTTTAAGTATCACACGCGCGTAGTCAAGCACGCTACCTCCTCGTGAAATCAAAGGTCTAGTCGAAAGTCAAGAGCCAAGTTTCATCTTATCGCAATCAAGACAAAAAAGCAACCCCAGACCAAATGGGCCTGGGGCTGTGCTAAAATACAACCGAAACGGAGCGTTAGCTCTTCTCGCCGACCTCACCCTCAATGGTATGCAAAGGCTCATTGACATTGACGTGAATGGTCTTTGGACGAACTTCCGGCGTCTTGGGCAAGACTAGGATCAGGACGCCGTTGTCGATCTTGGCCTCGATCCGCTCGGCCTCCACCGGGACATTCAGCACCAGCGTGCGACTAAATCTTCCATGCGCACGCTCCACCACGACGTACTCCACGTTCTCCAGTGGGGGCGGGATCCGCCCGCTGATGGTCAAGCGATCCTCGCGAAGGGTGATGTCCACGTCGTCCGGCGAGAGGCCGGGCAATGAGGCCTGGACGACGATCTCGTCAGTTGCGGTGTAGATATCGACGGGTAAGCGCAATACCTGCTCGCCGCCGCGCCCTATCGGCCCAATCGAGCGCGGAATCCAATCGGGCATCCAGCGGTCGGGGTCGAGCACGCGGCGCACTGTATCGTCAAATTCAGAGATCGGAAACATCGCGCCCCCCTATTTCGCGGAGACGGGAATGGATTTGGCCTTCAGTTCCGCCTGCTTGGGCAGGGTAAGGGTCAGCACGCCGTCGCGAAAACTGGCATCGGCGGCGTCCACATCAACGCCTTCGGGCAACTGGACGCTGCGCGAGAATGTGCCGTGATGACACTCACGGAAGAGATAACTCTTCTCATCGATCTCTTCCTCCTCCTTGACCTCGCCCTTGATCGTCAGCGTGTCGCCGGTCACGGACAACTCCACATCCTCCGACTGCACGCCGGGCAGAGAGGCCTTCAACACGAAGGCTTCTGGGGTCTCGTACATATCCATCGCCGGCTTGGGCAACAGCATCCGATCCACCTGGTGCAAGGAACGGGACAAGGTCCCAGCCAACGCTCGATCCATCATATCTCGCATAGAAAGCAGTTCATCTAAATCCTTCGGTATGGCCATAGTGTGCCCTCCTTTGTTTTATGATGTTCTGTAAAGAAAATTATACATCCAAGAGTTGCTTGACAATCACAAAGACTTGATCGACCGAGGCCGGATCTTGCGCCACACAGGGAACCACCGGCACATCCTTGGGCAGCGCCAACAGATTCGCGATCTTCTTGGGGGCCATCGCGCCTCTCAGGTCCTGTTTGTTCGCCACGACCAGGTAGGGAACCTTCGATTGCTTGAGGAACAATCGCGTGATCTGCTTGGCGTCCATCAGAGAACCTTTGTCCGCACTATCGATGAGCAATATAAAAGCATTCATCTCTCGGGCCAGGATCTTCCACATAAACTCGAATCGCTCTTGTCCCGGCGTGCCGTGGAGATGAAACACCACTTGATCCATGCGCTTCTGCCCATAATCCATTGCCACCGTGGTCTCTTTCTTGACCCCTGCAAGCGACGGATCCGTGATTTTTCGCTCCGTTGTCACAATGTCAATATCACTGGCCGTCTTGATAAAGACGGTCTTCCCCGCATTAAAAGGGCCGGTGATGACCACTTTGTATGATTGCATGCCTAGGCCTCCTCTTCCTCTTGCTGACGTTGAAAATCGACGAACCGGTATCCCATCCCTCGCTCCGTGATGATATAACGCGGATCTGATAAATCCGGCTCAATCTTCTTTCTCAGATAATTGATGTACAGACGCAGGTAGGATATTTCATCGCGATACTCATATCCCCAAACCTTTGTCAACAACGTGCTGTGCGGGACGGTCCAGCCGGCATTTTCGATAAGGTGATGTAATAATCGAAACTCCGTTGGACGTAATTTGATGCGTTCGCCCTCCACGATAACCTCAGCCGTGTTAAAATCCACATTCAAGTAATCGTCAATCTTCAGAATCGAGGCATCCGCCGGCTTGGGCGTCTGGACGCGCCGCAGAACAGCGCGCACGCGACTCACCAGTTCTCGTGGGCTAAAGGGCTTGGTGACATAATCATCCGCGCCGAGGTCTAAGCCCCGAACCTTATCCTCCTCAGAGCTGCGGACCGTGAGCATGATTACCGGCACGTTGGTGATTTCGCGGATCTTGCGCAACGTCCCGAAGCCATCCATCTCCGGCATTTGGACATCTAACAACACAATATCCGGCAGATGTTCCCGCACTTGTTCAACCGCTTCCAAGCCATCATGAGCCTTGATGACTCGAAAACCTTCCATCTCCAGATTAATTTGGACAAAACGGATGATGCGTTGCTCATCATCCACCACCAAAACTAATGGATGATGTTCCGTGATCTCCTCGTTGACGTCCCTGACGTCACTGCTATTCACGGATGAAGGTGACAATCTCTTCTTCCTCCTCGCTCGGAAGAATTTCCATACTGTGGATTCGGTCCCAAGGGTAAATCACCCGATTGGTCTCCCCCAACAGGTACGATACATCCCGCCCATCCCTAAGACGCGGGCTACTGATCAAGACAAACTGTGATGTGGGATCTGGTAGTTCATCGATTTCACCAACGACCGCATCCTCATTTAATATATGCAGTAAGACTGTATAAGCCATCTAAACTCCTCTCTCAAAAACCTATTTCCCGTGCTTTTTATCTTTATGACGAAGCTTCTTCTTCAGAAGCTTCGTCGGGCGCTGACGACGCAACAGCAGAGCCTTGTCGTTTATTCTCGCTATGGATGCGAACGGAGATGTGCATCGTGCCGAACATCAGTTCATCTCCATCCTGAAACGCATAGGGCAGATAGGGTGTCAGACGCTCGCCGTTCAAAAAGGTCCCGTTTGTGCTATCCAAGTCCTCGACAAAGCACGTCCCATCACGGGTGTAGATGCGAGCATGACGCCGTGATACACCCTGCTCCAATCCACCATCCGTTGTGAGATCTAACTCCGGGAAGATGCCGTGAGCCGCGTCCAGGCGCCCCACCAAAATCTCCCGTTCCGCCGATAATAACACTTTGCGACCAGAATTTATCACATCCACTTCAAGGCTGATCGCTCTGGCCTGCGCGTCCCCCTCTTTTTTACGTGACGGACGCGCCGGTTGCTCGTCCTCCTGATCCGGGATCGGCTCGGTGCGCAACGGGCCACCCGAGGGCAAATATGTACCACATTGGACACAAAATAGCGTCCCCGGCAAATTTTCCGCACCGCATGATGGACAGATAACTTGACTGCTCTTTGAAGTCATCCTCTCTCTCCTCTTTTCGTTTTGGCCGCACTAAGGGTCTGTAAAAGAACAACTTCCCGAATTTTACCGTCTTTTCACAGTGAAAAGTGGGAACTTATAAATTTACGAACCCTAAGGAAGTTCCAGAATTACTCTCCCAGATAGACCGAAATGACCTACGTTGAAGGGATCGACAAACTTCGCGTTCCGTAGCGAAGCTTTTTCCGTCCGCGCCCGGTTGGCGTTCGGCCCCTCGCCATTCGCCCCACTTCTAACATAGCCGATTTCGCAAGATCCCTATACCCCATATCGAACAAGCGCGTAGCAGCGGCCTGTAAATAACTCGTTGCCTGCTTGGCATCACCGGATTCAAGAGCGATCCAAGCTTTTTCCTGAAGGCGAAACACGCTGATACGCTCAAGAAAATTGAACAACCGGGAAGGGACATCCCCCTCTTCCGGGCTTAAAGAGACTGGTATCTGAATCTCTTGCTGTAAATGCACATCCTCTGCTTCTAGTTGAAGTCGTAGCACCTTCAACTTCTTTTCTTTCTCCTGCGGATCCACAACTAACTCTAGCATCACTACGACCGGCTCCTCGGCGGTCAAGCCTCCCAAGGCAACCTCTTGAGCTTTATCACTCTCATCGCAAGGAAATAATTCCATATAAGGCGCCGCTTTAAAAGCCGCCGATAGATGAACCTCCGCCGATGGCTCAATCCGCAAGCTCATCGACTTCACCACCGCCTTACTCAGCCCCTGAATCTCTTCTCGCAGCATCTCTCGCATCTGAGAGGGAGAGCTGATATATTGAGAGACGCCGCCGCCCTTTCGAGCCAAATTATCAAGGAAGACATCATTCCAATCCTCTCCAATTCCAAACGCGGAGACGCCGATGCCATACTTGAGCGCTTGCTGCGTCGCGTGCAATGCCAACTCCTCATCACCATACGTCCGCCCATCGGTCAACAACAACACGTGGTTGACGTAATCCGGAGAGGCATGACGTCCCACCTGGGACAATCCAGATAGCAACCCCTGATAGATCTCCGTTCCGCCGCGCGGCAAAAGAGAAGCGATGGCCGAACTAAAACTGCGTCGCTCTCTGACCGGCGTCGGCGGGATGACGACCTCAGCCCGATCACTGAAGGAGACAATCGAGAGCCAATCATCTGGCTGCAGCGTCTCCAACAGGTCCATCGCCGCCATTTTGACGTTGCGAATGCGCGCGCCCTGCATCGACGTACTGCGATCAATGACCAAAGCAAGATTGAGGCGCCGGCGCGAGACATTGAGGGCTTCTTTCGAACGCAGGTCAAGCATCGCATAGAGCATCTGAGCAGAGTCTAATAGCGGCAACTCCGCTCGATTGAGCTGCACCTCCATCTGAATGGGTGATGGGTGTTCAGCTTCAGCCATCCTACTCTCCCAAAATCTCCACTAAAATCACCGAGATATTATCCGTGCCGCCGGCCTCATTCGCGCTCTCCACCAAGGCCCGACAAGCTGCCTGCGGTGTTGACGCCTCATCGATCAACGTCCAAAGATCCGGCTCCTCCAAGAGTCCCCATAGGCCATCGCTGCACAACAACAACCGCGATCTTCCCGGCAAAGGATACGATTGAATATCCACATCCAAGGTATCGCCCTGTCCAATGGCGCGGTAGAGGACGTTGCGCTGCGGATGAACCGCCGCTTCCTCCTCCGTCAATTGCCCCATTTCAAGCAGCCGATTCACGAGCGAATGATCGTGCGTCAAAAGCTGGGGAGCCTCACCATCCCGCTGCAAATAAGCTCGGCTGTCTCCCACGTGGCCGATGAACAAGCGATCTCCCACGACGACGCCGCACGTCAGCGTGCTGCCGCTGCCCGGCAGCGATTGCGTCACGACGCGGTTAGCCTTGACAATCGCCTCGCGCAGAATTTCCGTGAGAGAGGGTTGATCTCCCTCGCGCTCTGCACCGGAGAGCAGCGGTAAATAGACCTCAGACATCAAATAAGTGGCGGACTCCCGCACGGCGAGGGCGCTGGCCAGCTCACCGCCCTGATGTCCCCCCATGCCATCGGCCAAAATAAATGCGCCAACGGGCGGCATAGCATTATCGGCCTCCTGCTCTCCCGTAAAGATGAAGATAGCATCCTCGTTATGGCCTCGCACCCGCCCCACATCCGTCATCCATCCCGCACAAAACCTGCCGGGACAAAGTGATTTTACCGAGACCTCTTTAACGACCTCCTCGGCCGTTGCCACCTCAGAAGATGATCCCTCTCCCGCCGCTGCTTCCTCTTCGCGACTGGAAGCCGGCTTGGAGATGGTCGCGATCAAAGATCCAAAATCATCTTCTAAGCCCTCATCTGAATCTGCGTCAATCTGAGTTTCTGCTCGACCCTCTACTCCTATAAACTTCCCGCGCAATTGGCGGAATAACGACTTTAAATCATCCATACAACCCCCATCCTTGAAAAGATTTCACTCCGTTCTTGAATTCACCCTTCAAAAGGAGCTAAGTTAGAACCAGGGAAAATCATTATCCTATACTTTCTAAGGGAGTTCCAGCCATTCAACTACAAAAGCGCTCAGGCAAGACTGGAACGGCCTAAGCTGGGAGTGCGTAGACGTAATGATCCGAGGAGCCAAAGTAGACCACATCATCCCCGATTACCGGCGCGCCAGTAATCGGGCCATCGGTCTGAAACTGCCAATGCAAATCCCCAGATTTCGCTTCTAAACAATAAAGCGCCCCATCTACACCACCAATATATACATTCCCTTCATAAACAGCCGGAGAACCGGTCACCTGATCCTCTGTCTCATAACGCCAAACGACCCGCCCACTCTGCGCATCTAGGGCATAGATGTAATTATCCGCCGTGCCAAAAAAGACCAAGTCATCGTAGACCGCCGCGGTGGATGCAATGACACCGCCGGCTCGATACCGCCAAGCAGCCCATCCAGAGCGGATGTCCAGTGCGTAGAAGTTACTATCCATCGCGCCGATGAAAACATAGCCTTCGTATACCACGGGCGAGGCTAAAATGCCCCGCCGCGCTCGAAAGCGCCATCGCAGTTCACTGTTCAAGTTCAGCGAATAGACGATACCTCTCTGGCAAGAAAAGAAAATGGCATCCTCGGTGATCAAAGGACGAGCACGCACTTCTCCATCGGTGGGATAAGTCCACGCCTCACGCCCACTTCCCTGATGAATGGCGTAAATCCGATGGTCATCCGAACCAATAAAGACATGGCCAAATCGACCATAAGGCGACGAGTAGATCCGGCCCTTCGTAGGGGCCGTCCACAACAGCTCGCCCACCTGGGCATCCACAGCATACACCAATTTATCAATGGAACCGAAGACCACCATGCCATCCGAAACCCATGGCTTCGACGCCACGCCATCCTCGGTGGGGTATTTCCAGATGAATTCACCATCTTCAGCATCCAACGCATAGACGTTGTTGTCATAAGAGGGAACGAATAGCCGGCCATCGCTGTAGGTCACAGACCCCCGAATCTCATCCTCGCAAGCGAACCGCCACACCGGCTTGATGATGCCGGAGCCTTTGAAGGTCCCTGTATCGCGCGACCAACCACCACTCAACCCGCGCGCGCTTGGCAAACTCATCAGCACGCGCTTGAACTCCTCAGCGGACCCCCATCGCTCGTTAATGTCATACGAAAGGGTCTTGTCAATCACCTCGACCAAATCCCGCGATACGGTGGGATTGGAGTCGTGGATCGGACGCTCGTGGAATGAAAATGGCGGTTCCAAGCGCGGATCCTGCTTGCTCAACAGGTGATGCATCGTCGCGCCGAGGGCATAAATATCGCCCCGTGGCTCCGCAATGCCCCGATATTGCTCCGGCGGGGAATAGCCCTCCGTCCCGATCATGGTGCCCTTTTCCCCGCTTTGGAACAACTTCGCGATGCCAAAGTCCACCAGGCGAATGCGATCATGCACATCCAACATAATATTGGAGGGCTTCAGATCGCGGAAGATGATGGGCCGCGGCTTGTGATTGTGCAGATAGGAGAGCACGTCACAGAGCTGCACGGCCCAATCGATCACCAGATCTTCAGAGAAGAACCCCTCGACTTCCGCCAACTTAGCCTCTAAGTCCTTGCCATCGATAAACTCCAGCACTAAGTAGCTCCGCGATCCTTCGGTGAAATAATCGTACACTTGGGGAATCGCCGGATGGCTCAGTGTCGCCAGGATGCTGGCTTCGCGCTCGAAGTTGCGCACGATCATCTGGCGGACTTGGGGGTCGGTGGCGGTGTTGATCATCTCTTTGACGGCACACACACGCATCACGCCGGGGAAGCGCAGATCCTGCGCCTTATAGACGGCCCCCATCCCTCCGATGCCAATGATGCCCAAAATTTTGTAGCGCTCTTGGAGCTGGATGCCTTCGGAGAGCAGTCCCTCTCCGGCCGGCTTGGGCTTCTTCTTAGGCGAGACGTGACGGGTTTCCATCGACCGTGATTGAGGCGAGGAAGCTTGAGATGCGCTTGTGGATGAATGGGTTTGCTTCGAGTCAGACACCTGGGCCTCCAACAATAAATGACATTTTAATCAACACCAAAGATTTTAATTTGATCCTCAATCTCTTGAGACGACAAGGTTGCTCAACATTCTAACCGATCTGATAAACTGATTATACGAGGAATCAGCCGAAAAAGCAACTTGTCAAATTGGCGGACGGCGAATCGGCGAATCAGCAAATCAGCGATGAAGCAGATAGCGGCAGATAACCCCATCACCCGTGAAATTTTGCCACTTGCGCCGCGACATCCTCGGCGAAGCGCCTGAGATGCGCCTGGATGTAGGCCTGCACCTCCAGGTCGGGATCAACCACCAAAGGCGTCAGATCCATCGCGTAGACGATGTGCGTGGCGGCATCGACCTCGTGGGCGGCGTGATAGGTCGCGTTGGCGCGCCGCCGGCCCATCGTCGCCAGGTCATAGCGCTTGCCCCCGCTGATCTGCGAATCGAAGACGGCCAAAAGCGCGGCCTGGAGATGCTCGTGCGAGGAGCAATCTAGCGCGATTTTGTCCTCATCCAAGAGCCAATCCAAATCGCGCCACACCTCGCAGCCGTAGACGCGCGCGGGACGCGCAGCCGCCGGCAGCCGCCGCAGCGCGGCGATCACGCGCAGGGCCGCGCCGACGTGGGTATCGTGCTTGTCGGCCAAGTTGTGCGTGTAGATAATCTCAGGGTGCGTCGCGGCGAAGATGGCGGTCAAATCCTCCACCGGCGTCGGGATTTGGGGGTTCTTCACCACGGCGCTGGGATAATCTAAGAGCACCTGCGCGCCGTACTCCCCCACCACGGCGGCCTTCTGCTGCTCGCGGCGGCGGATGGCCTGCATCTCCGCGTCGGAGGTGTCCGCGTAGGGGCCGCGACGCGGCGCGCCGCTCCCGTCGGTCAGCACCACGCTCGTGAAGCAGCGATCCTCCCGCCGGAAGCAAGCCAGAATCCCGTGGATGGCTAAGATCTCCACATCATCCGGGTGCGCGCCGACGGCCAGATGGGTGGTGCGCGCCAGCGCCTGGGGAATTGGCGTTTCATCTGGCACGAAGACCTCGGCGGTCTCGACGTGAAATTTCATTCCTCATAACTCGCCAGCAGCGATTGGAAACGCGCCACGCTATCCGCAAGGCCGCCGGGACGATTGCGCGCCAGCCAGATCGCTCGATACATCTGGATGATCTCCGTCAGGTCAGCGGCTAAGGCGTCCCGCGTCGGATGCGAGGTCATGCGCATCAGCGCGTGATGGCAAGCGTGCCGCAACAGCCGCGCCGCCAACTCGAACTCGCGCCGGATCAGCGCCGCGTCCGGGCGTTCCATCTGCGCCCGATCCATCGGCGCCAACGCCGCATCGATGGCCTGCAACGTGCGCTCGAAATCCGCCGGCGTGAGATCATCCGCGCGCTCGTCCGTGCGCTGCTGCAAAACCCAGAAGAGCACGCTCGAATTGGGGACTTCCATGCCGGGCGCGCGATAGACGTTGCCCAGGTCATAGGCGACCCGCCCCATCGCGCCGGTGGCATCATCGAAGGCGAAGCGACTGATGACGGCGGGCACATCGGCCTCGCGATTGGACGCCAGGCACCACCCATAAGCCGCCCCCATCCCCAGCCCCAAGAAGCTGATGGGCAACGGCTGCCAGTGGCCCAGATCGCCCCAATCGGTGATCAGATAGCCGGCGGCGCCGTGCTTCAGGCCGGCCTCGGCGGCGGTGCGCAGATTCCCCAGCGCGTTCTCCGTGCGCCCGGCGATAGAACCCCACGCCGAGGTGCCGGGACAGACGTAAAAAGGAATCCCCGCCGCCGCAAAGCGCGCGCCCTGCTCATCGAAGGGATGATCCGCCTCGTAGCCCCACGCCAACGCGATGACGTCGCGCGGCAACTCCGGGATCAGTTCGGGATGCTCCAGGATCATATCGCCCCAGAACTGCATCCGGTAGCCACGCCGGGCCACCTCGTCGTAGATCTCGCGCAGGAAGTCCAGATAGACGCGGCCCGGCCCGCGCGCCTCGCACAGCGCCTTGCTCTTCCCCGCGCACAGATCGAAGGTCTCGTCGCAGCCCACGTTGATCACCCGCGCGGTGAAGTTCGGCAGCAGCTCGTCGTAGAGACTGCGGATCAGCTCCAAGCTGCCCGGCTCCGTGGGGGCCAGGCTGAACGGCCCGCTCATCGCGCCCCAGGGCGTCTCGAACTCACCGTGGATTTCTGCCAGATGCGCGTAGCGCTCGTGCTTCAGCCAGCGCGCCATGTGCCCGAAGGAGTTCTGGTTGGGAACCAGCGTGATGTGGAGCTCGCGGCAGTAGGCGTCGAGCGCCAGCACCTCCTCGGCGGTGATGGGCGACGCCTCGGCCCACACCTCCGGGTGCTGGCGATAGGCGAAGGTGTGTTCGGTGTAGAGCTGGAGCTGATTGATCTTCCAACTTGCCAGGCGATCCACCAGCGCGTAGAGCGTGGACATCTGCGGCACTTTGTCGCGGCTGATGTCCAACATCACGCCGCGCACGGGGAAATCGGGCCAGTCTTCGATCTCGACCGTCGGCAAATCCAGCGTCTCGCACTGGGCGAGCAGTTGATTCAGCGTCGCGATGGCGTAGAAAGCGCCGGCAGGATCGTGCGCGTAGATCTGCATCCCCGCCAAGGTGATGACTAACCGGTAGCCCTCCGGCCGCGCGACGGCCTGGGGCATCACCGTGATCCGCAGGCCGATCTGATCGGCGGGCGTGGCGCGGCTGGCGACGGTCTCCCAACTGATATCGAATCGCGACGCCAACTGCATCTGGAATTTTCGCGCTGCCAAGCGCAATGCCTGTGGATTCGGCGCGTCTAACAAAATCAAGCGACCGGGCGTCAGCGCGAATCGGCCCTCGCCCCACGTCGCCTGGCGCGGGTGCGGCAAAAATTGCCGGGATTTAACGTCATTCATTTACTCACCTCCAATTCATCTTCATCCAGGGTCTTGAACAGAATATCATAATGATGATACGGCTCGAAGCCAAACTTGCCGTAGAAATCTAGCAGGCTGGTCCAATCGATGACGCAGCCTCGCACGCCCTGCTCCTGCAAATAGACCACCCCCGCCTGGAGCAGACGCCCGCCCCACCCTTGCCCGCGACAGGCCTCGCTCACGCCGATGGGGCCTAACTGGCCCCACGGATGCGGCCAGCGATGCATATAGAAGCGATCCAGCGGCCGATACGAATCCTCGGACGTCACCCAACAGAAGCCCTCCACGCGCTCCGCCAGCTCCAGGATGACGATGTCCGAAGGGTCGCCGCCCTCGCCCAAGAAGGTCTCCACCTCGTAGCGCCAGCGACCGGGGAACGTGCGGAGCAGGAACTCCCGCAAAGCCGGGACATCCGCCGCCTCCGCCGGACGGAGTTCACCCTCGTCGGCGGGCGGGTAGAGGCGCACCTCCGGGCCGACGCTCAGATCGCGCGCCACGTCCCAGGTCTCGTATTCAAAGGTATAGCCGCGCTGCTCGAAGAACGGGCGCGTCCCCAGCGTCGTGGGCAGGCCGGGGAAAAAGGGTCGGAAGCTCCCGCCCAAATCGACGCGGCGAGCGCCTTGCTCCCCAAGCCACGCCTCGGCCCAATCCATCAACGCCGAGCCAATCCCCCGCCCCTGCACGGTAGGCGCCACCGCCACCGCGTCAATCCAGCCGCGATGCGCCGGAATCTCCGGCGGCGCGTCCGTCAGCGCGCTGGCGACCACGAAGCCAACAGGCACACTCTCTAATGTTGTGGCCGGCGTCTCGCCGAGCCACTCGCGATAAATAAACCGCCCCTCCTGGGCCAATCCCGGCGTGGGTTGGAGATTATACGCCATAAACTCATCCGTCACACTGAAGGCCGGGCCACACGCCGCCTCCCACAATCGCGCCATCGCGGCGTAGGCCGTTGGCGTTCGCTCGATTTGCCCCAAATGTAACTCGCTCATCATCGCCTCCTCAGCGGATTAAGCAGATGTAGCAGATAACAAACATTCTCTGTTCAAAGTCGCCGCGAAACGCGGCCATATCGACGATCTCGCTGGAACCTAACTTAGCCTAATGAACTGAGGAAATTTGTCAAGACAAACATTCTCCCTCATTTATGAAATAGGTACGGCGCTTTTATGAAAACGAAACATTTACCCCCATAAAATCACTTGTCCTTCTGTAAACTTATGCTATCCTTGTATTGAATAGTGTCATTGTCCAAAAGTCAAAAGAGGGTTAAAATGATTATCATTCCATCCGCCGTTCCGATGAACCTTGAATTCGAATGTGATGTTTGTGGACATCGTCAGCCCTTCACCATTCCAACTCCCACATGCGATGCATGCGGCAACGACTGGATGGAAACCCGTTACGATTACGAGCGCATCAGCCGGTTGTGGCCGGACATCTTACAACAACGCCCCTTCACGCTGTGGCGGTATCGAGAGCTGTTGCCGGTGCGCAGCGACGATTATCAGATCAGCATGGGGGAAGGTGGCACGCCCCTGCTCAAGGCCAAGAACTTAGGCATGATGCTCGGCATTCCTAATTTATTTATTAAGGATGAACGCCAAAACCCCACGAACTCCTTCAAGGATCGTCAAGCCTCCGTTGTGACCTCCATGATGAAGGAAGCCAACGTCACCGAGTTGGTCGTCGCCTCGACGGGCAACGTGGCGATCTCATATTCGGCCTACTCAGCGCACGCGGGCATCAAGCTGTGGACTTTTGTGCCCAGTCGCGTCCCGCCCGAAAAGATGCGCGAAATCGCCATCTACGGCAGCGAGGTCGTGAAAGTCACCACTACCTACGATGCGACCAAGAAGGTGGCCGCGCGTTTTGCCAAGCACAAAGGCATCCTGGTGGATCGGGGCATCCGCAACATCGGCACGCGCGAGAGCATGAAGACCATCGCAATGGAAATCGCGGAGCAACTCACCGCCGAGCTGGGGCCACTACAACCTGGCGTGCCCTGGCGAGCGCCCGATTGGTACATCCAAGCGGTGAGCGGTGGGATGGGCCCCGTCGGCGTTCACAAGGGCTACGAAGAACTGTATCAAATGGGATTGGTGGATCGCATCCCCAAAACCGCCGTAATCCAAGCAGCGGGCTGCGCGCCGATGGTAAACTCCTATCGCAAGGGATTGCGCGATCCAGAACCAGTTCCCAACCCAGAGACGCAGGTCATCACCATTGCGACCGGCTATCCCGGCCCGGCCTATCCTCATTTATACGATATCGTCGAAAAGCACGGCGGCGCCTTCGAGGCCGTCACCGACGCGGAGACCTTCCGCGCGTTGCACGTCCTGGCCAAGATGGAGGGCATCTCCATCGAGCCAGCGGCGGCCACGGCATTCGGCGGACTTTTCAAGTTACTGAGTCAAGGTATTATTAAGCGCAATGAGGTCGTGGTCGTCAATTGCTCAGGCCATACCTTCCCGGTGGAGAAATTCCTGCTGGATAAGGACTGGCTAAAAGTGGTGCCGACCAACATCACAGCCGACACCGACCTCGACACAATCTCAGATCAAGCTACGACTACTCCCGTCACCACCACGCCCTCGCCGGAATTGCCAGCCGCCACACCATCAGCGACGGGAGAAGGGTTATTGGGCGCGTTGGATCAATTGGACGCTCGTGTGCAGCGCATCGCCATTGTAGAGGACAATCCAGAAGCGGCCCGACTCCTCCGACGCATTTTGCAGACGCGGGGAGATTTCCAAGTTGCAGAAGCTCACACGGGCAAGGAAGGCTTGAAACTGATTCGCAACATCAATCCAGATTTGATCCTATTGGATATGATGATGCCCGACATGGATGGGTACGCGGTACTGGATCAGCTCAAAGCGGAGGAGGAATTTAAGGACATTCCCGTCATCGTCATCACGGCCAAAGACCTTAGCCACCTCGATCAACAACGATTACAAGGGCAGATTCAGATGCTCCTCCAGAAGGGATCGTTTATGGATGAAGATCTCTTACGAGGCATCAACGCGCTGTTAGGAAGAAATGAAAAGAGTGAAGAAGAGGCAAAATAATGACGAGAGTTCTCTATGTCGAAGACGATTTATCCAGCCAACGATTAGTCCAACGCATTTTGACCGCCGAAGGTTTTGACGTGACCTTAGCGGAAGACGGCCTCAAGGCCATCGAGGCCGCGCGCCGCGAGAAGCCGGATCTGGTGTTGATGGACATCAACATCAGCGGGCTCGACGGCTATGAGGTGACCACACGCCTGCGCACCATCGAGGGCCTAGAAAAGGCCCCGATCATTGCGGTGACCGCCGCCACCCTGCAAGGGGATCGCGAGCGTGCATTGGTCGCCGGCTGTAATGGCTACATTCCCAAGCCCATCGACGTGGACAAGTTCCCCGAACAGGTCCGCGCCTATATGGTGGGGATGGAGGAGAAGGTCGGCACGCCGGAGGAGGAAGCGGAGTACCTTCTGGAGTACAATCAGCGCCTGGTCAACCGCCTCGAGGAGAAGATCCGCGAGTTGGAGAATGCGAACGAAGAGCTACAACGCATGGAGAAGATGAAGTCGGACTTCGTGGTGTTAGCCGGCCACGAGTTGCGCACGCCGCTCACCGTAATCTACGGCTACCTCCAGATCCTGTTAGCTAACCCAGCCATCCCCGGCGATGAGGAAAACGAAGGCACGCCGCGCCACCTCCTGATCAAGGTCTCCGAGGCGGTGGAACGGCTCAGCCAGGTCATTCAGGACATTCTCAACGTCTCCTTGATCGACGCCGACCGCCTGGAACTGGCCCATGAGCCTGTGTTCCTCAACTCCGTTGTCCAGTCCGTGCTTCACAATTTGCGCAGTTTTGGCCCGCAGCGTCAATTGGTCTTTGATTTAGGTCAGGGATTGAAGAAAGCACCGGTCATCGAGGGCGATCCACGCCGCCTACACCAGGCGCTCTGGAACGTCGTCAGCAACGCCATCAAGTACACGCCCGACGGCGGCTCTGTGGAAATCGAAGCGGAGACGCTGGAGGACGTGGTGCATCTGTGGGTCAAGGATACAGGCGTGGGTGTACCGCAGGAGCAATTGGCGCACATTTTTGAGCGCTTTTATGTTTTAGAGGATACGGCGCTCCACCGTTCCAGCAAGACCGCCTTCAAGGGCGGCGGGTTGGGCCTGGGGCTGGCCGTGACCAAAGGCATCATCGAGGCGCACGATGGCAAAGTCTGGGCCGAGAGTCCCGGCTACAGTGAGGAAGAGTTGCCGGGCAGCACCTTCCACCTCCTCTTGCCCATCGGCAATCCATTCGACAAAATGGATGAGGAGAAGAAGAAAGGATAGGAAGCCTGCCCGCTTGGGAGTTGCCAAGAAACGCATTTGTGGTACAATAATCATCGTTCGCGGTGGCTGTGGCCTAATGGATAAGGCACCTGACTGTGGCTCAGGAAAATGTGGGTTCGAATCCCATCAGCCACCCCAAAGGCCGGACAGCGATTGTCCGGCTCTTCGTTTATAAGATTTGCCCCCGTGGCGCAATTAGGACAGCGCACCTGGCTTCGAACCAGGGGGTTGCAGGTTCGAGTCCTGCCGGGGGTATTGCTGTACCCGTTATGGCAAAATAGCGCCACGCTATGGAGCTGTAAAGGTTCAGTTGGGGGGCCGCGCCTGCTCCGGCAAGAGATTGCGCGGCCCCTATGCTTTGGAATCTAGTCCGATGGCTCTACTTCTTTCTCCTCGAGTACACCGCGCTCTTTCAAGAAACGCCTTGCTTCCTCGTCGGAGACAACCCAATTGCGCCCCACATTCTGGGCTTCAATTTTGCCAGCGTTGATTAGATTGCGAATTTGACGTGATGTCAACCCTGACTTTTCTGCCAACTCGGCCGTCGACCAAAGCATCGTTTACCTCCGTGTTTTCCGTTTCTCATTTCGGAACATCTATATAATAATTTCCTATTGAGGTATTGTCAAGCCCCAATTTTCGATTTACTGGAAATTTCGAGAGGCTTCGGCAA
>CAYXVS010000026.1:0-20154 GCA_964468735.1 uncultured Anaerolineales bacterium | reverse complement strand
TAATATAGTGAGGGAGTTTGGGTCGTTTTGGAAAATTATCTCGGTTTTTAGATGATGGAGATGAACAGATAAGATGTCTGATTCTCAATCGATTATCGTCTTAGAAGATGACCCCGACGCGATCCGGCTGTATGAGAAAGCCCTGGGCAACAGTGGGTATGCTGTGTGCCCCGTCTCTAGCATCGCAGAAGCCGATGCATTACTGGCCGATCGGATCTTTGATCTTTGCATCTGCGATATGCGCTTAGGCGGCGAGCACGGCAGCGATTTTCTCACAGAGCGCTTTGACGACCTCCACGCGCAAGGCACAAAAGTCATCGTCGTCTCTGGTAACCCCGAATATCGCCCCTTCTGTGAGGAATTGGGGGTTGAATTCTATTTAGAAAAGCCGGTCTCCCTCTCTCACCTGGTCATTCTCGTCAGCCGGTTGTTGAGGGTGCCTTAACTGCTCTCTAACTAAACTACGGCTTTGTTATGTAATTGATACTTTAGAGCAACGTAGAGCTGACTATACTTAAAGAAGAAGTTGTTATTTGGATCTCTCTTGGTATATTGGGAATTCGAAGCAAATCGACTGGGAAAATCGCTCTTGGTGCTTCAGAGCGTTCTTAGGTAGTTCCAGGGTTTAAAACCTCCCAAACCTGATATTTTTACCTCAGAAAACCACTCGTTTTTGGGAGGTTTATTTTCTTGGAACGGCCATATTAGAAGCAGCTTGACGCAATCGAACACATTTAAACTTTATCAGTGGATGACGGATCTATCCGGGCATTGAAGGAGCTGGGGCTATGAAGTACAAACTTTCAGACCTCGTGGATGTTGGTCGACTTCAAGAGTTAATGGATGATTTTTATCAGATATCAGAAGCGCCCACGGCGATTCTGGAAGCCGATGGCACGGTGCTCACGGCCACGGCTTGGCAGCCGATCTGCACGGAGTTTCATCGTGTCTGTCCTGAGTTGGCGGCGCGCTGCGCCGAGAGTGATGCGTACATCGCCGATCACTTAGCAGATGGCGAGCCGTACGCGGTGTACGAGTGCGCGAACGGCTTGGTCGATGTCGCGGCCCCGATCATCGTCGAGGGCGAGCACATCGGCACGGTCTTCACCGGCCAATTCTTGTTTGAGGAGCCGGATGTCGAGCGCTTCCGCAAACAGGCGCAGGCGTTCGATCTGGATGAGGACGCCTATTTAGCAGCGCTGGCTGACGTTCCCGTCGTCTCGCGGGAGCGCCTTGAGCCACTGTTGACCTACCTCTCCAAATTTGCCGAGATGCTGGCCGACGTCGGCTTGGAGCAATTGAAATTGGAGCGCCTGGAAAAAAATGTAGTCGAAAGTGAGAGTAAGCTGCGCGCCATCTTCTCCGCGATGCCCGACATCGTGATGGTATTGGATCGCGATGGGCGCTACGTCGAGATCGCGCCGACGAATCCTGATCTGCTCTACAAGCCCTCCGATGATTTGGAAGGCCAACTGATGCACGATGTGCTTCCCGCAGCCGCCGCCGATGCATATTTAGAGCAGATTCGCCGCGTCTTGGACTCCGGCGAGCCGGAGGATTTTGAGTACACCCTGCCGGTGCAATCGGGCGAGGTGACTTTCTTCGCGACGATCACCCCGTTGGCCGAGGATCGCGTCGTCTGGGTCGCCCGCGATATCACCGAGCGCAAGCAGGCAGAGGCGGAGCGCGAGCGCTTCACCGATCGCCTCAGTATCGCCGCCAAACTGGCTGAGCGGGTCAACACCATTCTCGATCCCGATCAACTTCTACCTGAGGTCGTAGCTGAGTTGCAAGAGCGCTTCGATCTTTACCATGTGCACATTTACCTCCTGGAGCGACCACCGGCTGACCACCTCAAGCTAGCCAATGCCAAAGAAGTTACCCATATAATGCGTCAGCGCAATTTAGTTATGTCCGCCGGCTCTGGCGAGGTAGGCCAGAAGTTGTTGGAACAGGGTCACAGCATTCCGCTCCACCGTGAGAAAAGCTTGGTGGCCCGCGCTGCCCGGAGCCAGGTTCCTGTGTTGGTGAACGATACCAGCCAGGCGCCGGACTTCATGCCGAACCCTCTGTTGCCCGATACCAAATCTGAGATATCCGTTCCACTGATTGCGGGGGAAGAAGTGTTCGGTGTGCTTGACGTGCAGGATAGCCAGCCAAACCGCTTCTCTCAATTAGATGTGGATGTTCTGAGCACGTTGGCCGGGCAGATTGCGACGTCTCTCCGCAATGCCCAGATCTTCGAGGCGGAGGTGGAGGCCGAGGCGGAGGCGCGTAGAAGCGCGGCCCAGCGCCAGGCGCTCTTGAACGCTATCCCCGATATGATGTTCCACTTCGATAGTGACGGCATCTTCTTGGATTACAAGGCCGAAGCCGGGTCTGAGCTTATGGCGCCGCCGGAAGCCTTTTTGGGGCATCACGTCTCTGATGTGCTGCCGCCTCCTTTGGCCAAGATGACGCTGGAGCATTTGGAGCAAGCTCTACAGACCGGCGAGCCGGTGACCTATGAGTATCGAGCGCCGGTGGGCGACGAGATGCGCGACTACGAGGCGCGGCTGACGCCCAGCGGCGATGGCGAAGTCCTGGCGCTCATCCGCGACATCACCGAGCGCAAACAGGCCGAGATCGAGCTACGCCTCTTGAGCGGCGCGGTGCAACAAAGCGTGGAAGGCATCGCCATCTCCGACCTCGAAGGCAATCTGACCTACGTGAATCAAGCCTGGGCCGATATGCATGGCTACACCGTCGAAGAACTCCTGGGCAAGCATCTGAGTATTTTCCACACGGAGCAGCAACTGCGCGAGGAAGTCGCCCCGTTCAATGAGAAAGCCCGGCAGACCGGTTCGTATCAGGGCGAAGTTGGGCATATGCGTAAAGATGGCAGCACCTTCCCGACCCTGATGAGTTCCACCACCCTCACAGATGAATCT
Source organism: uncultured Anaerolineales bacterium (assembly GCA_964468735.1). Lineage (GTDB taxonomy): Bacteria > Chloroflexota > Anaerolineae > B4-G1 > SLSP01 > JAAAOZ01. The sequence goes on along the minus strand of CAYXVS010000026.1, from coordinate 17,224 downwards.
GGCGCTCCCGTCGCTTTGGTGGGCACGGTTCGCGACATCACCGAACAGAAGCTGGCGGAGATGGAGCGCGAGCGCTTCACGCAGCGCTTAGACACCGCCGCGCGGATCTCCGAGCAGGTTGGCTCGATTCTTGATCCCGATGAGCTGCTCGAAACCGTGATCCCGCTGATCAAAGAGCAATTCGGCCTCTACTACGTCCACGTCTACACCTTGGATGAAGAAAGCGGCACGCTCAACCTCCGCGCGGGTTACGGCGAGGCCGGTGAGACGATGTTGGCCGAGGGCCACAGCATCCCGCTGGATCGCGATGCCTCGCTGGTCGCGACAGCAGCCCGCACCAAAGACCCCGTGTTGGTCGATGATGTGACCGAGGACCCCAACTTCATGCCCAATCCGCTGCTGCCCGAGACCAAGACCGAGGTCGCGGTGCCGGCCATCGCGGGCGGCAAAGTGCTGGGCGTCTTCGATGTGCAGCACGATGAGAAGAATTATTTCACCGACGCGGATATGGACGTCTTCACGACGTTGGCTGGGCAGATTGCCAACGCTTTCCAAAGCGACGAGTTGCTGGAAGAATCCGAGGATGCCCGTGATCAAGCGCAGCGTTATCTGGAGTTGGTCGGATCCATTATCGTCGCCATCGACGCCGAGGGCAAAATCACGCTGATCAATCGGGCAGGCTGTGAGTTGCTGGGCTACAAGGAAGAGGAATTGATCGGGCGGGATTGGTTTGCGACCGCTCTGCCGGAAGCTGCTCAGGAGGAAGTACGCGGCATCTTCGCTCAGATTATGGCCGGAGACATCGCACCTGTCGAGGAATATGATAGCTCAGTCGTGACCAAGGAGGGCGAAGAGCGGATCCTTTCCTGGCATAACAGTCTCCTGCGCGATGACCAAGGTAATATCGTCGGTACGTTGAGTTCCGCTGAGGATATTACCGAACGTCTGCGGGCGGAGCAGGCCATGCGCGAAAGCCAGGTCAAGTTCCAGACCGTCGCGGATTACACCTACGACTGGGAGTACTGGCTGGGGCCGGAGGATGAATTCCTCTACGTATCGCCGGCATGTGAGAAGATCACAGGGTACACCGTTGAAGAGTTTATGGATGATCCCCACTTGTTGGATGAGATTGTCCATCCCGATGACCGCGAGCTTCTTCATCACCACATGCACGCCTATCACGAAAACCCGGCGGAGGTGGAAACGGCGGAAGATGCCGCAGAGACGGAATTCCGCATCTTCACCAAGGAAGGTGAAGTCCGCTGGATCGGGCACGCTAGTCAGCCGGTCTACGGCCCGGAGGGCGAGTGGTTGGGGCGGCGCGCCAGTAACCGCAACATCACCGAACAGAAGCTGGCGGAGATGGAGCGCGAGCGCTTCACGCAGCGCTTGGACATCGCCGCGCAGATCTCGGAGCAGGTCGGCTCCATTCTCAACCCCGACGAGCTGTTGGAGACCGTGATCCCGCTGATCAAAGAGCATTTCGGCCTCTACTACGTGCACGTCTACACCTTGGATGAGGAGAGCGGCAAGCTCAATCTCCGCGCGGGTTACGGCGAGGCCGGGGAGACAATGTTAGCCGAGGGCCACAGCATCCCGTTGGATCGCGAGGCCTCGCTGGTCGCCACGGCGGCCCGCACCAGAGATCCCGTGTTGGTCGACGATGTGACTGAGGACCCCAACTTCATGCCCAACCCACTGCTGCCCGAGACCAAGACCGAGGTCGCGGTGCCGGCCATCGCGGGCGGCAAAGTGCTGGGCGTCTTCGACGTACAGCACGATGAGACGAACTACTTCACCGACGCCGACCTGGATGTCTTCCAGACATTGGCCGCTCAGATCGCCAATGCCTTCCACAGTGCGGAGTTATACGAAACTGCGGAGGATGAGCGCGCGTTCTACGATGGCATCATCCAGGCTTTACCAATTGGCGTGTGGGCGGTGGATAATCAATTCAAACCGCTCCTGGTGAATCAGGCGGGGCGCGAGATGATGGGCCGCGAGGTCAAGGATCAGGACGGTGGCGCCTATGTGGAGAACTATGAAGTCATCAACGTCGATACGGGCGAGCTATACGACAACGCGGAGTTGCCGCTGGTCAAAGCGGTAACGCAGGGTGGGGAGCATACGGCCACGGATACCGGCGTGCGTCATCCGGATGGTACGGTGGTTCCCCAACTTACCAACGCCGCGCCGCTCTTTGATGCCCAAGGCGAGCAGATGGGCGGTGTTGTTGTCTTCTCGGATATGACCGAGCAACGCGAGGCCCAAGAGGCCATTCGCGAAAGTCAGATCAAATTCCAGACCGTCGCGGATTACACCTACGACTGGGAGTATTGGCTGGGGCCGGAGGATGAGTTCCTCTACGTCTCCCCCGCTTGTGAGGATATCACGGGCTACACCGCCGATGAGTTTATGGAGAATCCCCACTTGTTAGATGAGATCGTCCATCCCGACGACCGAGACGCTCTTCACCACCACATGCACGCCTATCACGAAAACCCGGCGGAGGTGGAAACGGCGGAAGATGCCGCAGAGACGGAATTCCGCATCTTCACCAAGGAAGGTGAAGTCCGCTGGATCGGGCACGCTAGTCAGCCGGTCTACGGCCCGGAGGGCGAGTGGTTGGGGCGGCGCGCCAGTAACCGCAACATCACCGAACAGAAGCTGGCGGAGGCGGAGCAAGCCCGCTTGACGACCATCATCAGCAACTCCACTGACTTGATTGGGTATTTGGATATGGATGCCGGCGTATCAGCGTATATCAACACGGCGGGCTGGCAGATGATGGGCTATGATCAAGCCGAGGATGTTTTGGGCAAACCTTTAACCTTTTTCCACCCCCCTGAGGATGTCGAACGGATGCAGGAGACTATCCTTCCTACGGTTCTTGCTGAGGGTGAGTGGCGTGGTGAAAACCACTTGTTACGCAAGGATGGCTCCAGTCTCCCGGTTGAACAATTGCTCTTCCTAATGCATGACGAGCAACAAGATCGCCGCTTGCTGGCGACGTTTATGATCGACATCACAGATCGCTTGGCGGCAGAGCGTGAACGAGAGCGCTTCACCACTCGACTGAACACCGCCGCGCAGATCTCGGAGCAGGTCGGCTCGATTCTTGATCCCGATGAGCTGTTAGAGACCGTGATCCCGCTGATCAAAGAGCAATTTGGCCTCTACTACGTGCACGTCTACACCTTGGATGAGAAGAGCGGCACGCTCAACCTCCGCGCGGGCTACGGCGAGGCCGGCGAAAAGATGCTGGCCGAGGGCCACAGCATCCCGTTAGATCGCGAGGCCTCGCTGGTTGCCACGGCGGCCCGCACCCAAGAGCCGGTGCTGGTCGATGACGTGACCGAGAACCCCAACTTCATGCCCAACCCGCTCCTGCCGGATACCAAGACCGAGGTCGCGGTGCCCTCAATTGCGGGCGGCAAAGTGCTGGGCGTCTTCGACGTGCAGCACGACGAGCCTCACTACTTCACGCGGGCGGATGTGGACGTCTTCACAACGCTGGCCGGACAGATTGCCAACGCCTTCCGTAGCGCCGAGTTGTTCGAGCAGGCAGAGCGTAACTTGCGAGAGACCGAGGTGCGTTTGCAGGTGAGTCAGGCGCTGGCGGGGATCGATACACCGGATCAAGTATGGCATACGATGCTGGAACAATCGGGCATTTACCCGCACGCTGGTGTGGGATTGTACGCTATCGAAGAGGAAAATGACGAGAAAATCATGGTCACGCAAGCCTTCGATAGCTTTGATACGGGGCTTGCTGAAGAGCCAGTGGGCACTCGCTTCCCAGCCGATGAGTTCGAGGTGACGGCGCTGGTAGCAGACGGTGAGCAGGTTATCATCGACAATATCTTTACCGACAACCGAATGGGCGCCGGGATGCAGGAAGATGCCCGTAAGCTAGGCTATGTAAGCCTGGCTGCCACGCCTATCTCTGCAGGCAATACCATCATCGGCGTCATTGTGGCGCACTCGCCGGAGGAAGCCTACTTTGATGAAGCTAAGCTGAATTTATATGCCACGCTGGCGGATCAGGGCAGTGTGGCGCTGGAAGCCGCTCGGTTGCAGCAAGCCATTCGCGAAAATCAGATCAAATTCCAGACCGTCGCGGATTACACCTACGACTGGGAATACTGGCTGGGGCCGGAGGATGAGTTCCTCTACGTCTCCCCGGCCTGTGAGAAAATTACAGGCCACACCGCCGATGAGTTTATGGAGAATCCCCACTTGTTGGATGAGATTGTCCATCCCGACGACCGAGACGCTCTTCACCACCACATGCACGCCTATCACGAGAATCCGGCGGAGGTGGCCACAGCAGAAGAAGCCGCCGAGACAGAATTCCGCATCTTCACCAAGGATGGCAATATCCGTTGGATTGGGCACGCTTGTCAGCCGGTCTACGGGCCAGAGGGCGAGTGGCTGGGGCGCCGAGCCAGTAACCGTGACGCAACCGAGGCCGTCAAGGCCCGCGAATCGTTGGCTCAGAACGAGGAGCGATTGTCGCTGGCGCTGGAATCTGGGCGCGTGGGCATCTGGGAGTTCTGGCCGCAGAAGAATGAAGTGTATTACAATCCCACGTGGTACACGATGTTGGGCTATGAACCTGATGAGTTGCCGCAAGACCTTAGTACATGGTCTGAGTTATTGCATCCAGAGGATTTAGAGCGGGCCAGTCAGACATTTGGCGATAGCGTGGCAGCCGGTGAGGATTTCGCGATGCAGTTCCGTATGAAGACCAAGGATGGCAACTGGCGTTGGATTCAAGCGTATGGGTATATCACAGAGCATACGCCAGAGGGCAGCGCCGAGCGGGTCATTGGCACCCACACCGACATCACCGAGCGCAAGCTGGCGGAGGCGGAGCAAGCCCGCTTGAGCGCCGTCCTGGAGGCGACGACCGACTTTGTCGGCATCGCGACGCCCGATGGCAAAGGTATCTACTTCAACCAGGCCGCCCGAGAGATGGTGGGTATCCCCTCGGATACAGACCCCAGTAAATATGAGATCGTCTCATTTACACCTGAGCGGGAACTGGAGCGCACACAAGAGAAGATTATCCCCACGGCGATTCAAGAGGGCGCGTGGACGGGTGAAAGTTTCATCCGCACTTCGGAGGGTGAGGAGATCCCGGTCTTGATGACGATCATCTCCATCACAGACGAGGCCGGTAATCTGCGATACCTCGCCAACATCGCCCGCGACATCACCGACATTCGAGCGGCGCGGGAAGCGCAGGCCCGATTCGCGGCCCAACTGAGCACAGCGGCGGAGATCGCCGCGCGCGTCAACGCCGTGCTGGATCCCGACGAACTCTTCAATATGGTAATCCCGCTGACCAAAGAGCGCTTCGATCTCTACCACGTCCACTTCTACGCCTTCGATCCCGAAAGCGAGATGCTCAATCTGCGCGCCGGCTATGGCCGCGCGGGCGAGTTGATGCTCCGCCAAGGCCACAAAATCCCCTTCGACCGCGAGCGCAGCATCGTGGCCCGCGCCGCGCGCGACCGCGAACTGGTCGTCATCAACGATGTCGCGGCGGAGCCGGATCACCTGCCGAACATGTTGCTGCCGGATACCAAATCCGAGGTGGCTGTCCCGGCCATCGTCGGCGATGAACTTCTGGGCGTCTTAGACGTCCAGGCCGATGAAGCCGACTTCTTCACCGCATCCGATCTGGACGTCTACCGCACCCTCGTCGGGCAGATCGCCACCGCGTACCAGAACGCGCGCTACTTCGAGCGCCAGCGGGAGAGCGAGGCCGCGCTGCGAGAATCGGCGGAAAAGATCCGCGCGATCTTCAACGCCATCACCGACGGCATCAGCGTCACCAATATGACGGGCGAGATCACCGACCTGAACGAGGCGCTGTTGGATCTACACGGCTATGAGCAGCGCGACGAGCTGTTGGGCCGCAACACCATGGAATTGATCGCCCGCGACGATTGGCCCACCGCCACGCAGAACATCAATCACACCTTAGATACGGGCAGCAGTCGTGACGCGGAGATGTTATTGGTGCGGCAGGGCGGCGCCGTCTTCGACGGCGAGGTCAGCACAGCGCTCCTCCAGGATGACGAGGGGAACCCCACCGGCATCATCTCAGTCGTACGCGACATCACCCAGCGCAAGCGCCGCGAGGCTGCCCTGCGCCTGACCCGCGCCTCCGTCGATAACGCCGAGGACGAAATCTTCTGGTTCGATGACGAGGGCAACTTCTTCGATGTCAACCGCGCCGCGTGTGAGATCCTGGGCTATACCCGTGAGGAACTGCTGGGAATGCAGGTCTTTGACGTCGACCCCGACTTCTCGGAGGAAGCGTGGCCGGAGTTATTGGCCCAGGTTCGCGATAAGGGCGCGATCACCTTGACCAGCCAACACATGACTAAAGATGGCGTGATCTTCCCGGTGGAGGTGACCGTCAACTACCTGAAATTCGGCGACCAGGAATTTATCTTCTCCTTCTCCCACGACATCACCGAACGCCAGCAGGTTGAGAAGGAACGACAACGCTTCACCACCCAGTTGCGCACCGCCGCCGAGGTCGCCGCGCAGATCAACGCGATTCTCGATCCGCAAGAGCTGCTTGCCGAGGTGGTGCCAATGGTCCAAGAGCGCTTCGATCTCTACCACGTGCACGTCTACATTTTGGATGAGGAAACCAACGAACTGGTGATGCGGGTGGGCACCGGCGAGGCTGGCCGTGTGATGTTAGAAGAGGGCCATAAGATCGCCCTGGATCGCGCAAAGAGCCTTGTGGCTCGATCCGCCCGTTCCAGGCAGCCGGTGTTGGTCAACGATGTGACCCAAGACCCGGACTTCATGCCGAACCCGCTCCTGCCCGATACCAAATCGGAGGTGGCGGTGCCCGCCGTCGCCGGGGACCGTGTGATCGGCATCTTCGACGTGCAGGACGACGAGCCTAATCGCTTCGCCGAATCCGACCTGGACGTCTTCACCACCTTGGCCTCACAGATCGCCATCGCCTTCCAGAACGCCCAGTACTTTGAGGAAGTTCAGCGCACGGCCGAGCGCCTGCGGGAGGTGGATCGCCTCAAGGGCGAGTTCCTGGCCAATATGAGCCACGAGCTGCGCACCCCGCTCAACTCCATCCTCGGCTACACCGAGGTCATCCTGATGGGCATCGACGGCCCGCTCAACGACGAGATGACAGAGGACGTGGACGCCATCCACAAGAATGGCAAACATCTCCTCCGACTGATCAACGACATCCTGGATCTCACCAAGATCGAGGCCGGGCGGCTGAAGCTCGAGCAAGAAGAGGTCTATCTCGCCCCGCTCTTCGACGACGTCCGCACCAACAACATGGGCTACTTCCACAAGCAGAAAACCGACATCGACTTCCGCGTCAAGGTGTTCGATGAGGATATGCGCGTCTATGCGGATCGCGTCCGCCTGACCCAGATTCTCAACAACCTGGTCTCGAACGCGGCCAAGTTCACCGACGATGGCTTCGTTGAAATGCGAGCCTATCGCGAGGACGATTGGGTCTGCATGGAGGTCGAGGATACCGGCATTGGGATCGAGGATGATGATCTGGAGACGGTCTTCGAGCGCTTCCGGCAGGTCGATGGCTCCAACGCCCGCCGCGCCGAGGGAACCGGCCTCGGCCTGGCGATCACCAAACATCTGGTCGAGATGCACGGCGGACATCTCGAAGTCCACAGCGAGCCGGGCAAGGGCAGCATCTTCTCCGCTTATTTCCCCGCCTACGATGCTGAAGCAGAAGCGGCTGAAGAAGATCCTACCGAGTGAGGTTAACCTTCCAGAGACCCAAGGGGCCATCAGATAAATACATAAGCCCTTTGGGTCTTTGGTCGATTCAAGATCTCTTTGCGCGCAACCTCGGGAGTCCGAGCAAAACGACAGGGAAAATCACTCTCGTTGCTCCAGAGCGTCCTTAGCCAAGTTCAAGGCAAACGAAGGCGGGGTTGATGGGCGCGATAAATCGCTTAGCGTGCAACCTCGCGTATCTTGGATGCTCTGGAACTGCTTTGTTTGCCCACCTCAACAGTGACTTGACAGAAATCGATATTGCCTGAAAATAGAGTGAGAACATAGAGCGTCAGGGGTAGGCAATTCATAATGCAAAACAAAGAGAAAAAACCCATCATCTTAGCCGTGGATGACCATCCTCATAACGTTAAGCTGTTGGCATCGATCTTGGAGCCGAACGGATACGAAGTTTTGCGCGCTTACAATGGTCCCGATGCGTTGAAGCTGGCTCAGGAATCCTCGCCCGACGTGATCATCTTGGATGTGGTGATGCCCGGTATGGGCGGCTTTGAGGTGACGGAGGTGCTGCGCGCGCACGCGGAGACGGAAGCCATTCCCGTTTTGATCCTGACGGCGTTGCGAGATATGGAGAGCAAGGTGATGGGGCTGGAATCGGGCGCGGATGACTTTCTCAGCAAACCCTTCAACTCCATCGAACTGCTCGTCCGTGTGCGGTCGTTGCTGCGCATCAAAGAACTTCACGATGAGTTGGAGGTGAAGAACGCGCTGCTGGAAAGTGTGCTGCATCATTACGTCTCCAAAGACATCGCCAGCGACATTCTCAGCAACCCCGATCAAAAGCTCCGCCTGGGAGGCGAGAACTGCGTCGTCAGCGTCTTATTCGCGGATATTCGGGGCTTCACCCACTTTTCAGAGCTATATCCAGCCTCACATGTTACTAAAGTATTGAATCATATTTTCAACACGTTGGTCCCCGTTATCTTCGAGTATGAGGGCACCTTAGATAAATATTTAGGGGATGCGATTATGTCCTTTTATGGGGCGCCGATTCCTAACGAGAAAAATGCGGAATTGGCGTTGCGCACAGCCTGCACCATGCAACTGCGTTTTCCGGAAGTTCTTCAATCGATGGATGGAATGTCGGATTTAGGGCTGGGCGTCGGCATCTGCACCGGAGAAGCCGTGGTTGGGAACATCGGCTCGGTCGATATTATGGATTACACGGTCATTGGTAACACGCCCAACACGGCCAAGCGCCTTCAGGAATCTGCCAAGCCGGGCCAAATTTTGGTGGACAAACCCACCTATCTCGCGGCGCAGCACGTCATCGAGGCCAGCCCAATCAAGCCTTTGACCTTGAAAGGGCGCTCTGAGCCGATTGAGGTTTATGAAGTTTTCTCTGTTGATGGCTGTGAGTAATGTGGACGGTTGAACTAGGCGAACGGGAGTGAGTATGCCAACGCTATTCTCGGGTGTGCAGTGCTTATCATGTGGTCACGTGATGGCCCCTGATCCCTATATCCTCAATTGCGAGAAGTGTGATGGAGTATGGCTCAGCGCCCGGTATGAGGTTGCCAAGTTACCGCCGGGTTGGAAAACCATGTTGAAGGAGCGCCCCTATACCCTGTGGCGATACCGCGAACTGTTGCCCTTCGGCGATGACTTCAAAACCGTGACGATGGGCGAAGGGTGGACGCCGCTCTCGCGGGCCGAGGGGTTGGAGCGCGAATCGGGGCACGTGGGGATTTGGATCAAGGATGAGCGCCAGCACGCCACCGGCTCCTTCAAGGATCGCCAGGCCACAGTCGCGGTCAGTGCGCTGCGCGATCAGAGTATCGATGAGGTCGTCTTGGCCTCGACCGGCAACGCGGCGGCGGCCTACGCTGCCTATTGCGCTCGCGCCGGGATGAAGCTGTGGGCCTTCGTGACCAGCAGCGTCCCCGCCGAAAAGATGCGCGAGTTGGGCCTGTACGGCGCCGAGGTGATCAAAATCACCGGCACCTACGATCAGACCAAAGTGGTGGCCGCCGATTTCGCGCGCCGTCACGACCTCTACGCCAGCCGGGGCGCGAAGGCCATCCCCTGCAAGGAGAGCATGAAGACCATCGCCTTCGAGATCGCCGAGCAGATGGACTGGCAGGCGCCCGATTGGTACATCCAGGCCGTCTCCGGCGGGATTGGGCCGCTGGGCGTCCTCAAGGGATTCCAGGAATTGCATGCGGCGGGCCTCATCGACCGCGTGCCCAAGATCGGCGTGGTGCAGACCGAGGGTTGCTCGCCCATGGTCCGCTCCTGGGAGAAGGGCCTCGATGAGGCGGAGATCGTGGAGCAGCCGGACAGCCTGATCACCGTGTTGGCGACCGGCAAGCCGGGCATGGCCTACAAAATCCTCAAGAAGGCCAGCGATGAGAATGGCGGCGCGATGGTCGCGGTGAGCGATGGCGAGGCGTTCCGCGCGATGCGGCGCGTCGCGCGCTTGGAAGGCTTCTCGATGGAGCCGGCCGCCAGCGTCGCCTTCGCCGGGCTGGATAAGTTGCTCGAGCGCGGATATATCAGAGACGGCGAGCGCGTCGTCGTCAACTGCTCCGGCCACACCTTCAGCGCCGAGAAGTACACCTTAGAAGATCGCTACATCTTGAATCTCTCCGTTCAATCCCCGGAGGCTGTCCGTCCCGCCGAGGGCCTGGCCGCCGCGTTGGAGCAGTTGGATGAACAGATCACGACCATCGTCATCATCGATGATAATCCCTACGATAGTCGGCTCATTCGTCGCTTCCTCAAGAATTACAAGAACTATCGCGTCTTCGAGGCGAATAACTCGAGGGATGGGCTAGATCTGGTGCGCCAGCGCCATCCCGATCTTGTCGTGCTGGATCTCACGATGCCGGAACTGGATGGGTTCGCGGTCATGGATGAACTGAAGGGCGATCCCCGAACGTCCAAGATCCCGGTGGTCATCGTCTCCGGCAAAACCCTCTCGCCGCCGGAGCGCGAGCGCATCCGCGATTACGCGGAGTCCGTGTGGCTGAAGGGCAACTTCAGCGCGCGCGAGTTGGTCAATCACATGGTGCGGGTGGTCGAAGAAGACGGCCTCGCCGTGCACGCTCCAGAAGCCAAGAAGAAAGAGGCCCAGGCGGAGCCGGAGGATATGATCGCCGATTTTGGCAAGGGACAGCGCCAACGTATCCTCATTGTGGATGATTACGCCCCGGAGGCGCGGCTGATTCGCCGTCTACTGGAGACGCGCCAACGCTTCGAGATCATGGAGGCCCACTCTGGCCAGGAGGCATTAGACGTCATCGAGAAAATGCCGCCGGACTTAATCATTCTGGATTTAATGCTGCCGGACATCGGAGGCGAGACGCTGTTGGGGATTCTGCGCACCCAGGAGACGACCCAGAATATCCCTGTGGTGATCGCTACGGCGAGGGATCTCGACCAGGAAACGCGCGCGCGTTTATCAGCCAATGTGGATTCGATCTGGTTGAAATCTTCCCTAGATCGTAGTAGCATGCTCTCACATATTGAATCTATCTTACCGGAGTAGTTATGAGCGAAGATCAAAAACTAGTCTTATATATCGAGGATAATTATCACAATCGTCGGATTGTGCAGAAAGTCTTGAAGGCCAAGGGCTACGATATTCGGCTGGCCGAGGATGGCACGATTGGCTGGGATATGGTACAGGAGTTGAAACCGCCCTTGCTCCTGTTGGACATCAGCATCCCCGGCTTGGATGGGATGGAGGTTGTCTCTCGCATCAAAGATGATGATGACCTACGGGACATTTGGGTTATCGCGTTGACTGCCTCCGCGATGCGAGGCGATAAAGAGCGCTTCCTCAATTCTGGATGTGATGATTACCTCTCTAAGCCAATTCGAGTTGCCGAGCTGCTTTCCAAGGTCGATCAATTCTTTATCAAACGGGCAACATAGAGAGAAAGAGACGAAAGTTTCGTATGAATTGAATTATCTGCATCAAGAAACCCCGCAGCAGCGTGCGGGGCTTCTTGCAATCAGAGATATGATGTCAGCCTATGAGGTGTTGGAGTGTAGTGAACATCAGGGAGAGAACCGGTGAAAAAGATTCTCATCATTGAAGATGATCCTTACCATGCGCGGCTCATGATCAAATTATTGGAGCGGGCCGGGTATGAGGTCTTACACGAAGCCGAGGGAGAAAGTGGCCTTAAATTAGCCTTGTCCGAGAAGCCCGATTTAATTCTGTTAGATATGGGCTTGCCCGATCTGGATGGACAGACCGCCGCCGGTTTGATCAAAGGCTCCTCTTTTCTTTCGGCGACGGCCGTCATCGCTGTGACGGCCTGGCCCCAGGACACGGCGAGCAAAATGGCCCGAGCCTATGGCTGTGACGGCTATATCTCCAAACCGATCAAGGCGCGGAGTTTCGCGGCGGAGGTTGCTAAATATCTCCCCTAGATCCAGCGCCACGACACACAAGTAGCATGTAAAGTAGCGGCTTGACCAGGGACGATCGGACTAAATTAGAGGTAAGGCCGTTCCAAGAAAATAAATCTCCCGAAAACGGCCAGTTTTCTGAGGGAAAAGCATCAGGTTGGGGAGGTTTTAACTTCTGGAACTACCTAAGGGGAATATAATTGAGTGATCATGATCATTCCGGGCCGGATGATTATCCTGTTAGATTAGTGCCCGCGACCGAGTTTACAGTTGAAAAATTGACCTGGGCGTACAACCAGGCGCGCGTGGATTATATCGTGCCGATGCCGATGAATCCTAAGCGTCTGCAAGCCTACATTGATAATTACGATGTCGTCCTGGAACGTTCCGTCGTGGCGATGCATAGGGAGCAAATTTTGGGGCTTTCAATGTTGGGTACGCGCTCCGCTCCTCCTCACTCCTGGATCACCCGATTGGGCGTGTTGCCCGTCAAGCGCCGGCGCGGCGCTGGCCAAGCGATGATGGAATATATGATTAATCAGTCCAAGGAAGTCGGGGCGGACTACATCATCTTGGAAGTGATCAAAAACAATATCCCCGCGCATCGGCTCTTCATCAAACTGGGGTTTGAAGAGGTGCGTCAACTTCTCATCCTGCGTCGCCCGCCGGGCGCGCCGGATGATGGGGTGGACGCGCCGCCCTACGAAGTCCAGTTCTTCGGTTCCGAGCAGGCCATCGCTTTCTTGAGGCGTCGTCGCAGTGTGCCCTCCTGGCTGGATGAGACGACCTCCTTGATCAACGCGGGGAATTTAGAGGCGCTGCGCGTGCGATTAGACAACGGTGCGTGGGGCTGGCTCGTCTTCCAGAACACGACGTTCCAGTTGGCTCATCTTGTTCCCCAGACCGAAGCGGGCGATCCGCGCCTCGTCGCCTGTGCCCTGGCCCACGCGCTCCACTCCCGCTACGATGCCAAGGACACCAAGACAGAAAATGTTCCCCTCAAAGATCCCCATCTACCGGGATTGAAAGACGTCGGCTACATCGAATCCTTCCGCCGCATCGAGATGAAACTCGACTTGACCAGATAAAACAGAATCGTTCGTAGTCAGGCACGCAGCGAAGTGGAGTGCCGTCGGTTTTCTTGAGGTGCAACGCACTTTTGAGCTTATCACCAGGCCTGTACTGCATTAGGAGTAACGATCACTTAAGTCCAAGTGCGTTGCACCTTAGTCCGCTCGTAAATAACGACACAACCAGCCGGGCATCCTCGCGCCAGAGGATGCCCAGCTAATATTTTGGGACGACTATGATTGCGCCAACGTCGCCTTCGCCGCCGCCTGTGACGCCGTCAGCAACGTCGTGTAATCGGCGGGGATGTCGCCATCGAGCAGGGCTTGAAGCGCCTGCCGCGCCCCCGACGTCTGTGCTTCCTCCTGACCGCGCTGCCACCACGCGCGCGCCTCCGCGTCATCCCCGGCCTGATGCGCCAGCCATCCCCGCGCCGCCGCGATCCACGCGCGCATCGGCGAACTGGCGGGCAACGTCTCCCACGCCGTGCGCAGGCGCTCCGCCGCTGCCGCTGTCTCCAAATCCGTGATTGCCGGAGTGAGCAACCCAATCTTGGCCGTGAGATTGGCGGCGTCCGGCGCATCGGGCGCGGCGGCTTGATAGTGCGTCAGCGCCGCCTCATAATCCCCCTGCGCCACGCAGAGATCGCCCCACGCCTCGTGCGTGCGCGCCCGCTCCTCGCGCCAGGCCGCCAGATCCGCCGCGTGCTTCTCCGCATCGATCTCGACCGCCAACGCGCCTCGATAATACGTCGTCGCGGCCTCCCAGGCGGATCGCGCGCGCGCGGCCGTCCCCGCCAGGCGATTGTAGCGCACGGCCAAGAGCGGCGCGTTGCTGTGCGCGTAGTGATAGGCGAGGTCGTCCAGGGGCGGCGGCGACTGCTTTACCAACACCTCCGCGATCTCCCGATGTTGGCGGCGACGTTGCGCGTACGGCAGCCCCGCGTAGATCGCCTCGCGCAGCAGCGGATGGGCGAAGGTGTACTCGGTCGCCACGGGCGGCGGCGAGATCAGATCGTGCTGCGCCAGCGTCGCGAGATGCTCCATCAGGGTGGCCGTATCCAAGCGCGAAAGCGCCGCCAACAGCGCGCCGGGGACGCGCTCCCCGATGACGGCGGCCAACTTGCAGACCGTGCGCGTCTGCTCCGGCAGCCGATCCACGCGGCTGAGCACAATCTCCCGCACCGTGGGCGGCAACGTCGCATCCGCCGAGCGTAACACCTGCCGGCCCGTGGCCGGATCGAGGGCCAAGCCGTCGCTCTCTTGCAGTGCGCGGAGCAACTCCGTGATGAAGAGCGGATTGCCCTGCGTGCGCTCGTGCAACCACGTCGCCAGCGCCGGGGCGGGCGCCGCCGGGAGGAGCTGCGCGGATAACGCCTTGACGCCCGCGCGCGTCAACCCCTCTAAGAAATTAAGATCGCCGGGGAGTTGCACCTCTTCTTCCTCGCCCTGATCGCCCGTCCGCGCGGTGGCTAACAGGAGAATCGGATGCGCCGCCGTCGCCGCCTCCAGTTGGCGCAGCGCCCGCCGCGAGGCCGGGTCGGCCCATTGGAGATCCTCCACCACGAAGAGCACGGGCGTCTCGGCGGCTAGTTCGGTCAGCAGTGTGACCGCCGCCTGGCCGGGATCGAGGCTCTGGCGCAACTGCTCCCACAACGTTCCTCCATTCGATTCGGCCCGCGTGGCCGGTTGCTGCAAGCGGCGGCTCAGCGTGGCGCGGAGATCGGCGCCCTCTGTCGCGGCGGATGCTGAGGCATCGGCGCGGGCGACCCGCTGTTGGAGCACGGCGTAGAGATTCCCACGCGGCACCTGGGGCTTCTGTGAGGACGCGGGCGGCGGCCAACTCGGCGTCGACGCAGCGGGCAACAGAATCGACGTCAGCGGCGCCGTCAACGCCGCCAGGTCGTGATCCGCCAACGTTTGGGTGATGCACGCACGTTGCTGATCGAGGGAAGCCGTTCCATTCGAATCTTGATCCAGCCCGAACCAAGCCCAGAGCGCATCGCGCCACGGGGTGTAGGGCTGCGCCTGCGCGTAGGAGAGGCAGCGCCCGGCCAGCACGGTGCAGGATTTCTGCTGCACGGCGCGCCGAACAATCTCGGCGACGAGGCGGGTCTTGCCGATGCCCGTCTCGCCGGTCACGCTGATGCAGCCGCCCGCGCCCGCCGCGAGCCGGTCGAGCGCGGCGCTCAGGGCCGCCAACGCCGCCTCGCGCTCGACGATGGGGTGGGCGGCGGCGTGCTGGAGCCAGAGATGGGTGTGGCGTTGGCCCTGCACGGCGTAGGTGGGCACCGGCTTGGCCTTGCCCTTGAGTCGCATCGGGGCCAGCGCCTTGCATCGGAACGCCTGCGCCACGCGCCTGTACACCTCGCTGGTGATGAGGATCTGCTGCGCGCGCGCCTGCCCCATCAGCCGGGCGGAGAGGTTGACCTCATCGCCTAAGATGACGTACTCGCGCCGCTCCTGCGTCCCCGCGTACTCGGTGTAGATGGGGCCGTAGGTGATGCCGATGTGATGTGAGAGCGGCGGATCGGGGAGCCGGGCGGACGCGAGATCGAAGCGGGCGCGGAGTTGGGCGACCAAGGACGCACGGAGCCGCTCCAGATGCGCGTTGAGGTTCAGCGCCGCCGCGACCGCGCGCTGGGGCATCTCCTCGCCGGTGAGCGGCGCGCCGAAGGGGCAGAGGAGCGTGATTCCCTTGACGTAGGGATCTGCGTTGGCGATGAGGCCGCCGGCCTCGGCGACGATCTCCCACGCGCCGGTGACGTACTCGTGCAGCCAGCGGGTCAGCAGCGGGCGCGCTTCTTCTGGCAGATCGCGTAGCAGCGCCTCGAAGCCGCGCAGATTGGCGAACATCACGGAGGCCAGCCGATGTTCGCCGGGGACGCGCCGTTGCTTCTGGTGCGCCACGATCAGCTCTAAGATGTTGGGCGGCAGAAAGCTCGCCAGCGCTTCCACGGTCTCTAAGCGCTCCGCGACGGTCTGGATCATCTCCGCGCGATCCTCAGCCAGCAGGAGGAGATGGCCCCGGCGGCGGCGCGTCGTCGGCGCGCTCAGCTCGTAATCGTCCAGCGTGGGGCCGAGGTCGTCGACGACCAACTGGTAGCCCGCCGGCCCTGGACGGAGCCGAAAGTGCTCGCGCATCTGCGCGCCCAGCTCCGGCGTCAGGCAGACGAGGCCCGGATCGGCCTGCGATTCGGCGATCATCGCGGCCTGGATGGGGCCGCCGGTGGTGAGGTACTCGCGCTTGGCGGCGACGCCCATCTGCGCGGCCAAGAATCCGCCGCGCGCCACGCCCACGCTCATACTCAGTGGGATCGGCTCGGCGGCGAACGGCGCGATGGCGCGCACCATCCGCAGCGCCGCGCGCGTCCCCCAGATCGCGTCCTCGGCGTCGGGGCGGGCGGGGAAGTAGGCCAGGATCGCGTCGCCCGCAAAGATCAGCAGATCGCCGCCGGAGCGCGCCAGGGGCGCTTGCAGCGCCGCGAAGAGCCGGTTGATCGTGGCGTTGAGGCGCTCGGCGCCCTCCTCGCCCAGTTGGCGCAGGTGCTCCGTGAGCGGCGTGAAGCCGGTGACATCCGCGAAGAGCGTGGCGCCGCGCAGCCACTCCCCCTTGGGAATCTCGACCAGCGGCGCGGGCGTGTGGATGTGGCGCGGCAGGTAGCTGCGCAGGTTGTGCTGGAGCGAATCCAACTGCTGCGCGATCTGCGCGAGCGCGCGCGGCTTCGGCTCCGGGGTGAGCAGATCGTGCTCCTCCGGCGGCAGGAAGCGGCGCAGGCGCGGCTGCAAGGCGGCCCACACATCTGCGGTTTGGGATGGGATCATCGGTGGCTCCTCTCTTTTGGCTGATCTTGTTACCTTCCGGAAAGCTGCAAGCGTGCTTTCGCAAGCCTCGAGCCGATGAATTCCATTCATCGGCCTTCTTCTCTACGCAAAAGTATACTGTCAGCCCGCGGAGTGACAAGTTC
>CAYXVS010000025.1:0-20351 GCA_964468735.1 uncultured Anaerolineales bacterium | reverse complement strand
ACCTACGGCTTATGGCTGGATGAGATGTACAGCCCGCTCACCGTCACCGTCTCCTACGAGGCTGGCTACGATGCCCAGGTCTTCACCGATGTCGTCATTGTCAGTGACACCATCACCACCTTGGACGCCAACCTGCACTGGCTGCAACCGTGTGTCACCGTCGCGCCGGATATGCTCGAACTGAACGTGCCGATGGGTACGACGACCACGGCGGAGATCAACCTGGCGAATATGGGCGCCTTCACCGGTTCCTTCATGCTTTCCGAGTGGAGCCTGGGCTTTGATATGCTCGGCATCATGGCCGCCGGCGGCCCGGACGGATTCGGCTACCGCTTCGCGGACTCCAACGAGGCCGGCATCCGCCCGGTTTATGACTTCGTCGACATCTCCGGCATCGGGACGCCGCTCGCATTGGGCGACAACGACAACACCGAGGTCGACATCGGCTTCGACTTCAAGTTCTACGGCGCTGACGCGCTCGACCCCAACCTCTACGACACGGTCTTCGTCGGCAGCAACGGCTTCCTCTCCTTTGGCGCCGGCTCCGACGACCTCAACCCCGATCCCGCGCTGCCCGACCCGACCCTGCCCAACAACCTCATCGCCGCCGCCTGGGACGACCTGGTACCCGGGACCGTCTACGTCCAGAGCTTCGACCAATGCCCGTACAACCCGGATCCCAACACCGTTGACGCCTGCTTCATCGTCCAATACGACGACTTCTCACACGCTGGCGGCGCATCGGCGGGCGCCTGGGAGGTCATCCTCTTCCGCTCCGGCAGTATCCTGATGCAGTACGCAGAGGTGGACGCGCCGGATGCGACCACCGGTATCGAGAACCAGTTCGGCAGCGCTGGCCTCAACTACGGGCCGACCCTGGCGGACGACCTGGCGATCTGCTTCGCCTATCCGGGCGAGTGGCTCGATTGTCAGTCAACCCAGGTGCCGTGGTTGGAGACGGACGTGGATGAAGGCGACATCGCCGCTTACGATGACCTGACCGTGACGGTTACCCTTGACGCTGGTGTGACCGAAATCGCTGCGCCGGGCGACTACCTGGCTGAGCTTGTCATAGACAGCGACGATCCGGAAAATCCGTTCCAGATCATCCCGGTGACGATGACGGTGGATATGCCGGCCACGATGGCCCGCCTGTCGGGCGACATCTACGGCTGGGGCTACTGTGACGCGATCAGCGAAACGCTGCCGGGCGCCGACATCACCCTCCAGACAGAACACGGCGACCATCACGTACTGACCCCCGACGTCGACGGCGCTTACGCCGTTTGGATCGAGGCCGGGCAGATCACGATGACGGTCGAGCACGAAGGCTACCTCTCCGTCACCCTGACAGACACCCTAGACCCCGGATTCGCGCCGCAGCAAGATATGCACCTCCACCTCGACGCCTCCTGTGCCAGCATGTCCTACGATGAAGCTTTCGACGTCGTCGTCGTGCAGGGCGAGCGGGTCACACGTTCACTGATGCTCCACAACGGCGGCGCTGGTTCACTCACCTACGATAATATCCTCGCCACTGGCCTCTGGCTGTCCGTTGATCCCGTGACCGGTACTGTTGCGCCTTACGGTGCACAACCCGTGAACGTGGTCTTCGACGCCACCGGACTGGATGTCGGCGTCTACCAATCCAACATGGAAATCGCCCACAACGACCTCCAGGCTTCACGCATGTTCGTCCGTCCGATCCAGATGACGGTGGTGGCTGATGGTACGATCCTGATGCCGACGATGGACGCGAAGGAAGGCAACCCCGGTGAGACGGTCACCTATATGATGACGGTGACCAACCACGCCGATACCGCCGTGACCTTCGACGTCCTGGCCTCCGGACACGTCTGGACGACCACCCTGCCCGCCACCGTGACTGTGGCTACCGGCGAAACCCTCACCTTCACCGTTGACGTTGACATCCCCATCGACGCCCACACCGGCTACTCCGACACCGTCGCCATCGACGTCGAATCGCAGGGCACAGATGAGCAGCAGGCCTCGGCGCTATTGCAGACGACCGTGGCTGAGCAGCCCGTCGTGCTGGCGTTGTCCAAGACGGCCGATCCCAGTGACTACATCATGCCTGGGGACACCATCACCTATACCATCGACCTCGTCAACGACGGCAACGACCCCCTCACCATCGTGCTCACCGACACCATCCCTGACGACACCACTTACGTCTTAGAGAGCATCACTGGCGGCGCGGAGCTTATCGATCCGCCCGGCGATCACATCGCCTGGAGCGGCGTCCTGGACAAGGGCGCGGAACACACCATCAGCTTCCAAGTGATGGTTGACGAAGACATTGCCAACGGGACGGTGATCACTAACACGGTTAACGTAAATGCAAATGGTGAGGCCTACGCCGAGTCCGCTACAGTGGCGGCTTATGCCTTTACGCTGGATGTGGCGGTGGAGGGCGAAGGCACTGTGCAGGTCGAGCCTGAGCAGGATGTCTACCGTCTCAACCAGCCTGTCACCCTCACGGCCACCGCTGATCCGGACTGGACCTTCACCGGCTGGTCTGGCGACGTTGTGACGGAGACCAACCCGCTGGGCATCATCATCATGGAGAACACCGTCGTCACCGCCACCTTCGAGTTCACCAACCAGGCCCCGATCTTCACCAGCACGCCCATCACCACCGCGGACGTTGGCGCCACCTACAATTACACCGTCACCGCCGAAGACGATGACGGCGACGCCCTGACCATCACCATGGCGACCGGTCCCGCTTGGCTCACCCTCACCGACAACGGCGACGGCGCCGCGCTCTTGGCAGGCACGCCGATCTCCGCTGGCGCCTTCCCCGTCGAACTCTCCGTCACCGATGGTTTAGCCCAGGACACCCAAGACTTCTCCATCCTCGTCACCAGCAATAAGATCTTCTTGCCCCTCGTCCTACGGCAATGACCTAAAAACGCCTAACAGTTATCTTGTAGCACACTGTTACGCGCAGGGGCCGACTTCGCAAGAAGTCGGCCCCTTTTGATGTTTAGGAGGGATCCAAGACTCCACTGAAAAAAGCTAAGAGGGTCCCACAAAGCTGCCAAGATGCTAAGAAAAATAAGGTGAAAATTAAATTTTATGCTTATAAGGGGTGATTTGATGGATAAAATTAAATCAACCCTTAAAAATCTTTTCGCCCCTGCGCCTTTGCGTTAAGTTATCCCCTTGCTTTTAGGAGAGTCATCCATTGAACTCAGATGGGAGTTTGACAAAACCGGGACATAGATTACTATATGCAAGCTCATATATGGGAGAGGGGATACAAGTTATGTCGTTGGAGTACGCTATCTTAGGCTTTCTGAATGACGAGCCGATGACCGGCTATGACCTGAAGAAGGTCTTCGACATGTCGGTTGTGCATTTCTGGGCGGCGGATCAGAGCCAGATTTACCGGACGCTCAGTCGCTTGCACGAAGCGGGCCGGGTGCGGCAGGAGATTGTGCCGCAGGAGCATCGGCCCACGCGCAAGGTCTACCACATCACCGGGGAGGGGCGGGCAGCGCTCCGGGCATGGCTCGCGACCCCTCTGCCGGCGGACACCCTGCGCATCCCCTGGCTGATTCAGCTCTTCTTCGCCGGACAGATCGAGGACGCGGAGGTGTTGCACGTGCTGGAGAGTAAGGCCGCGTCGTTGCGTGCGAAGTTGGCGCGCTACACGCAGGTGCTGGCGGAGGCCGAGGCGCACATCGAGGAGGAGTCGTCGCCGCGCGATAAATTCTTCTGGCTGTCGACCTTAGATTATGGCGTCGTCACCGCCGAGGCGCAACTGGCCTGGCTGGAGCGGGTCATCGAGCGGGTCCGGCAGGGCGCTTGGACTGCATAATCTCAATCATCACGTCATTCACACATCATTCATAGGAGAAAATTCAAGATGAAATCTATCAGTAAATCGGATGTCGTGCGCGTACTCATCGCGTTGGCGCTCAGCGTGATCAGCGGGTTGGCCTTTTTAGTCGCCTTCCCGCCGTATGGGATATGGTGGCTCATCTGGATTGGCTGGGTGCCGATGTTGGCGGCGCAATATCGCGTCATTCCTCCCAAGCTCTCGATGTTGCCGCCGGCGGTGGCGACCTTCATCTGGTTGCAGGGATACTTGGGGCCGGTCTTCGGCGGCTCCGGCCTCTTTATGGAATATCTCCCGTTGGCGATCTTCTTCCTCACGCTATTCACGGAGAGCGGCAGTCGCAGATTCCACGAGCGCACGGGCTATCGGTGGTTCGTGTTCCAAAGCTCGATCAGCGCCGCCGCCATCGAGATGATTCGCCTCTTCATTCCCTTTGCCGGCACGTGGGGCTTCGTGGCCTACGCGCACTACGAACAACCGTGGATGATCCAGCCAGTGGGCATCTTCGGCATCATCGGGATGGGCTTCCTCATTATGATCGTCAACTACGTTCTGGCGCAGGGCGCGCTGCGGCTCTTTGATCAGCGTTGGCAACTGGATGATCACATCCCCGCGCCGGCGCCGCATCACGTGCGCCGCTGGCTCGTGGGGGCGGGGGCCGCGTTAGGCGTCTGGCTCGTCCTCAGCCTGATCATGTTCCGCGCGCCCGATACGCCCACGGTGCGCGTGGCGGTCCTCCAGCCGGAGGTCTCCCCCATCGTCTCGGCGAATCAGGGGAAAGATGAATTGCTCGCCCAACTGCACGCTCGCTTGATCGAGCAATCGCACGCGGCCGCCGCCCAGGGCGCGGAACTCATCATCTGGCCGGAGGCTGTCTTGCAATATGATCCCCAGGTCGACGATCCGCTGGGGCTGGCGGCGTTGGCGCAGGAGCTGGATGTCTATCTCGTCGTCGGCTACGTGGTCGATGTCTCGGAGGGCGTCTTCCGCAACGAGGCGACCGTCATCGCTCCTTCCGGCGAGTTCTTGGGCGTCTTCGGCAAGGATCATCCCGTGAGCTTCGCCGGCGAGACCAGCCCCACGCGCGGCGCCTATCCCGTCTACGAGACCGATTTGGGCGTGCTGGCGACCATCATCTGCTACGACCAGGACTACACCGACACCACGCAGAAGATGGCGCGGCAGGGCGCGCAACTCGTAGCCGTGCCCTCCAATGATTGGGCCGGCATCGCCGATAAGCACTACGCCCACACCGTCTTCCGCGCCGCCGAAAATCGCGTGGCCATGGCCAAGGCGGATGGCGGCTTCGATTCCGCCATCATCGATCCCTACGGGCGCATCCTCGAGCTGGCGGTCGCGCCGGAGGGCGGCGAGGCCACGTTAGTCTCCGATGTGGCGCTCGGCAGCGGCAAGGGCGCCATCACCAGCCATCTGGGCGATTGGTTCGGCTGGCTGAGCTTGGCCGGGCTGATTCTTTTCACTTTTGGGGAATCCTGGCTCGTCAAGCGCGCAGAGGAGAAAGCCTAAATAGCTGCACAACGTCCAATCGAATCACAAATGCAGCGGGGATGCACGTGCTTTCCAAACGTGCATCCCCGCTTTGGCATGTCAGGTGGGCGTGCCGACGTTATTTTCGCGTGATGGGAATCATCCTCCCGGTCCCAAACGCCTTCTCGCTCACCTTCAGGATCACGCCCTGATGCCAGCGCTTGTGCTCCGAGCGGCGGAGCGCCGCATTGCTGCGATTTGCCTCGATCAGGCGCTCCAGCAGCGGCGCTATCTTGGGATAATCGAAGGGATCGACCTGATCGGGTTTGAGTTCGGCGGAGGGGGCGCGCTCCAGGATAAAGGCCGGGATCGGTGCGCCGCGCTCGGCTTGAATCCACTGCGCCAGTTCGTAGATCTGAGGCTTGGTGAGGTCGCCGATGGGGCAGAGTGTCCCCGCCAGATCGCCGTAGAGTGTGCCGTAGCCCAGCGCCAGCTCGGTTTTGTTGCTCGTGTTGAGCAGGATGCCGCCGCGCGCGTTGACCAGGGCCATCAGGATGAGCGCCCGGAGCCGCGCCTGGATGTTCTCCGCGCCGACGCCGCCATTCAGCACATCCGCCAGCGCGGTTTCGGCGGCGGCGTGCAGCGGCTCGAGGGGGATCACCTCGAAGCCGATGCCTAACGCGCGCGCCAGCGCCTCCGCCGAGGAGGTGGAGCGCGGGTCGGTGTAGCGGCTGGGGATCGCGACGGCGGTGACGTTGGCCGGCCCCAGCGCCTCGGCGGCGATGGCCGCGCCCACGGCGGAATCAATCCCGCCGGAGAGGCCCAGGAAGGCGCGTCGCATCCCGTTCTTGCGGAAGAAATCCCGCACGCCTAGCGTCAGCGCGTGGAAGATAGTTTCTTCTGGAGGTTGGACGTTGGACGTTGGGGGCTTGGGGCTTGCGGTTGATAGATCCACGACTTGGACAGCTTCCTCGAAGCCGGGCAGGTGCGCCAGCAACTCACCCTCGGCGTCGAGCGCGAAGCTGCGCCCATCGAAGATCAGCTCGTCGGTGGCGCCGCAGAGGTTCACGTAGATGAGAGGGCAGCGCGGACGGCGGGCCTGGGCTAGTCGTTTCGCCATCACCCCCCGGCGATAGGGCGAGGCCGAGATCGTGATCAGCGCCTCAGCCCCCGCCGCGAGCAGATCGGCGGGCGGATGGTGGGCGTGCCCCGCGTCCCAGAGATCCTCGCAGACGAGCACGCCGACGCGCTTCCCCGCGACTGTGATCGGCTGGGAGGCGCCGCCCGGCGCGAACCAGCGCGGCTCGTGGAAGACGTCGTAGGCGGGGAGCAATCGCTTCGCGGCGATCAACTGCACATCGCCGCCGCGCAGGAGCACCGCCGCGTTGTACAATCCGGGATGACGGGGCATGGGGTGCCCACTGGGGAAGATTGTGCCTACGATGGCCGGCGGCCCGTCGGCGGCTCGCGCGGCCAAATCCCGCGTCGCCTCGAAGGCGGCCGCGCGGAAGCTGCTATCGAAGAGGATGTCGCGCGGCGGATAGCCCGGCGCCGCCATCTCCGGCAGCGCCACGAGATCGGCGCCCTGCGCGCGTCCCGCGTCGATGGCCTCCAGGCAGCGCGCCACGTTGCCGCCGAGATCCCCCACCGTGGTATTGATTTGGGCCAGAGCGATGTTCATTTCCTAAAACTCCCCCGCCACCGCTTCGAGCAGATTTAGCGCCTCGATGACGGTATCGCGGCGCAGGCAGACGTGATGCGTCGCCGATGTCGGCACGCCAGCTTGGCTACCCGATTGTTTCAAGTTGCATGACTCTTAACTTTTCCGTTTCCGTGCGCAAGCTGAGATTGAGCATCTCTATCCCCACCACGCGCCCGTTGGCGTCAAAATCCAGGATGACGCCGGGTTGGACCTCTTCCGATTCTACGATAAGGCTTTCATCTAAGCGTAAGTATAGCGTATCGTTTTCACGATCAATTTTGAGTTTCATTCTATCCTCCTGGGGCTTTTTCTCAATCGACGATCAAAGAAAACCGTGACTATCCGGCTAGGATTTACATTTTGGTTGACGACAACATGCAATACTCGTCCCTTGTGTTCTTTGATGGATTTTGCGTAGTGCAGATTGTCATCATCACCATGCCACTTTGTGTTGGGGTTTTCAATCGTACGCCACATCCACACTTCAGGTATATTGCGTTCCAGAAGCATGTCTTGCGCGTGTTTTGATAGTTCGATTTCAAGCATTGTTGCTCCTGTTCTGTGTTTTTGAAAGTTTCCGCTTCGTCTGCTGATTAAAACTCTCCCGCCACCGCTTCGAGCAGATTTAGCGCCTCCAGCACAGTATCGCGGCGCAGGCAGACGTGATCCCCGAACATAAAGGTGCGGTAGCCGAGCGCGAGCAGGAAGGCGACGTCGCCGATGTCGGCGCTGACGGGCACGGGGACGTGGGCCAGCGACTCGAAGAGGCGGCTGGCGACGATGGCCGCCGGGTCGGCGTGGATGATGTCGCGCAGCGCGCTGACGACGCGATGGGGGCGCAGCACCTCCACGTAGAGATCGCCGCGCGCGGCCATCAAGCGACCCTGGGCGGCTTTGTGCCGCCGGGCGTAGGCTAATCCCTTCTGCGTCTCGATCTTGAGGATGACCTCGGCGCCGGGCAGGAGCGCGCGCACCTCCTCCACGTCGGCGGTGGATTCGACGTAGGAGAGCATCACGCGCTTGAGGCCCACCTCGCGCATCGCCGCCAGATAGGCGCGATCCGTCTCCGTGAGCGTGCCCTCGATGCGGAGGGTGGGGTGCACGATGTTGACCGACTCCCCCGGCCCGACGAGGCGGCGCGGCCCATCCTCCAAGATCAGCCGGTCGCCATCGACGGCGGCGACGCGCACGCGCTCGTTGCCGTCGGAGAAATAGGCATCGACCGGCGTGCGCACGTGGATGGGATGGCTCAGTCGCACCTCGGTGTAGGGCGGGATCGCCGCGCCGACCACGCGCAACTGCCGCCCCTTGAGATCGACCCAGAGCGGTTGGCCGAGATCGCCCAATCGCTCCAGCGCCTCGGCCGGCCCCTCGCGCAGCGGCATCACGGTGTTGAGCCGCAGGCCGCACACCAGCGGGTGCTGCGCCACATCGTCCAGATAGGGCGCGTACGGCGGCGCCGTGACGATGGCCTGTACTTTCACAGCTTCAGCGTCGCATCACAGTAGCCGCACTTGAACATCCCGCCGGCGTCCACGGGGATGGGCGCGCCGCAGCGCGGGCACTTCATCTCGATGGGCGTGCTGATCTGGATGACCGTCTCCTCGCTCTGGCGGGCGCGCATATTGTCCTGGAAGTCGCCAAAGTGCCCCCAGGAGCGCGCGATCAGGCCCATGGTGTAATCGACCGCGCGCTGCTCATCCTGGATGTGGAAGATCTTCTGCTCGGTGACGGCCTGCCCCCACTGCTGATCCACCTTATCGCCCGGCGAGCCGGTGGGGCGGCGCAAAAACCATGTGTTCCACGTCTGGCAGACCTCCTGCCACGCTGCGATGGCGTCGACCCGCCCGCCTTTATCGCCAAGATAGTGGGCGAGCTGTTTTTGGGGGACGTGGGGGTGCATCGGCGCGTCGCCGTAGACGATGAGGAAGGGTTTCTCCTCCAGATCCTCGCGGATGGTAACGTGGGTGTTGACCCAATGCGCGAAGAGGCCGTAGCTTTCGGGGGCGTCCCCGCCGCCGCCCTCGCCGTAGAGCGAGCCTAGGAGTTGCTCCAGGTCGAAGCCGCTGGCGAAGGTGGTCACTTGCAGCGGCCACTTATCGCAGCCGGCATCGCCGATGGCGGCGAAGCAGACCTCCAGATCCTCCCGATATTGTGAAAGCGTGTTGTAGAGCAGCGGCAGGCGGTCGAAGATCTCGAAGGGCCAGTTGGCCATCGAGCCGGTGACATCTACACCGATGATGAGCGGGTTGGCGCTCTCGCTGCGGATATGCTTGCGCGGATCGATGATCTTCTCGTTTGGCTCCTGCTTCTGCTTGTAGGTGCGCGGCCCGCTGGCCTCGGCGCGCTCGGCGGCGGCCTTGCGACGATCCGCGCCCTTTTTGCCGTAGCTGTATTTCGCGTCGCCGTACCAACTGGTGGTATCTTCATCCCAGGAATACATGGTTCTTCTCCTTGTTTTGATTTGTTTTTGAAGAAGTAGGGAGTAGGGGAATAAGGAGTATGGGGAGGGTTCCCTACTTCCTACTCCCTTACTCCCTATTTCCTATTCCATCATCGAATCCAACGCCAACGTCTGTAACCCAAACTCCTCTCGGAAGCGCTCAACTAAGTGATTCGATTGGAGATACGCCGCCACGTCAGAAGGGACCAGATGCTCCCACGGCTCTCCGCGCGCCATCGCTCGCCGCACCATCGCGCCCTCGATGGCGACGCGCTGCTCGGCGGGCACGAGGGCCACCGGTTTGAGGAGGTGGTAATCCGCCTTGAGCAGGCTGGCGACGTAGGGGTTCGCCGTGACGAAGGCGTCTAATGGGCCGAACATCTCTAAGATCATCAGCCGCCAACGCGGGCCGTCATCTAAATCGGGCACGGGGATCAGGCTGTAGTTATCGCGGCCCTGGAGGACGAGGCGCAGCATATCGCGGGTCTCATCTAAGGTGAAGGGATTGCGCGTGTTGTAGCGGTACGCGCTGCCGATGCCGATAAGCGCGTGTTCGGCCTGATCGCAGAGGTTGTGGAGCACGGCCTGATGGCCCAGATGCACCGGGCGCCACCGCGCGACCATGCCGATGCGGTCAAAGGTTGTGTGGGTTGCTTTCATAAAATCATCCCCCCTCGTTTCCACTATCATTATACTGTGGGTTAGCGAGGGGGGAAAATCGGCGGCTATCGCGAGGATGGGTTATACTTTATAGTGATGGATTGCTAATTTTGGAATGCATACGGGATGTGAGATTGCCTAGCGCGTCACCCGCTCGATGAAATAGGTGAGCGCGATGCATACGATGCCCGCGATCACGGTCTTGACGCCGGAAAGCGCCGGCTTCTCTCCGGAGATCAGGGATAGGTAGATACCCAACCCAAAGAGCGCCACTAACGCCATCGTGATGGACGCATAGTAGGCGTAGGTAACGGCAGGAAGCAATGGGGCGAGGAGAAAGGGCAGCACCACCAACGCGGCGGATAAGAAAGGCGAGAGGCCATCCACCGCCGCGACGAAGATCACGGCCATGCGCGAAGCCTTGCCGATCCTGGTATTGTACAGTTTCGTCAGCGTGAACTGCTCCAGCTCTTCGATCTCGTGGCGGCGCTCCGCCGATTCGGTGAGGTACGCGCCCCAGCCGCCAGAAACGCCAATCGCCAGCGCGGTCGATAGGCCGGTGACGAGCACCACTTTGGGGTCTTGCACGCCCACAACGAAGTTGCCCATCACCACGCCCACCATCGTCAAGATGCCGTCGAAGGAGTTGTTCGCAAAGGCGCGCCGCGCAATATCCCCCGCCTTCGAGATTTCGTTGTATTCACGCCACGTGTTAAGCCGTTTGTGCAACATAATCGTTAATCTATTCTCCTGGGCTATCAAAATTGTAGTACTCTCTCCCTGTGGTTTGAATGTCAATATCCTGCGTTGCGTAGAAACTACAGGGAGTGTACCACATTTTTGATTTTCGTAAACGTGCCGCCCTATATCTTTATTCGGCGGTGATCTTCTCGGCGTGGGCCGGATCGAGGTTGTAGAGATCGTAGGGCGGCTCATAATGCCACGTGAGAATCTTGTGGGCGGCGGATTCATCCATCGGCGTGAAAGTCAGGTGCATTGGGTGGCTCCTTTCGCTATGTTTGGGTCCGGTATGGCGAGCCGATTAGCCCGAATGCTTGGGTTTATAGAAAAATCCCCCGGCCAATCGACCGGGGGATCTGGAAAATCACCGGCGGGTTACTCTTTGACGATCTCCAGTGCTTTGAAGGCCTCGGTCTGTTTCTGAATAGCAGGCTCGGTGGGGAGACGCTCGATGCTCGATGCGCCGAAGAAGCCCACGATGCCGGGCATCTTCTTCAGCGCCTTGCCGACGTTGCTCGGGACATCGAAGACGCCGCCGTGGCAGATGACCATCACGTCATCGCGCACCGATTTGCCGGCCTCGTAGACCTCCATCACCATCTCGATGGCCTCGTCCATCGTCATCGCCACCTCGGCGCCGATGGAGCCGGAGGTGGTCAGGCCGATGTGCGCCACCAGGAGGTCGGCGCCCACTTTGGTCATCGCTTTCGCGTCGTCGGCGCTGAAGACGTAGGGGCAGGTGAGCATATCCAAGTCGTGGGCGATGCCGATGGCTTCGATTTCCTTGTCGTAGCCCATCCCCGTCGCTTCAATGTTGGCGCGGAATTTACCGTCGATCAGGCCGACGGTGGGGAAGTTCTGCACGCCGGTGAAGCCCATCGCCTTCAGTTGCTTGATGAAGACGGGCATCAGGCGGAAGGGATCGGTGCCGCAGACGCCGGCCAGGACGGGTGTGTTTTTGACGACGGGCAGCACCTCGGCGGCCATCTCCACGACGATGCCGTTAGCGTCCCCGTAGGGCAGCAGCCCGGCCAGCGAGCCGCGCCCCGCCATGCGATAGCGCCCGGAGTTGTAGATGATGATGATGTCGGCGCCGCCGCGCTCCGCGAATTTGGCGGAGATGCCGGTCCCCGCGCCGCATCCGATGATGGGCTGGCCGTCGTCGACCGTTTTTCTCAATCGTCTGAGTGCTTCGTCACGGGTAATGAATGTCATTGGGTTATCTCCTTTGGGTTTTTGAGTTAAAAGTTGCAGGTTTAAAGTTAAAAGTTGGTATCTTCCGGGAAGCTGTGAACAGATCGCTATCTTGAAAAATCGGAGCTTCCCGGAAGG
This sequence comes from uncultured Anaerolineales bacterium, assembly GCA_964468735.1. Lineage (GTDB taxonomy): Bacteria > Chloroflexota > Anaerolineae > B4-G1 > SLSP01 > JAAAOZ01. The sequence continues at coordinate 8,117 of CAYXVS010000025.1, read as the reverse complement.
TTTGGGGGTCAGGATTTGATCATGTCCAGCAGGAGTTGGGCGCACTTATCGGCAAAGGCCGGGTCGTTGATGTTGTTGTCCATCTCGATGACGGGGATGTCCTCGTTGACGTTTGCCTTGATCGCGTCGAAGCAGGCTTGATCGGCCTCCGGGTTCCAGAAGCGGCCCGGATTGCCCTCGTCGTCGACGCTGTCCAACATCGAGACGCCCTGGAGCGGCAGGACGATGGCGACAGGGGCCGCCGCTTTGCTTACAGCGGCGTTGGCCGCTGCGGCGATCATCTCGCCCATCTGGCGGTTTTCCTCGACGTTGGTGCGCAGCAGCGTGACGTTGGGATTCCACTTGTAGAGATTGCGATCCTGATACGCCTCCGGCACGGTCTCGATGCCCCAGAAGTTCGCCATATCCACGCAGCCGGGCACGAGAACGGCGGGGATGCCCGCCTCGGAGGCGGCCATCATCCGATCCGGGCCGGCGCTGAAGACGCCGCCGCAGACCTCGTCCGCCAGCTCGGTGGTGGTGATGTCGAGCGAGGCGGTGATGTAGCCATCGCGGATCAGGCTCTCCATCGTCTTGCCGCCGGCGCCGGTGGCGTGGAAGACGAGCACCTCATAGCCCTCCGCTTCCAGCTTCTCCCGCGCGCGATCCACGCAGGTGGTGGTGTTCCCGAACATCGAGGCGGTGATGAGCGGCTTTGGCTCGGCGGGCGCGGGCGTCGCCGCCTGCGCCTGCACCATCCCGGCAATGGCCCCGGCCGCGTTGATGTAGATCTGGCGGCTGATGCTGTTGATGCCCGCCACATCGACGATGGAGGGCATAAAAGTGATGTCCTTAGTGCCAGCGTAGGCGCTCACATCGCCGCCGCCCACGGTGGATACCATCACTTTGGGCGCGCCGACGGGCAGCGTGCGCATCGCCGTCGTCGCAATCGAGGTGCCGCCGCTGCCGCCCATCCCGATGATGCCGTCGAGCTTCCCCTCATCGTAGAGCTGGCGCACGACCACGGCCAACCCCTTGGCCATCGCGTCCATCGCCTCGTCCTTGTGCTCCCCCGTGGCGAGATAGGCGAGATCGCCGCCGCCGGCCTCCGCGACCTTATCACGGCCCACCTCCGGCTCGAACGCCGGCTCGCCCATCACGCCGAAATCCACGACTAAGGTGTCGAGACCGGTCTCCTCGATGATCTCCTTGACGAAGGCGAACTCCTTGCCCTTCGTATCCAATGCGCCGACAATGACAACTGTTTTTCCCATAGTAGCGTCTCCTTTTTGTGGCTAGTTTTGTGGTTAGTGACGAAGTGAATGGAATGGATGACAATATCTGTCGAATCCTGGTCTAGGGTAACTCTCCGGGGGGCAAGACCGTGCAGCCGGGCAACTCGCGCAGTTCGAGTTCCGGGCCGGGCGGATCATAGATGGCGAGCAGTTTGAGCGTCTCCCAGCCGGTGTTGATGGTGCTGTGCTCCGCGCCCTCCGGGATGAAGACGAGCATCCCCGGCTTGAGATCGCGCTCCTCATCTAACACGGTCTGTTTGCCGTAGCCGGAGATCACGTAGAGGATCTCCTCGCAGCCGGGATGACAGTGGCTGGCGTGGCCCTCGCCCGGCGCTAACAGCACGACACCGGCGCTGAACTTTTCCGCGCCGGTGATATTGGGGGCGCTCATCCACTTGAGATTGCCCCAATCGAAGGCTTGCGTCTCTACTTCTTGAGGTTCGACAAAATACTTGGTCATAACGTGGCTCCTTTCGTATGGTTGGGGATTGTTTTCCCTCGCGGGGTGCGCATAATCCGCAGACCCTCGCAAGGGTTGTCCTGCGCGACCCTTGCGAAGGTCAGGATGTAGCATTCAGGCCCAGGGATGTTGGGAAGGGCCAGAGTATTTTTGATTGGTGCGATGTTGTAAAACCTTCGCAAGGAATTCATCTATAAGTATAGGAGCTTCGAGGTGGGAAGTCAACATCTCATGGCCGCGCTCACCGACAAATCAGCACGGGTCGCTGGCGACTACGCAGCACCTCATCGACGACGCTGCCGAAGAGCGCTTCCAACATCGCGCCCTGGCCGTAGCCGCCCATGATGATCAGGTTGATGTCATGCTCCTCTGCGGTGATCAGTATGTTCGTCGCCACGGGGCCGGATTCGGCCAGGATGTAGTCCGCCTCGATGGCATGTTCCTCCAGATAAGCGCGCGCGTGGGCCAATGTCTCCTCGCCAACGTTGCCATTTTGCGCGACAGTCATCACGGTGAGCGAGATGTCGGGCCAGCGCGCGGCGATGTAGGTGGCGATGAAGAGCGCTTCCTCGGATTTGGGGCTGCCGTCGTAGGCCAGGAGGACGCGATGGAGCGGGAAGAGGGGGCGGGGGACGGCTAAGATCGGGCGCGGGCACCGTTGGAGGAAGGTGCGCAGTTCAGAGCGAAACTTCTGGAAAGGGTTCGCCTTGGGGGGATGGTTCAGGCTGATGACGACCAGATCGACCCAATAGGCGCGCTCGGTGATCGTCTTGCTGACCTTGCCCGCCACGACGGCGAACTCGCAGTCTAGGCCGGCCTCGGCGCAGCGGCGCTCGAACTCGGCGCGGATGGCGGCGACCTCGTCGCTCTCCGCCGCCTCCTCGGTGGGCGCGACGTGCAGGCCCTTCAGGCGCGACTCCTCCCGCCGGGCGATCTCAATCGTCTCATCCAAGGCCTTCCAGCCGTTTTCCTGGCCGTTGATCGCCACCAAGATGCCACTGAAGAGCCGGTCGTTGCGCCGTGCGGTGAGCCGCTCCGCGCGCCATTGGCCCGGCGGCGGCCCGGACTCCAACTCATCGGGGAGCATAGCATCCCAGAGCTTCTGGCTGATCCGCCCCAGCACGTTCGCCGTCTTCGAGCTATATTGATCGACCAAATTCTTGGCCGCCGTCTCCGGCGTGACCTCCCAGCCTAACGCCTCCTCGATGACCGCCTTGTGTTCCGTGAGCCACAGATAGAGGTCGGTCTCCGTCCGGTCGGGGAACTCCTCCAGCAAATTGGACGCCTGAATGATCTCGATGGTGGGGAGGTAGACCGTATCGTACCAGTGCGCGACGGCTTCTTCCCAGCCAATATCTCGCTGCTGATCGTGGCCCATAAAGTACCGGTGGATATGGATGTGCTCCAGCAACTGTTCATATTTCCCCGGCGCCGTCACCGTGAGATCGGCCTCCGGGCGGATCTCGTCCAGATGAGTCTGCTCCAAGAAATCGGCGTACTCCGCCTTGATGATCAAATCGTCGGGATCGGTGTCCGGCTCCAGGGGGACTTTGGTCTTGACCTCGGTGACGTAGGCCTGGATGTATTCGGCGCCCACCTCGCGCGCGACCGAGATGCGATGGTTGCCGTCCTTGACGAAGTAGGCTTCGCCAATCTGGTAGACCTCGATGGGGGGCAGGCCCGTCATCCCCGTCGTGGCAACCTTGATCCGCGCCCAGCGCTCGGCGTCGCTATCTTGCAGCGGCAAAAACGAGCGCGAGAAATCCGTGTAACGCCCTACGCTGCCCACAATCGCATCCAAGGGAATCTCGCGCAGTCCCTTCTCGGAGCCGACGCGGCCCTTGAGCTGCTTGCGCACGTCTTCGTAGGAAAGCAACTGCGTCGATTCCCCCGTCAGGCCGGAGAGTATCTGATGCATCCAAGCTTTGCGGCGCGCCTCCCGAAAGTCAGAAATCGCCGATACATAATCTGATGGATGATTCGCTACCATGTTGTCTCCTTTCCTGTTCTTTGAAGTGCAGCTCTCCCGCAGCGCGGAAGCACCTAGAGTATAAAAAGGAGTCGGGGAAAGTCAATGTTTCTCAACTTACTCACCTATTCTTTATGTGGCTATTGATAATTTGTGAGTATTACCTTAGAATAGTAGCGACTAACTGAGATGAGTTGCGATTGTAAAACTGTAGGTTCTCCAGGAATTCGCCGGGTGCAATCATGCTATCCCCACCCACAACCCGGTAACGACGCGAAAAAGGTCTGTGATCCCCACAAACACACAAATCTTCGCCGATTTTAGGGCTGCTTAGGGGATTGCCCGGCAAAATCCAAAAGACCCAAACTGTAGAGCGGTGAGTATCTCACCGCTCAGCTCTATTTGTTCAATACGTGCACCTGGAGGTGAAAGATGACGATTGCGTTTGGCCCGGTGCCCTCTCGGCGCCTGGGCAAGAGCTTGGGGATTAACAACATTCCGCCTAAGATATGCACCTATGCCTGTGTTTATTGCCAATTGGGGCCGACGATCAAGATGCAGGTTGACCGTCAGCCTTTCTATGAGCCGGAGAAGCTTCTGGAGGACGTACAGCGCAAAGTGGCCGGCGCGCGGGCGCAGGGGGAGACCATCGATTATCTCACCTTCGTCCCGGACGGGGAGCCGACCTTGGAGGCCAACCTGGGCCGCGAGATCGCGCTGCTGGCGCCGTTGGGCATCAAGATCGCCGTGATCTCCAATGCCTCGCTCATCTGGCGCGAGGATGTGAGGGCGGCGCTGGCGCAGGCGGATTGGGTCTCGCTGAAGACCGACGCGGTGTCGGAGGACGTCTGGCGCCGGGTCAATCGGCCACACGGGAAGCTTGACGTGGCCGCAATTCATGAAGGGATGCTGGAATTCGCCTGCCACTTCGACGGCGCACTGATGACGGAGACGATGCTCGTCACCGGCGTCAACGACGGCGAGGAGGAACTCCGGCAGGTGGCCGATTTCCTGGCCCGCCTTCAGCCGGATCGAGCGTACCTTGCGATCCCCACGAGGCCGCCGGCCGAACCGTGGGCGCAGCCGCCGGAGGAATCCGTCATCAACCGCGCCTACCAGCTATTGAGCGAGCGCGTCGCGCATGTGGAGTACCTGATCGGCTACGAGGGCAACGCCTTCGCCTTCACGGGCGACGTCGAGGACGATCTGCTGAGCATCACCGCCGTGCATCCCATGCGGGAGGATGCGGTCGACGAATTTCTGGCGCGAGCAGAGGCGGATTGGGACGTGGTTCACCGGTTGGTAGCGGAGGAAAAGCTCGTCGAGACCTCCTACGGCGACCATCGATTTTACTTGAGAAAGCTCAATTTCCAACACTAGCTATCAGTTGCGGCGGGAAATTTTCCGGTCGTGATAGGGCGATTTGTCACTTGTGCTTTCCCGTTACGTTACTATACTAATTACGTAAATTCACTTAACTTGTAACAGGAGGCAATATGGGAAAGATTACGACGTACTACCGGGGCGATATGCTCTTCGAGTCCAAGATCGGCGATCACTCGATCAAGATTGATGTGCCGGAAAGCATGGGCGGCAGCGACCGTGGGCCGATGCCGCCGCAACTCTTCGTGGCGTCGCTGGGAAGTTGTGTGGGCGCGTTCGTGGCGCAGTACTGCGAGAAGAACGACATCGACACTGAGGATATGACCATCGACGTGACCTTCGAGAAGGCGCCCGATCCCACCCGCCTGACCGATCTGAAGGTGACGGTCAATATGCCGCACGGTGATTGTGGCCGCAAGGTCAAGGCCATTGAGCGCGTCGGCTCGCATTGTCCCGTGCACATGACCATCAACACGATGGAAGATCTGCCCATCGAGATTTTGGGCGAGGGTCAATGCACGTTGGAGTCCCGCGAGTAGGCTAAATTACAAGTTGGCTAGTGTCTTAAAGTTTTCGCCGCTTGGCCCGCCTACGAATGAATTCGAGGCTGATACACAAAACCCGTTAGAAACGGGTTGAAAAACCGCTTAAAAAAGCAACCTCAGTGCGTTTTAACGCACTTTGGATATCAGCCGAGGGTTTCAACCATCGGCGCGGCGCAGTGGCGAATACTCTGTGACAGTAATCAAGTTGCATCTGAAAAACCAGGGGCGAGACTGATTCAGTCTCGCCCTTTCGTCGTATCTAAAAAGCTCAAAGGGGATGGGTAAATCCCCGTCTATTATTTGATCGCTTGGATTTATCGATCCAAGCTGAGCGATGCTAGGCGGCTTCTACCGCTGCGGAATCTTCCCCGCTTTCCTGCGTTCCTCGATGACCTCTTCGGCGATGTCGTCGGGTACGATGTCGTAGCGCTCGAATTCCAGCGTGAAGGCGCCGCGTCCCTGCGTCATACTGCGGAGGTCGGTGGCGTAGCCTCGCGCCTCGGCCAGCGGCACCTCGCCATCGATGTTGCGCATATCGTTGCCGCGCACGCGCATCGCGTTGACGATGCCGCGCCGCCTCCCGATGTCGGCGACGACGTTGCCGATGTGCTCCTCGGCGGCCGTGATGTCCAGGCTCATCACCGGCTCCAGCAGGGCCGGATTGGCGGCGCGCACCAAGCGCCGCGCGGCCATCGCGCCCGCGATCTCGAAGTCCATCGCGGCGGAGTCCACCTCGTGATAGCCCCCGTCGGTCAGCGTCACTTTGACGTTGGTGACCGGATAGCCCGCGATGACGCCCTGCTCCAAGGCGCGGCGCAGACCAAGTTCGGTCGGGCGCCAGAAATCGCGCGGCAGGTCGCGGGGCGGCGCGTCGCTCTCGAACTCGACCGTGTCGCCGCCGGGCGCCGGCTCGATGCGCATTGTGACCTCGGCGAAGTGGCCGTGGCCGCCGGATTGCTTCTTGTAGGTGGTCGTCACCTCGACCGGCTGGCGCACCGTCTCCCGATAGGAGATCTGCGGTGAGCTGACCTGCGGATCCAGCCCGAACTCGGTTTGCAGCCGATCCACCGCGATCTCCAGATGCAACTCGCCCATGCCAGAAAGCTGCAACTCCCCCGTCTCTGGATCGACGTATTGCTCTAAGGTGGGGTCCTCGTTGCAGAGGCGCTTCACGGCCTGATGCAGCTTCTCGCGCTCCTTGACGGTCTTGGGCGCCAGCGCGACGGCGATCACCGGATCGGGGAATTTGAAGGTCTCCAGGGCGATGGGCCGCTCTGGATCGCAGAGGGTGTCGCCTGTGACTGCCGACTTCATCCCTACGAGCGCGACGACGTCGCTGGCCGCCATGTGATCGACCTGCTCGCGGTGATTGGCGTGCATCCGATAGATGCGGCTGATGCGCTCGGTCTCGCCCGTGCGGGAGTTGTAGAGTGTATCGCCCGTGCTCATCTGGCCGGAGAAGACGCGCACCCAGGTGAGATGGCCCACGTGCGGATCGGTGACGATTTTGAAGGCGGAGGCGCAGAACGGCGCGGTGGGATTATCCGGCCGCTCCAGAATCTCCTCCTCTTGCAAGGGATTGTGGCCTAAGATGGGCGGCATATCGATGGGCGCGGGCAGGTAATCGACGATGGCGTCGAGCAATGCCTGGACGCCGACGCGCTCGCGCGAGGCGCCGCACAGCACCGGGACGATGTCGCTCTCGATCACGGCCTCGCGGAGGGCGGCCCGCAGCGATGCCATGTCAATCGGTTCATCGCTCAGGCGCTTGTCCAGTAGGGCCTCGTTCGTCTCGCTGATCGTGTCGATCAGCGTCGCGCGCGCAGCAGCGACCTCATCCGCCAATTCGGCGGGGATCTCCCCGATCTCCGGCTGCTCCTCGCCCGGCTGGTAGATGTAGGCCTTCTCGGAGAGCAGATCGATGACGCCCCCGAAGGTCTCGCCCATGCCGATGGGCATCATCAGCGGGAGGGCGTTCGGCGTGAGGTGTTCGCGCACCTCTTGGAGGACGCCCTTATAATTCGCTCCGAGGCGATCTAGCTTGTTGATGAAGATCAAGCGCGGCAAATTCTCGCGGTTGGCGTGCATCCAGACGGTCTCCGTCTGCGGTTCGACGCCGCCGACGCCGCACAGGATCATCACTGCGCCATCGATGACGCGAATGGAGCGCACCACCTCGGCGGTGAAGTCGATGTGTCCCGGCGTGTCGATCAAATTGATGCGATGATCGCGCCAGTGGCAGGCCGTGGCGGCGGACATAATCGTAATGCCGCGCTCGCGCTCCTGCTGCATAAAGTCCAACTGCGTGTCGCCGTCGTCGATCTGGCCCTGCCGGTGAATGCGTCCCGTATAGTACAAAATCGATTCGGACGTCGTCGTCTTGCCGGCATCTACGTGCGCAAAAATGCCGATAATTCTTACTTTGCTAAGGGGTGCTTCTTTTTTCTTTGCCATATTTAGCTCCTTGATTCCTCGTCGGTCGCCCG
>CAYXVS010000024.1:12982-20432 GCA_964468735.1 uncultured Anaerolineales bacterium | reverse complement strand
AGGAGGGCCACAGGCAGAAAACTAGCTGTTTTTGGGAGACTTATTTTCTTGGAACGGCCTAATCGCGGCGCAAGCGCTGCAACGAGGCCAGCAGCGCCACCATGTACATCGCACGGGAGTGCACCTGCTGCGCACCCTCGCCGGCGAGATCGTTGGCCAGCGCGGCGCTCTTTTCCGCCCACTCTCGCGCCCGCGCATAAGATTTCTTACGTCGCAGGAGACTCGCGCCCATCAAATAGAGACGCGCCCCCTCCAACGTAGCCCCTACCTCCGGCAGATTCAATCCCCGCTCGATGACCGAGAAGGCTTGATCATACGCGCACAACGCCTCCAGCGCCGCCGCTTCATGATAATCTAAATCCGCCAGACGCGCCACACTGGCCGGCGATGTCTCATCCGCCAAGAGCATTTCGCGGGCCTGGTGTAGATGCGCTAACGCGGTCTCGTACTCGCCTAAGATGGTCAACGTTTCCCCCAGCAGATGATGCGCCTCGCAACGCGCCTCGGCGACAGCCGGATCGCCGCCCTCCGTGGCCGCCAGCACGCGCCGAAAGGCCTGCGCGGACTGCACGGCCAAATACGAGCGCAGCGCGCGTCGCCCCAACTGGAGGTTCGTCGCGATGGCCGGCTCCCACCACTCGCCCTCGAAGGCGTGATAGGCCAAGAGGGTCAGCCAATTGGGCGTGGCCTCCTCGTGATGATAATCTAAGTACTCGGCCAGGCGGCGATGGATGAGCCGCTGCACGCGATGCGGCAGACCGCGATAGGCGACCTCGCGCACGAGCGGCTGCCGAAAGACCAAAATATCGCCCGTGGGGTCACGCGGCAGCAGGCCAAAGGGCGAAAGTTGCGGCAAGCGCCGGCGCACGCCGGATTCCGTTTCCTCGCCGTAGGCGGCAGTCAGAGTCGGGGGCGTCATCTCGTCGCCCACGACGGCGGCCGCCCGCAGGAGGTGCCGGCTCGGCGGCGAGAGTTGATCGATGCGGCTCTGGATCAGGCCGTAGACCATATCCGGTAATGGAAAATCGGCCAACTCTCCCGAAAGCTCCCAGGAATCCGCGCGCTGCCGCAAAATGCCCGAGTCGATGAGGGCGCGCACGGCCTCGGTCGCGAAGAGCGGCAGGCCGCTGCTCCGCTCCGCCACCCAATCGATCACGCTCTTGGGCAGGGGCCGATCCTGGAAGAGGTGCTGCACCAGCGTCGCCATCGCCTCCTTGGAGAGATACGACAGCGGCATCTCGATTACATTCGACAACTCCGGCCACCCCTCCGCCTCGATTGGCGGTTCACGATAGGTGACCACGAGCAACAGCGGCGCCGAGGCTGCCGCGTGCACGACCGCATCCAACAGCTCCAACGAAGCCGGCGACATCCAGTGCGCGTTATCGATGACCAACACGCGAGGTTGCGCCTCCGCCGCCTTCTGCCATAGCTCCGTCAGCACCGTCTGGCGCTGCATCGCCCGCATATTCGGCGGCAACGAGAGCACATCCGACGAGGGCGGCATCTCCCAGCCCATCAGCGGCGCGATCAGGGCCGCCCACGTTGCCATGCCGTAGCGCGCCAGCGCCGCGTTCAGAGCGATCTGGCGCTCCTCCGGCGATAAATTGCCCAGGCGCGCATCATCGCCTTCATTATTATTACCATTCCAAGTGGCCAGCAGCGACCGCAGCACGCTATCCCACGCAGCGAAGGGCAGGTGCTCGCCATACGAGGGCACCGATCCCATGTGAGTCTTGAAGCCACGCTGCTCGGCCAGCTTCACGACCTCCTGCACCAGCCGGCTCTTCCCCACCCCCGCCCGGCCCTCGACCAGCACGACGCGCCCGGCGCCATCCGCCGCCTTTTTCAACACATCGGAGAAGTGGGCCACCTCCTCCTGGCGCCCGACCAGGGGTGTCTCCATCCCCTTGGCCCCCAGGAAGACCCGGCGTCGGCGCTGCGCGATAAAGGGCGCGATTTTGCCCTCTTTCCCTTTGAATTTCAGCGGCTCGCCCTGCTCGCCCTCGATGCGACGGGCGACAACGGCGTAATTCGCGGTCTTCGGCCCCAGCCAAATCTGCCCCGGCGGACAGGTCGCCATCAGCCGCGCGGCGAAGTTCACCTCATCGCCCATCACCGTGTACTCGCGCCGCTCGCTGGCGCCCACATCCCCGGCGAAGACAAAGCCGGTGTTAATGCCGAAGTGCAGCGTCTGCTCGAAGGCCGTTTGCAACTCCAACGCCGCCAACACAGCCCGGAGTGGATCATCCTCGTGCGCGAGCGGCGCGCCAAAGAGCGCCATCACGTAAGCGCCCTTGGGCGAGAGGCCGATCTTATCGACGATGCCATCGTAGCGGCGGATGGTATCGCGGATCTGCACGAAGATCTCGTTCGGCGCATCTAACGCCTCCTGCAAGCGCGCCGCATCGCCCCAACACCCCATCATCTCTGGATCATCCAAGGCGAGCATCAGGATCGTCACCTGACGCAGTTCGCTGCCCCAAAAGCGCGTGTGCTCCAGCGTCGGCGCGGAGGTCAACCGATCCAACAGGCCCGGCGCCAAGTAGGGCGTCAGGGCGTCCAAACGCGAGAGATACCATTGCAGCCGCTGGGCATCCAACAGATTGGGCGGCGTCGGCAGCGGCTCGACATCGAAGCGCGGGGGCAGTGCGCGCAGGCGCTGGATAAGATGCAAGCCTTCATCTACAGGGGCCACTTCCACCTCCCCGGCGCACGCCTCGAAGGTGCTGGCATCCACCACGGTGGCATTCGGCGGCGCGGCACTCTGCGCCCGTCCTACCGCCGCGATGGGCGGCCCGGTCAGCAGCCACTCCTGCCCGGCCACGTCGCCCAGCCCCAGACCAATCAACCGCCCGCTACTCAAGCCCGTCGCGATTTTCAGCGAGAAGGCGCCGAGCGAGGTGGCAACCTGATCCATCTGGGCTTGCATCGCCGCCTGCATCTCCAGCGAGGCCGCCATCGCGCGCCAGGCGTGATGCTCGCCCTGGAAGAGCAGGATGCCCGCGTCGCCGCCGAATTTCTGGAGATCGCCGCCGTAGCGCGTCGTGATGGGGATCAGGATGTCCAGGAAGCGATTGACCAACTCGGTCAGCTCCTCCGCGCCCTCCTCCGAGGCCGCCTGCGCGAAGCGCTCGGCCAATGGCGTGAAGCCGTCGATGTCAGCGAACATCAGCGTGCCTTCCAGCGAGAGACCGAGGGGATCCGTCGTCGGCGCACTGAGAATCGAACGGGCGAGTGTCCGGGGGATGTGCGCGGTGACCGCTTGGAACAAGTCCTCCGCGTATTCCACCAAGGAGGGTCGATAATGAAGGAGCCGATTCAGCCAGTAGGCGCCGGATGGCTCCGAAGTGTGGGGTGTGTTCATAGAAACCTCTTAACAAAGCGGCAAAGCAACAAGTATCTGTTTAGTTACGTAAGAGAGGGTCTATCCCTCAATTAGCCGCCCTCGAGGACAACTGCGTGTAAGTCCCCGGGAACGTTTACAAAGCACCTTCGATCTGCTCAGACGTCCTCGGAGACGAGGGCTTGGAGCGTTGCTCATAAGACTAAAGTAGTTCCAGTTACAGCAACAAAACAGCTCCTGCACCATCGTCGCATCTTCTCTCTTGTCTTCACATGCCTCTATAAAGATTGTACTACGATAAGAGAAGCGATGCAACGGGAAAACGACTTCGAGCTACAAAAAATCAACCAACTTCTAACAAAAGCATGGTAGAATACAGACGCTTCACTTTCCGAAAAACATAGCCATCCTCCCAAGTCATTTGAACCCCTCCCACTCGACAAGGGTATATATACATGGCTAGGTCCCAAACCGCTGGTTATCGTTCGTTATTCAAATTACCCATGAGCGCAGGAGAATTGTAAGAGTATGCCAGAATTAAAACTTCACGAAAAGCCCGACGAGGAGACGTTGAAGAAGCGTCGCCGTCGCGCACGGGTCAAACAGATCGTCACCGGAGCGCTGGTCGTGTTTGGGGTATGTTTCTTCGTCTCGTTTTTGCTGGGCGTTCCCCAGAGTTACGCGGGCGAGTGGTGGATGAAGCCTCCGCGCTACCCCGACGCCGAACTGGAACGCTTTCGCGATGGCGAGGTCTGCCTAATGCATCAACCAGGCGTCTATTGCTACGAGTGGTTCTATCGCACTGAGGATAGCATCGAGGAGGTCAAGAGCTACTACGAGAGTCTCTCTTGGCGTTTCCACGCCCCGATCGCCTTCGAGTGGCGCAAAGGGCGCCGCTTCACCAGAGCCTGGGTCGCCGAAGATTGTATTATGCTCACCAGCAACTTATCCTGCTATCAGATTATCGTCCATCCAGCCCCCGGCCAAGAGGATGTCACCGAGCTTTACATCCTGGAGCGGGGCGCCGTCGGGGATTTCCGCGAGAGCGAGAAGTAACCCCAGAGCCGGACGGCGTACATCCCCTTCTTGTCAACTCCCTGAATCAAGTGTACAATAGCTCTGTTCGATAAGATCGTACCAGGGAAATCAATTTCCAAAAAAACAAGCGGTCTCATTAAGCAAATTTAGATGAGAAACATCTTACCTCTGATGCGCAGTCTCAAGATGGTCACATCGCCGGACATCGGACAGTTCCCCTAGTCCGATAAATTGCCCGACGTTCTTTTGAACGCCTACCCTGCATTTAGAGTATAAAGATAGGGAGATGGTCTTATAACATCATTTGACACATCTTGAGTCTTTTCTATAATTTTATAGTAAGTTCATCATGAGTTCATTGAAGGAGAAGGAGGTCTCATAGTGGCGAAACTACTTGAGGTAAATAACCTTGAAACAAAATTCTACACCCAGGATGGTGTGGTAGAGGCCGTCAACGGCATCTCCTACACCATAGACGAAGGGGAATGCCTGGGCATCGTCGGGGAGAGTGGCTGTGGCAAAAGCGTCAGCGTCCTCTCCGTGATGCGTTTGATCCCCGATCCGCCGGGCAAGATCACAGGCGGCGAGGTGTACTTCAAAGGGCGCAACCTGTTGGATTTGAAGCAGGATGAGATACGCCGGGTTCGCGGTTCAGAGATCGCGATGATCTTCCAGGAGCCGATGACCTCGCTCAATCCGGTGCTCACCATCGGGTTCCAGATTGTGGAAGCGCTCAAACTCCATCAGGGGATGGACACGGAGCGCGCCAGGGAACGAACCGCCGAGTTGCTGGAGATGGTCGGCATCCCCAATGCTGCGGAGCGCCTAGACGATTACCCCCATCAATTTTCCGGCGGGATGCGGCAGCGCGCGATGATCGCGATGGGGCTTTCGTGTAACCCCTCCCTGCTGATTGCCGATGAGCCGACGACCGCGTTGGACGTGACCATCCAAGCGCAGATCGTCGAGTTGGTGCAGGAATTGCGGAAAAGGTTGGGGATGGCCGTCATCTGGATCACCCACGACTTGGGCGTCATCGCCCGCCTGGCGGAGCGCGTCATCGTGATGTACGCCGGGCACATCGTGGAGGAAGCCCCGGTGAAGGAGGTCTATGGCAACCCACGTCATCCCTACACCCTGGGGCTGCTGGGATCGCTGCCGCGATTGGACGCGGCGCCCGGCGCCAAGCTCTTTTCCATCGAAGGACAACCGCCCGATCAAACTGAACTCCCGCCGGGATGTCCATTTATTGAGCGATGTATTTATGCGGTCGAACGTTGCAAGCACGAAATGCCTCCTCTGGAGGAAATCGAACGGGAGCACAAGGTCGCCTGTTGGCAGCATGAAGAGACAGAGGGGGTAGATCCTTATGAACAAAAATGATGATGTCCTGATCAGCGTCAAAAATCTAAAAAAGTACTTCCCCATCACGCGGGGATTGATCTTCACGCGCCACATTGGCGATGTGAAGGCTGTGGATGATGTCAGCTTCGACATTCACAAGGGGGAAACCCTGGGCTTGGTGGGGGAGAGTGGCTGTGGCAAGACCACCACCGGGCGAACCCTGATCCAGCTTTACGAACCGACCGCCGGACACGTCTATTATGAAGGAAAAGACCTGGCCACTCTGAGCACCAACGAACTGCGACCGATGCGGCAACGACTGCAGATCATTTTTCAGGACCCCTACGCTTCTCTCAATCCGCGCCTCACCGTCGGCTCGATTGTGGGCGAGCCATTGGAGATCCACCACGTCGCACAGGGCAAGGAATTGCGCGAGCGCGTGCAGGAACTCCTCCACTTGGTAGGGCTTAATCCCTACTTCATCAACCGCTACCCCCACGAGTTCTCTGGCGGACAGCGGCAGCGCATCGGCGTGGCGCGCGCGCTGGCCTTAGACCCCGAATTTATCGTCTGCGACGAGCCGATCTCCGCGTTGGATGTCTCCATCCAAGCGCAGGTTGTGAACTTATTAGAAGAATTACAGGAGCGGCTGGGGCTGACCTACCTCTTCATCGCCCACGATCTCAGCATGGTGCGGCACATCAGCGACCGCGTCGCCGTGATGTATCTGGGCAAAATCGTGGAGTTAGCCGATCGCAACACGCTCTACGAATATCCGCTCCATCCCTACACCCAAGCGCTGCTCTCGGCTGTCCCCATCCCCGATCCGGTCATCGAGGAAAAACGGCATCGCGTCATCTTGGAGGGCGATGTGCCCAGCCCCTCGAATCCACCGTCTGGCTGCAACTTCCGAACGCGCTGCCCGGCGGCCATCGATATTTGCGCTGAGAAAGAGCCGGCGTTGATCGAGATGGAAGATGGCCACTTCAGCGCCTGTCATGTGGTGGAAGCTAAAGGCGGCCCGGCAGATATCACCTGAACCGCCAAGGTTGTAGGTCGGAATGATATTCCGACTGGCGGATTACCAATCTGCCCTGCGCCTATTTTCAGTTTACGATAGTCCAAAAGGAGGTGATGCCCGGGGGAAAGATTAGAGAAAGAGCAAAAGTTTCACTGTAGTTGAACAACATTTAACACCAATCAGTTAGGAGGAAACAATATGCTTAGCAAGAAATGGTACACTGCAGTCACAATCCTGGTGCTCCTGAGCACCTTGTTGGCCGCCTGCGCCACCCCAACGCCCGAAATGGTTGAAGTTACACGTATGACAGAGGGCGAGACGGAGACCATCGTTGAACAGATCATCGTCACCGCCACGCCGGAACCGGAAGCAGAACCCGAAACCGAGATGCGTCCCAACGTTTTGCGCATCGCGTTAGGCCCTGGTGATGTCCCGACTTTGGATCCCTCTCTGGCCACAGACACCAGCTCCATCCAAATCATCGAGGAGTTGACCATTGGGTTAGTCCGCTTGCACGAAGAAACCCTGCAACCCGATCCTGGCTTAGCCGAGAGCTGGGAAGTTTCTGATGACGGCAAGACCTATACCTTCAAGATTCGCGAAGGGATTCCCTGGGTTCGCTGGAATGGCGAGGCCGTGGAAGAGGTCAAGGACGCAGACGGCAACACGCGCTACGTGACGGCTCAGGACATCGAGTACGG
>CAYXVS010000024.1:2845-12882 GCA_964468735.1 uncultured Anaerolineales bacterium | reverse complement strand
TCAAGGACGCAGACGGCAACACGCGCTACGTGACGGCTCAGGACATCGAGTACGGCATCAAGCGCACCGTCAATCCTGACACCGCCTCAGGCTATGCTTACGTATTGGCAATGGCGCTCGAGGGTGCTGAAGATTATCTCTCCGCTGAGAACTTCGGCGAATTAGGCGATGAAGAAAAGCAAGCCCTGCGCGATGGCGTTGCCGCTACGGCGATAGATGACTACACCTTAGAAATGACCTTCTTGACCGAAGCAGCCTACAACCTCAATATTGCCGGTATGTGGGTAGCACGTCCTCAGCCCAAATGGGTGATCGATGAAAAAGGCGATCGTTGGAGTGAACCAGGCTTCAACCAAAGCTATGGCCCCTACGTCCTCAAGGAATGGGTCCACGACTCCAGCTTGACCATCGTCAAGAACCCCTTCTGGTCCGGGATCGACAGCGTTCCTGTGCCCGAAATCGAAGAGGTTCGCTTCTCGATGCTAGACGCTTCGCCCGCCTTCGCCGAATATGAGGCCGGAAACCTTGATGTCGCTGGCGTTCCTTCAGCAGATATCGATCGCGTCAAGGCCGATCCCGTTCTTTCTGAAGAGTTGATCATCGCCCCCGATGGCTGCAGCTACTATTACGGCTTCAACACCACCAAGGAACCGGTGAACAACGTTCACATGCGCCGCGCCCTCTCCTACGCCGTTGACCGCACCGGGCTGGTCGAGAACGTGACCAAAGGTGGACAGGAACCCGCCCGTTGGTTCTGCCGCCCCGGTATGGCTGGCTGCCCCACGATGGAGAGCCATCCCGATCTGGGCATTGGCTATGATCCTGCCAAGGCTGCCGAAGAATTGGCGATGTACATGGATGAAATGGGCTACACCACCGTGGACGAGATTCCAGAGTTGATCCTCATGCACAATACCTCCGAGGGTCACAAGCGTATCGCTGAGGCCATCTCCGAGATGTGGAAGGAAACGCTGGGAATTCAACCCACCGTCACCAACCAGGAGTGGAAGGTCTACCTAGACACAATCAAGAGCGAAGACACCCCCGCCGTGTGGCGCTTGGGTTGGTGCTTAGACTATCCCGACGCCAACAACTTCACCCGCGAAGTGTTCATGAAGGGTGGATCTGGCAACCCCGAAAATGGTGGGTTATTCTGGGACACCGGCAAATACGAGGAATTCGAGCAAATCGTGCTTGATGCGGCAGTCGAAAGTGACCCCGAAAAGCGTCAGCAGATGTACGCCGACGCCGAGCAAATCTTGGTTTACGACGACGCCGTGATCCTCCCCATCTACTGGTACACGATGGTCAACGTGACCAAGCCCTATATCAACCGCACCTACTCCGATCATGGACATGACTACTACGAAAAGTGGAGCATCGACCGGGAGATGTAATAGGCAGTTAAACTAGCTGCCTTAATATTTGGGGAAGGTTCCCTATCATCATAAATAGGGAGCCTTCCCCCTAAAAAGGTAAATAAGGAGAGTGATAATGGCGCGTTACATTGTTCAACGGTTATTATGGATGATACTGGTCCTCTTTGTTATATCTGTTATTACGTTCACAATGATGCATGCCGTGCCAGGCGGCCCCTTCGATCGAGAAAAAGCACTCCCAGAGCAAGTTCTCGTCAATCTAGAGAAACGGTACCATCTGGATGAGCCTTACTGGAAGCAATATTTGTATTACATTAGTAACATTCTAGTCCCCAGAATTACCACAGAGCCGCCAAAATCCATGCTCGACGAGACCTTGATTAACATCCAATTGTGGGGAGATTATGAATTACATTGGGTTAACTTTGGGCCATCCTACACATCCCTGAGCCGAACCGTCAACGACATTATACGCGCTCAACTTCCGGTCTCCATGCAATTGGGCGTCGTCTCCATGGCAATCGCCCTCGCTATCGGGCTGCCGATGGGGATCATCGCGGCGCTGAAGCAAAACACCATCTGGGATTTCCTAGGCATGAGCGTCGCCATCTTCGGCGTCTCGGTGCCGGTCGTCGCGATGGGCCCTGTGCTGGTGTGGATCTTCGGCGTGAGCCTTAAATGGCTGCCGCCAACGGGCTGGGGCGCATCCCCTCCCTACATCTTAGGCATTATTCCCCGCACCATCTTTAAATGGGACTTCTGGAAATATACCCTGATGCCCGCCTTCGCTGTCGGGAGCGGCTACTCGGCCATCATCGCGCGCTTGACCCGCGCCAGTCTCCTCCAAGTGATTCACGAGGATTACATCCGCACGGCGCGCGCGAAGGGCCTCTCCGAGCGCATCGTCACGACACGCCACGCGATGCGCAACGCCCTCATCCCGGTTGTGACCATTTTGGGGCCGATGTTCGCCTCGGTGCTCACGGGCCTATTCGTCGTGGAGCAAGTCTTCGGTATCCCCGGCCTGGGCAAGTACTTCATCACCAGCATCACCAATCGCGACTATCCTGTCATTATGGGTACGATTTTGCTATATGCCTTCTTCCTGGTGATTGCTAACGTCATCGTGGATATTACCTACGCCTGGCTGGATCCCCGAATCCGGTACGATCAATAAACACCAAGAATAAGGATTTATCTTAGGAGGGAAAAATGACAACAAACGCTCAACCCGTGGTACAGGAACAAAAGAAAAAGCGCAGCGGCTTATGGGAAGATGCGCTCTATCGGCTAACGCGCAACCGAGCCGCCATTATCGGCGGCACCTTGGTCATTCTCCTGGTCCTATCCGCCATTTTCGCGGCCCAAATCACACCCTATTCCTATTCTGAGCAGGATCGGATGCAGACGGATGTCGTGCCTCAGTGGATGACGTTCATCTTCCCCACCATCAAGCCCTATGCCCAGATCAGCTCCGACTTTCCTATGGGATCTGATTACGTGGGGCGCGATCTGCTCAGCCGCATCATTTATGGCGCGCGCATTTCGCTCTCCGTGGCCTTCATCGGCCCGATCATTGCGCTGTTAGTCGGTACGGTCTACGGCTTGCTGTCCGGCTTCTTCGGTGGCAAAATCGATAATCTTATGATGCGGATCGTCGATATCATGTACGCCTTCCCCACGATGCTCCTGATCATCCTGATGATGGCCTTTTTCCGCTCGACCTTCGCCGCAAGTGAACCGGGAACTTTTACCTATGCGATGAATGAGCTTGATCGCCGCTTCGGCGGGATGCTCTTTATCTTCATCGGGATCGGCATCACGGCGTGGATGGGCACCGCCCGCCTGACGCGCGGCCAGGTGCTCTCGCTCCGCGAGCAGGAGTTCACCCTCGCGGCCCGCGCCTTGGGCGCCAGCCGGCGGCGCATCATCTTCCGCCACCTGCTCCCGAACGTGCTGGGGCCGCTGGTCATCTCCGTGACACTGGCCATTCCCGGCTACATCTCCACGGAGGCCTTCCTCAGTTTCATCGGCCTGGGCGTGAACGCCCCGACGCCCAGTTGGGGATCGATGATCTCCGATGGCGCGCAGGCGATTCGCACCTATCCGCACCAGGCCATCTTGCCCGCGCTGGCGCTCTCGCTGACGATGTTCGCCTTCAACTTCTTGGGCGACGGGTTGCGCGACGCCCTTGATCCGCGATTGCGCGGGACGCAGTAATCGCCAATAGCACACTCTCCTAAAGAGCGACGGCGGCAGTGATGAAAAACTCACTGCCGCCGTTTTGTATTGTTGTAGCCACGGCGCATCTATTCATAGGGACTTGCCGTCTTGTTGCTTTGATGCTTTGCCGCTTTGTGGTTTTGTCTTTCCCCTACTCCTCCGGCAACGCCTCCAAAATCAACTGACTGATGCGGGCGGGATTATTGCCCTGCACCATCTCGCCGTTGACGAAGAAGGTCGGCGTCGCGTTGACGCCCATCTGGAAAGCGTGGTTCGAAGCGTCGTCGACGGCCTCCGCGTAGCGCCCTTCCTCGATGCAGGCGTTGAAAGCCGCCATATCCAGATCGATCTCCTCGGCGCTCGCCGTGAGGGCCAGATCGCCGCTCCCATATACCGCGTGCTCGTAGGCGAAGTACTGCCCCTGCTCCATCGCGCACATCGCAGCGCCGAGATATTCACGCGATTGCGGGCGATTGAACGCCATCAAATGCCCCACGTAGCGCGCCTGCCCCGTCTTCACGTGCTCCTCCAAAATCTTCGGGAAGCTGTTTGAATTGTAGACCCGGCAATGCCCACACCCCACCTCGCTGAACTCCATCACAATCACGGGCGCGTCTTTATCCCCCAGCGAGGGGAACCAGCGCACGCCATCGGCGCCGGGATAGGCCGCCGAGGTCTCGCCGCTGACGAATGGCTCGCCCTCCAGCCCGGCGAACGACTCCGTGACCGCGGGCGCCGCCAAGGCGTCATTCTCAACCAAGCCGGGATTCATCGCTTCCTCCGGCTCCTCTTCTGATTCGGATGAAGACGATGAAGAGGAAGAGGATCCCGCCGCCCCCTCCTCGATGACGATGGTCTCGATCACATCGCCCGGCGCCTGGGCCGTCTGCGGATCGCGCAAGCTGATCTTCCGCACCACATCCATGCCCTCGACGACCTTCCCAAAGACACTGTGCTTGCCATCTAACCACGGCGTCTCGGCAAACGTGATGAAGAACTGGCTGCCGTTGGTGTTCGCGCCGGCATTCGCCATCGAAAGCACGCCCGGCCCATCGTGTGTCAGATCTGGGTGGAACTCGTCGGCGAAGGTGTAGCCTGGGCCGCCTCGCCCTGTGCCAGAGGGATCGCCCGCCTGAGCCATGAAGTCCTCGATCACGCGATGGAAGGTCGTGTTATCGTAATAGCCCTCGCGCGCCAGGAAGATGAAGTTGTTCACCGTCCGGGGCGCTTGGCCCGCGAATAATTCTACGACGAGGTCCCCCTTCTCCGTCTTGATCGTCGCCACGTAGGATGTTTCGGGATCGATGACCATCTCCGGCGGGTGCTCGTACATTCCCACCCGCTGCATCGGATCGTCCGGCATCGGCACGGCGCCCGGCTCCGTCAAGACCACGGGCGTGGGTTCCGGCAGCAGCGATTTCTCCGTCTCCTCGATGCGAATCGTCTTGATCTCATCGCCTGGTCCCGTCGCCGTCTGCGGATCACGGGGGTTGAGCGATTGCACCACATCCATCCCCTCAACGATCTTCCCGAAGACGCTGTGCTTGCCGTCCAGCCATGGCGTCGCATCGTAGGTGATGAAGAACTGGCTGCCGTTGGTGCCCGGCCCGGCGTTCGCCATCGAAAGCACGCCCGGCCCGTCGTGCCGCAGGTCGGGATGGAACTCGTCGGCGAAGGTGTAGCCCGGCCCGCCCATCCCCGTGCCGGAGGGATCGCCCGCCTGGGCCATAAAGTCCTCGATCACGCGATGAAAGGTCGTGTTGTCGTAATAGCCATCCCGCGCCAGGAAGACAAAGCTGTTCACCGTCTCCGGCGCTTTATCCGCGAACAGCTCCACGACGATGTCGCCCTTCTCCGTCTCGAGCGTCGCCACGTAAACCTTATTCGGGTCGATGAGCATCTCCGGCGGTGAGGTATACATCCCCGTTCGCTCTTCCGGATCCAGATCTGCCGCGCTCACATCTAGACTAGATTCATCCTCAGATTCCGGCACGGCCTCCTCTCCTTCTTCAGCCGGCGTCACCGTCGCAGATGGCGCCTCCGCCGTCGGCATCTCGGCCGCGCCGCAGCCGCCTAACAGCAGGATCAAGCCCCCCATCATCAGCAACCCTATACCATACAGCAAAACTTTTCTCACAACATTCCAACGCAATCGAACAGACATCCTATCTCCTCCTGATTTTGATTTTCACAGCGTATCCAATCTTATACCATACAAAAGCGCGTGAGCCAAGGATCTCCGCCCACGCGCTCATCCAACCAGATCGACTAACGGGTCACCCCAACCACCGAGATAACGCACACTCCATGGACGTCACCCATATTTTAACCAAATTCCCGCGAAACTCAATTCAACGCCATTCCTCAGTTGCCACAATTTTCCCCTTGTGTACAATACCTCTATGACAATCCAACGTTTGCCGATCTATCCCAGTTCCGAGGTGCTGTTTCCCGGCCAGGTGCTCCCGCTCTATCAAGAAGACCGAGAGATGGCGCACATCATTCGCCGCCACCAGCAGGAGTGCCGCCCGATGGGCATCGTCTTCATCGAGCAACCGCAGCGCCACACCTTTTCGACGGTGGGAACCCAGGCCCGGCTGATCAACTTGACCGAGCGGGTGAAATACAACGCTCAGGTGACCGTCGCGGTGGGCCAATCCCGTTTCCGCATCCTCCAACTCCACAAGGATCACGATTATATGGAGGCGACCATCGAGACCTGGCCGTGGCTGGAGACCCCCAGCCCCGATTGGGCCGTGATCAACACCGTGGGCGAGTATCTGCGCCGCTACATCGAGGCGCTGGCCGATTCGCTGCCGCCGACGCTCTTCCCGGACGCTGTTGCGCCCAACACGGCGACCTTGGGCGTCTTAGCGGCGGTGATTCTGCAACTTCCTCCGGCCGATAAGCAACGGCTGCTGGAACTCCCCACCGCGCAGGCGCTGCTCCGCAACGTGCTCAAACATCTTCGGATCTACGTTCCGCTGGCCGAAAAATTGGCCCAGATGCTGCCCCCTACCCTCGAGACCTACGAAAACATCCTGATGAACTGACGTGACCCCACATTAGGCCCCAGGAGGAGCCACAAGCATGAAACGAGACATCCGCTGGTACGATTTCATCACCATCAACATCTTCTTTTTGGGATTGACCGCTCTCTCCCAGACGATGGTGCCCCTGATCCTGCCACTGCTCGTGCAGCAGTTCGTGGGAGAGCTGCAAAAGGGCGCCTACTTGGGCACGCTACGCCTCTGGAGCTTGATGGTCGCGCTGCTGGTGCAGGCCCTTTCGGGCATGCTCTCCGACCGCTGCACGCTGCGCTGGGGCCGCCGCCGCCCCTTCGTCTTCGTTGGCACAATCAGCGCCATCCTCCTCGTCGTGGCCGTGGGCTTCACCTCGGAGATGGACGGCATGGCCGGCTACTGGGTCCTCTTCATCGTGACCACCTTGCTCCAAGGCGCGGCGAACGTCGCGCACGGCGGCGTCCAGGGTCTCATCCCCGATATCGTCCCCAAGGAGAAGCACGGGCGCTTCTCCGGCGTCAAGGCGCTCTTAGAAGTTCCCGTGCCGGTGATTTTGGTCTCCTTCACCATCGCGCCCTTCATCAGCCGGGGCAATATGTGGGGCGGCCTCTTCGTGCTCATGGGGATTTTGGCCATCACGATGGCCATCACGATGCTGGCGCCCGAACAGCAGCTCCCCCCGCCTAAAACGCCCCTCAACTGGATGCCGTTTCTGCGCCTCTTGCTGATGACGGGCATCTTCACGGGCATCATTTTGGGGATGGGCGAGTTGATCTCGCTGACCGCGCGTTTTCTCGTCGCGCAGGGGATCGAGGATCTGCGCCACCAACTGTTGGCGATGGGCGGCGCGGGCCTCATCGCGATGGGCGCCGCCGTCGTGGGCGGCGTCACCGCCGGCGTGCGGATCTCGCTGAATCGGAAGCAACGACAGCGCGTCCCCTCGTTCAGATGGTGGGTCATCAATCGATTGGCCTTTTTGGTCGGAGCGTTCAACCTGGCGGGCTTCGCCGTCTATTTCTTGCAGGCGCGATTGGGCTACACGCGCGAGACCGCCGCCGAACCCGCCAGCCGGATGATGATGTTCGTCGGCGTCTTCATCCTGATCTCCGCCCTGATCAGCGGCTGGCTGACGGATCGCTTTGGCCGCAAGCACATCGCGGGCCTCAGCGGGCTGTTAGCCACGCTCGGCATCTTAGTGATGCTCGCCGCGCCCAATCTCGCGTGGATTTACATCGGCGGCTCGATTGTCGGGATGGGCACGGGGATGTTCTACTCGGCCAACTGGGCGCTGGGCACCAGCCTGGTACCCCAGGAGGAGGCCGGGCGCTATTTGGGCGTCTCGAACCTGGCGGGCGCGGGCGCGGGCGCCGTCGGCGCTTACATCGGCGGCCCAATCGCGGACTTCTTCACCGTCAACGCGCCACAGTGGCCGGGCCTGGGCTACCTCCTGATCTTCGCGCTCTACGCCGTCCTCTTCATGCTCTCCGTCGCCGTGCTGCTGAAGGTCGAGGAGCCAGCAGTGAACAACACCCCATCCATGCTATAATCAGAAATGTAAGTCGGACCTGTGGCCATGAGGCCCCATGGCCGTGGGATGCCATCCCGACCTACATCACCTAATTTCCCATAAGAGCCAAACGAGTTAAGAAAGGCAGCCTACCCATCGATACACAAATCATCCTGACGCACGAAAACGCGGATTTTGACGCCATCGCCAGTTTGCTGGGCGCGCACAAGCTCTATCCCCAGGCGCGCCCCGTCCTGCCGCACCGCATCAACCGCAACGTCAAATCCTTCTTGGCCCTCTACGGCGCCGAGCTGCCCTTCGTCGATCCCGAAAGCCTCACGCGCGGCCAGTACATCCAGCGCGTAATCTTGGTCGATACGCAGAGCTTGACCTACGTGCGCGGGATGGGTCAGGACATCCACGATGTGCTCATCATCGATCACCACGAGCCGCCGGAGCCTGGCGCCCTGCCGGAGGGTTGGCGCTTCCGAGGCGAAAAGCTGGGCGCTGCCGTGACGTTGATCGTCGAGACGCTCTCATCGCGGCTGATCCCCATCACGCGCTTGGAGGCGACGCTGCTGCTCACCGGCATCTACGAGGATACCGGCGCGCTGACCTACAACTCGACCACGCCGCGCGATCTGCGCGCGGCGGCCTGGCTATTGGATCACGGCGCGAATTTGGACATCACCTCGGATTTTTTGGAGCACACGCTCACCGCCACGCAGTTGCAAATCTACAGCGAGCTTCAGGAGCACGCCGAAACCTTAGACATCGACGGCCATCCCATCGTCGTCGCGTGGGCCGTCTCGCCGCCCCACACCGATGAGGAGATCTCGACGCTGGCCCACAAGCTGCGCGATCTGCTCGATCCCTCGGCGCTCTTCATCTTGGTCGAAGCGAGCGGGAACACCCAATTGGTAGCGCGCAGCGCCACCGACGACATCAACGTCGCCGACGTGGCCGAAACCTTCGGCGGCGGCGGGCATGATCGCGCAGCGGCGGCGCTTGTCCGCCAACGCGGCGCCCAAGAGGTCTGCGCGGAGCTGAAAGAGCGCCTGCCCCAGTACATCCAGCCGCGCGTCAAGGTCGCCGATCTGATGTCACACGGCGTCCGCGTCGCCCACCCCGATGATGACATCGCCGATGTCGCCCAGCAGATGCTCCGCACCGGCCACGAGGGCTTCCCCGTGGTCGCGCGCGGCGAGCAGGAGGTGCTCGGCCTGGTCACGCGCAACGCCGTTGACCGCGCGCTCCAACATCGCTGGGCCAAGCAGCCGGTCAGCCGCATCATGCAGGAGGGCGCGGTGACCGTCACGCCGGAGGATTCGGCGGAGCGCGTGCGCACGCTGATGATCCAGACCGGCTGGGGCCAAATCCCCGTCCAAGAACGCGGGGAAATCACCGGCGTCGTCACCCGCACCGACCTCATCCGCATCCCGCCCTCCGAGCAGGAGACCGAGCGGCAGCGCATCGCCCGCAAGATGGCCCACGCCTTCGCGCGCCCGCTCCTGATGCTCATCTGGCACATCGGCGCCCTGGCCGCCGAGCAAAACCACACCATCCACTTCGTCGGCGGGATCGTGCGGGATCTGCTGTTGGATCAGCCGCTCTCCGATGTGGATCTAGTGGTCGAAGGCGACGCTATCACGTTGGGCGCCCTCTTAGTCGAGGCGTTCGGCGGCGAAATCCGCACCCACCGGCGCTTCCGCACCGTCAAATGGCTGCTGCCGGCGGATATATGGGATCGCGTCCTCGATGCGCCCCTTGCACACGAGCCATCCGAACCGCCCTACATTGAAGAAAGCGTGAGCGACGGCGAAACCGAGTCCGAGGGCCTGGGCCTGCCCGATTTCATCGATCTGGTCACCGCCCGCACCGAATTCTACGAGCACCCCACGGCGC
>CAYXVS010000024.1:0-2745 GCA_964468735.1 uncultured Anaerolineales bacterium | reverse complement strand
GATTTCATCGATCTGGTCACCGCCCGCACCGAATTCTACGAGCACCCCACGGCGCTCCCACTCGTCGAAAGCAGCTCCATCAAGCAGGATCTCCACCGGCGCGATTTCACCATCAACACCTTGGCCATCCGCTTAGATCCCCAGCGCTGGGGCGACCTGCTGAACTTCTACGGCGGCAAATCCGACCTAGAAGAGGGCGTGATCCGCGTGCTGCACAGCCTCAGCTTCATCGACGACCCCACGCGCATCCTGCGCGCCGCGCGCTTCGAGGCGCGCCTGGGATTCCAGTTGGATCCGCGCAGCGAGGATCTGATCTCCGAGGCGCTGCCGATGCTCTCGCACATCACGGGCGGGCGCATCCGCCACGAGTTGGACCTCATCTTCCACGAGGCCAAGCCGGAGGCCGCGCTCGACCGCCTGCAAGAGCTAGGCGCGCTGCAAGAGATCGACCCGGCGCTGACCTCCGATACGTGGCTACACGAGCGCTTCGCCCGCCTGCGAGCGATGGATCTGACGGCCTGGGGCCTGAGCACCGACCAAGAAAGTCAAGAGGACGAGGAGTTACGTCGCGTACTCTCGTGGTGCCTCTTCCTCTACCGCTTAGATCCGCCGGCCATCGAGCGCATCGCTGAGCGGCTCCTGATGTCCAGTCGGGTCACAGACCTGCTCGAACAAGTACCCGATCTGCAAGAGACGTTAGCCGACCTGCCGACCTACGAGCGGCCCAGCGAGATCGTCGCGCAGTTGACGCCCTACTCGCCAGAGATCTTGGCCGTCGCGTGGCTGGTGAGCGACGATCCTGACATCCGCACGCCGGTGGCCAACTACGTCAAGGAATGGCGCGCGGTCGAGCCGCTCTTAGACGGCTACGATCTCCAAGAAATGGAAATCGAGCCGGGGCCGGTCTATCGCAAGATCTTCGAGGCGCTGCGCGCGGCCCACTTGGATGCCGAAATCTCCACCCGTGAGGAGGAAATCGCGCGGGTCAAGCGCTGGCTGCGCGAGCACGATATTGTATAAACCTTCCGGGAAGCTGTGAACGAGCCAACATCATCTTGAGAAAACTCACCCGTAGCTTCCCGGAAGGTGAAAGTCCGAAATTTAAATCAAGGAAATCCAATGGTACGACATTACCCGTCGTTTCAAACGCTAGATATAGCGGACCAAATTTTAGAGGCCATCGCCGACCGCGCGCCGGGCTTCCAAGGGCGCATCGGCGTGAACTGGTATTGGCAACTGCCCGGCGGCATCTTAGTCACCTTCATCTTGGACTTCACCACCACCGAGCAGCGCTGGGACGTCCTCCGCGCGGAGGCGGTCTCGCCCAGCGTCGGTATCTTCAACGCCGCCGAGTTCCCCTTCAAGGCCTACGGCACGTTGGCCACCTCGCCGCCCTTCATCCACGACCTGGAGGGCGAGGCGGAGTGGTCCAATCGCCTCTACTTCCAGATGGGGCACCTCATCGAGGACGCCGTCCTCTGGCTGAAGCTGCTCCACGCCACAATCATCGATCCGCAGGTGCGCGCGCCCGCTACCTTCCCCGCCCTCAATCGCCTGGAGCGGGAGATGGTCGCCTACGCGCTGGACGAACTGAACGGCCACTTCCGACTCAAGGACATCCACCCCGCCTTCGAGGAGCGCATCTCCCAGAACGCCCTCTCGCGGCTGGCCCGCAAATGGGAGGAGATCGGCTTACTGACCCAACGCCCGCGCCGCGTCACCGTCGCGCTCCGCGCCTTGGTCGATCAACACGCCGAGCAAGAGCAGGAGGAAGAGGCATGACGCACCGGCCCACGGTCGATTACGACCACCTCGCGCCGACGTACAACGAGCGCTTCGCCGGCCCGCCGCAGCGCGGCGCCGTTCACGCCCTGCAGATGCTGGCCGCCGATGCTACTCGCGTTATGGAAATCGGCTGTGGCACCGGGCGCTGGCTGGCCGAGTTGGCCAATCCGGCGCGGCAGTGCTACGGCCTCGATCCCTCGGCGGGGATGTTGCGCCAGGCCCAGCAACGGACGGCCTCCCTCCATTTGATTCAAGGCCGCGGCGAGCGCCTCCCGCTCCCCGACGATAGCTTCGACCTGCTCTACGCCGTCAACGTGATCCACCACATCACCGGCCAGCGCGCGTTCATCGATGAGGCATATCGCGTGCTGCGACCCGGCGGAAGGGTAGCCATCATCGGCATGGATCCTCACGGGCGCCGCGACTTATGGTACGTCTACCATTACTTCGAGGGCGCCTACGAGACTGACCTCGCCCGCTTCCCGCGCTGGTCAACTGTGATGGACTGGATGGCGGAGACCGGCTTCCAATCGATTCGCCGCGAACTCGTGCAGCACATCGTCGATCACAAACACGGGCGGGCGGTGTTCGACGATCCCTTCCTGAAGAAACACGCCGCCTCCCAACTTGCCCTGCTGAGCGACGAAGCCTACGCCGCCGGCCTGCGCCGCATCAGGGCTGCGCTCGCCGAATCCGACAACGATCTGCACTTCCCCGTAGACATCCTCTCCGAAATGATCGTCGGACAACGTGGTTGAGTTTCACTTGTAGAGTAACGGCGTCCGTTGCGGATTGCGAACTCGTTGTATGATAACGCAAGCTCATTTTTGACAAATCGTGAAATCAACCTTGGCAGTTTTGATCCAATCGCCGAGAAAACAGACAAGAACGAGAGGCCAAAACTGCTCTACCCAAATGCTGAAACGCATCTGATAACTTGCAACTTGTAACCTGTAACCT
>CAYXVS010000023.1:17041-20836 GCA_964468735.1 uncultured Anaerolineales bacterium | reverse complement strand
GCGCCGCAGCCCGTCATCCAGGCCAGCGGCCCCGCGTAGAGGCGGG
Organism: uncultured Anaerolineales bacterium; assembly: GCA_964468735.1. GTDB lineage: Bacteria > Chloroflexota > Anaerolineae > B4-G1 > SLSP01 > JAAAOZ01. Next base: position 20,790 of record CAYXVS010000023.1, on the reverse strand, counting down.
GATCGCCCCAGCGCCGGCTCAGCGGTGAATCGAACGCCGGCGCGGCGGCCCCCGTCACGATGGCGAGCATCAGCAGTAGGGTCAGCGCGGCGACGACCCATCCCATTGCCCGGCACCCGCGCAGGATCAGGCCCTGCGACCAGAGCAGGAGGCTCGCCAGCAGCCACAGGAAGGCCGCCACGAGCGCGACGATCCACACCGCCAGCGGGCCAATCTCTGTGGCGACTCTGAGCAGCAGCCCGCCTAAGATGATGTACGCGCCCAGCACGCCGCTCATCAATTGGAGATCGGCCTTGCCCCGCCGCCAGCCCGTGATCCACAGCCAGCCCCAGATCGCCGCTGTGAGCGCCAATGCGCCGACGAAGGCCGCCATCCCCAGCGGCGGAACCAGCGCGGCGATGACGCCCAGCGCGCCGACGAGCGGGCCGATTGCTGCCAAGATCAACAGCTTCCAGCCGAAGGCGCGCAGCGCCTGCCCCAGTAATCGCGCCTGGGTTAGCTCGCGCACGACGATGGCGCTCGCGATGAGCGGCAGGATGGTGAGGATCATCGCCAGATGATTCGCCAGCGCGCGGCGTCGGCGGGCCGCCGTCTCCGGCGGCGTGACGGTGGCGCTGGCCCGCAGCGGGAAGCCGACGGACGCCGCGCCGGCCCACGCGGCCTGCGCGGCCACATCTTGCGCGGCACGCTGTTCAGCGGCGGCTCCTCCTTCTAAAAGTGCGGGCAGATCTAACGCGGCGACCTTCGCTTCCGGCTCGATCATCGCCTTTTCTAACAGCAGATAGGTGCGCGCGAAGCTCGGCGGCAGCGTCTCCAGCGCGAAGACCGAGGCGTCGACCACGGCCAGGCCCAGCGCCGAGGGTGCGGGCTGCGCGGCGCCGTTCGCGTCGAGGCGCGAGCTTTGCACCGCCACGCGCGCGGTCTCGCCGGGGCGATATTGGGCCTGATCTGCCGTGATGTCGATGTCCAACTGTTGCGGCGCATCGACCACGATGAGGCGGGCGTCAGAGATCATCTCGCCAGCGGGCAGGAGTGCGTAAGCGCGCAGGTTCAGCGCGCCGACCAGCGCGGCGTTCAGGTCGAGCGCGAAGGTCGCGCGGCCCTGCGTCGCCGGCGCGGAGAGCGCGGCGATCATCTGCCCGCCCTGGATCACGTCCAAGTAGATGGGCGCGCCGTCGGGGCGCGAGGTTAGCGCTTCCAGCCGGAGCGTTTCGCCGACCTCGTAGGCGGCCCGCTCGGCGCGGATGAGCAGCGTGGCGCGGGCCTGCTCGGCAGCCAGCGAGATCGTGGCGTGGCCGGCGGCGCCTGTCGCGTCGCGCGCTGCGATCTCCAGCGTCTGCGCGGCGGCGCTCGGCGGGGTGAGGCGGAGGGTCGCCAGGCCGTAGGCGTCGGTGGCGATCTGGCGCTGTTCCCCGCCCTTGGAGAGGGAAATCGTCAGGTCGGTGGGAACCGGCGCGCCGTCGGGCGTGGTGGTCATCACGTAGATGATGTTCTCCACGCCGGGCTTGAGCACGCCGCTCTCCGGCACGGCCTGGATGCGGATCGGCTCGGCGGCCACGGGCACGGTTGCCCGACGTCCCACCTGCTGATTGGCGCTGTCCGTGACGGCGGCCTGGAGGTGGAGGGTGGCGTTGTGCAGATCGGCAGGCGCGTCGAAGGCGAACTCGAAGCGCCCGGCGGCGTCGGTCTGGCCGCCGAGGGCGATGCGGGGCGCGGCGGCGTCCGGCTCCGTATCGGCCTGGAGCTGGACGCGGGCGGCGGCGACCGGCTGGCCGAAGAAGTAGGTAGCGGTGGCGACGCCGGAGACGCGCATACCGGGCGTGTAGTAAGAGCGGTCTGTCGTCAGTTCGAGCTGGAAGGCGGGCAGCTCGTAGGCGTCCACGGTGACGGCCCGCTCGGCGGTCGTATCGCCCAGCGTGGCGTGGAGCGTGTAGGCGCCCAACGCCGCCGCTTCGGACAAGGGCACATCCAACGCCGCGATGCCGAACTCGGAGAGCGTCGCCGCCTGCTTAAAGATCTCGCGTCCCGCCGGATCATGCACGGCGAAAATGACCTTTTCCCCCGTCGCGGGCGTGAAGTCGGCGGCGTCTAGCACCAAGGCGCGCAGGTGGAGCGTATGGCCGGGGCGATAGGCGGGCTTGTCGCTGCTGAGGTAGATCTTGTAGGCGCGCGCGATGCGAATCGGCCGCACGATCTGGGCCTCACCGGCGGGCGAGCGCGTCTCGATGACGAGATCGGCGGTGGAGGGCAGATCCTCCGGCACGGTGAAGGTCACCTCGGCGGCGCCGTCGGCGTCGGTGGCGCCCTGATAGACCTGGCGGATCACGTCCGGCGCGGCGCGCAGGCTCACGACGACCTCCGCGCCGGCCAGGGGGAGGGCGGCGTCGGCGGTGCGCACGAGGACGCGCAGCGCGGCCCGGCGGCCCGGCGCGAGCTGATCCTGGCCTAAGACCAGGGTCTCCTGCGGCGCGGCGGGCGGCAGGGAGAGCGTCTGGGTGGTGCGAATGGAGAAGAAGATGAGCAGCAGCGCCATCGCGGCCTGGAAGGCTGCGCCGCGCCGGGCGAAGAGCCAACTCCAGAAGGATCGGGGGCGTTCTAACTCGGCCCGGAGGCGCTCGCGGATGCGGCGGTCGGCCTCGTAGGGTAGGCGCACGGGGCTGAGCGCCGCGTCGAAGGTCTGGCGCAGGTCGCGGCGCTCGGCGCGCAGATGGGCCAGCGCCCGCGTGCAACGCTCGCACCGCGCGAGATGCGCCTCGACGCGCGCGCGCTCCGCCGCGTCAAGCTCGCCATCTAAATACGCTATGAGGGCCGATTCGATGTGCTCGTCGCTCAAAAAAGACTCCTAATCCGTTCTACCTTCCGGGAAGCTACAGGTGTGTTTTCTCAAGCTAGAATTCGGCTGATATGCTAGCTTCCTTATGATTTTGGGTCGATTCATAGCTTCCCGGAAGGTTTGGAATTAACCTCCGCCCAATCTCCGTTGCAACTTCTTATGCGCATTGTACAATCGCGATTTGACCGTGCCCATTTTGATGCCCAAGACCTCCGCGATCTCTTCGTAGGAGAGATCCTCCTGGTAGCGCAACAGGACAACCAGGCGATGTGGTTCCGAGAGATCATCGACGGCGCGCCAGAGGTTGGCGGCCCGCTCGCGATCTAAGACGGTCGCTTCGGGCTGGAGGGGGTTGGGCATGGGCAGGCGCTCCAGGCGCTCCTCGACGTCGTCCCATTCGATGGTGTGGGTGTGGTCTTTCCCGCGCATGCGCATCCGGCAGCGGTTGACGGTGACGCGATAGAGCCACGTCCTGAAGCGCGCCGGGCCGTGCACGTCGTACTCAGGTAGGGCGTCCAACACGTCCAAGAAGGTCTCCTGCGTGGCCTCCTCGGCCTCCTGCTGGCGGCGCGTGGTGTAAAACGCCACGCGGTAGACGTAATCCTTGTAACGGTCGTAGAGCGCCTCGAAGGCGCGCGGCTGCCCCTGCTGGAATCGCGTGATCAGCTCCTCGGTGGGAACGCCGCCCTCGGCCGGATCGTCGCGCTCGCCGGCCAGGGCGAACCACATCCGCCGGAACCAATGCCCTAGGCGCTTGCGATTGATCCATGGGGGCAAGCTGGGCGCGGGCGGATAGGGTCGTTGTCTGGCCACGAGCACGGTCACGCGATGGCTCCTTGATCTCTATACGTTACATGCAGGTCAGCGGTGAAATGTTCACGTATCCTCATCTGAGGTGCAACGCACTTTTGCGCTT
>CAYXVS010000023.1:3777-16941 GCA_964468735.1 uncultured Anaerolineales bacterium | reverse complement strand
ATATACTGCATGAGGCGCTACTCTTCGTTCAGTTCAAGTGCGTTGCACCTTGGTCGCTCAAACTTACATCAACAGGTTGAGGATAACCGTTACCGTCAGCAAACTGGCGATGGTGGTGACGAAGACGCTGAGCGCGGCGAACTCCGTGTCGGCGTCGTATTCCATCGTCAGGACTAAGGTCATCACGGCGGCGGGCATCGCGCTCTCTAAGATGACGACGTCGCGCGTCAGGCCCGTCACGCCGAACGCGATGCTCAGCAGCCAGGCCAGCAGCGGCGAGAGGAGCAGGCGGCCCGCCACGAGCGCGGCGAGCGCGGGCAGCCGCCAGTGATCGCGCGCGCCTTGCACGGCGCTTTTGGCGACGCGGTAGAGTTGGATGCCCAGGACCATCATCAGGGCCGGCACTGATCCCTGGCCCAAGATAGCGGTCGCGCGGAGGATGAAGTCGGGCACGCGCACGCCGGTGAGGTTGACGAGCAGGCCGGCGACGGCGGTGTAGAGGACGGGCACGGTGATCACGCTGCGCAGCGATTCGCGGATCGATTGGCGGCTGCGCGCCACCAGGTAGATGCAGAGCGAGGAGCGCAGGAGGGTGCTGACGATGTAGTAAAGGACGGCGCGGGCCAGGCCGGCCTCGCCGAAGGCGAATTGGTTGGCGGGGAAGCCGTAGTTGGCGGTGTTCATCAGGACCAGCCCGACGAGGAAGGCGCCGCGCGTCCCGCCCTCCAACTTGAGAGCGGGGGCGATCATCGCGCCGACGGCCCAGAGGATGAGCGTCACGCCGACCTCGACGGCGGCGATCTGGGCGAATTCGCCGCCGCTCACGCCGGAGGTCGCCAGGGCGTGGAAGGCTAAGGCCGGGCTGAAGATGTAGAAGGTGACGCGGGAGAGCGCCCGCTCATCTAATTTGAGGGTGGGTTGGACGAGGGCGGCAGCGCCGGCCGCTAAGAAGACCGGGAGAATGACGTTGAGAAGAACATCCATGCGATTTGATCTTGATCCGGCTCAGGAATCGAAGCGGGTGCGTAGGCCGCGATCGCTGCGCTTCTCCATCGATTCCGTCATCTCGCGCTCCATGGCCACGCCGTGACGGTATTGGAAGGGCCACATGCTCTTGAGGTGGAAGAACGCGATACGGTCGCCGTCCTGCAACTCGTGATTCAAGTCGGGATGCTCGCCCGGCATCGCGCTGAGGTTGCCATTGATGAAGGTAAAGCCGCGTTCCTCCGTGGGCATCTCTAGATGATCCAAGACGTCTTGTACAGTCCGCCGCTCCGGGGGGAGGGAGAGATCGACGTGCGCCGCGATGTTATCGTCGCTGCCGCCGGAGCGGGCGAGGGGGCCGTATAGCCACACATCCACTTGGATGGTTTCGGTGTTGTTTTCGTCCATAGGAAATTGCCTCCAGCATAGTCGTTAGTCTGAATGTAAGTTTAGCACTGCCTATCACAAAAACAAACGGCCTGGGCGCGAGGCCCAGGCCGCTCTGACAGAATATCACGTTGCCTCATCGCACGCCGATAACAAGCGCCAGCGCGATCTGCGCCAGGTGATAGGCGACGATGACGGCGATGTTGAGAATGGAAGAGGACGTTACAAAGCGATTCCACGCTAACATCGCGTCGGAGGCGAAGAAGAGCGTCGCGCCGCCGGCGACTAAGGCGCGTCCGGTCGGCGTCCATCCCGGGCGGAAGAGCGTGGCCCACGCGGCCCAGAGCATCAGGCTCAGGATGAGGGTGTAGGCCGCGGTGGGTAGGAGCATCTCGTCTTGATCTCGCGCTCGCAAGCCTGCCGCGATGCGCCGATAGAAGAGGAGGCTGATGGGCGCGATGACGATCAGCAGGCTCAGCGCGGGCGCCGGCGGCAGGGTGGGGGTCAGGCCTAGGATGTAGCTCAGGTGCGCGAGGAAGAAGGCGATCAGGCCGGGGAGGAAGAATGGCTCATCCGGCAACATCAGGAAGATGTCGCCGGCCAGCGAGAGGGCGAGCGCGAGCAGGAAGTAGCGCGCCAATCGCGGATGAGCTGTCCCCTGATAGGCCAACAGCGCCGCGCCGATCCAGATCACCACCAGCGTCGCCGGCTTGAAGATGTGCTCTCGGCGTCGGTCGTTCTGGGCCACGGCGATCCAATCCAAAATTGCGGGGCACAGGGCGATGATGAAAATCCACGTTCTCATAGGTCGCTGCCTGCGTCTGACTCTTGTTCATCGTTCTGCAAGCGCACCACCAGCACCGGGCATTTGGCCGCTAACAGGATATCGCGCGCGACATCCTCGACTAAGAGCGGATGCAGGCCCGGCGTGCTGTGCGCCCCGAGGATGATCATGTCGTAGTCGCCCTCGTGCGCTTCGGCCAGGATCTCATCTAACACTAAGCCGTGACGCACGACGGTGTGCGTATCGACGTGTTGATCCTCCAGATACGCAGCCATCTCGCTCAAATGCGTTCCTTCCCGCGACTGATTTTCTATCAATTCTTCTGCGGAAGCTCCCAAATCTTTTATCGTTGCCCGTTCGCTCAGGGGAACTTGGGACATGATGTGGATCAAGGTCACGGAGGCGTCTAACAGGGGCGCCAGTTTCCCGGCGAATTGCACGGTCTGTTCGCTCTGGGGGCCGGCGGAGGTGCAGAGGAGGAGTTTCTCTTGCCGTCCCGGTTGGTCTTTGATGACCAACACGGAGGCTGGCGCCTCGTGCGTCACCTGCGATGCAATCGAGCCGAAGATGCGCGCGACTAAGCCTCGGCGCCCCCGGCTGCCGAAGATGACCAGATCGTAGGGCTTATTCCGCATGGCCTGGACTTGCTCGATGATGTTGTCGGCGTAATCGGCGAGCGATCCCTCGCGCCAGATCACCTGGACGGGGATATTGGCCGTCTCTAAGGTCTTGACCAGCGCCTGGACTTGCGCCTCGGCTTCCTGCCGTCGATTCTGAAGCGGCACAGCCAAAATATCCACCTTGGAACCGGCTTGCTTGGCGAGTTCGATGGCGGCTTCCATCGCCGGTTGTGTGTAATCGGCTCCGTTGGTACAGATTAGAATATCCATTTGTATCTTACCTTTCACATTTATATGTTAGTGATGGCTGGGTTACAGTAGCATCAGGATAAAAGGGATGATAAAGGCTATCCCCAAGAATATGGCAAAGTTGAACATGCGGCGAATGATCCACCCCAAGGCCCAGGAGATGGCGCTCTCGTATTGTCGATAGAAGAAGAGAACGATCAACAGTGAGATCAGCGCCGCGCAGGCCATGTGGATCAACACGACGGTCACGCCTGTAGGTTCGCCTAGCACCACGGCGGCGACCAGCGTATCGAAGAAGGTCGAGACGTTGGCGCCCATAATATAAGCGATGATGTTCTCGCGGCGCAGGTACCCGCGCACGGAGAGCGGCACCAGGATGCCCACGGAGATCGAGACCGACATGGTGATGAAGGTGAGCAGCAGGCCCATCAGGAACATAAAGGGCGGACGGTAGACGATCCGATTGATCTGCCCAAAGTTGGTGCGTTCTAGGTTGAGGTCGGGGAGGGCCATATCGAAGAGCTTGAAGCCCGCCACGACCAGGGCGATCCCCAGTACAAAGAGCACCCCGCCCGGCAAGGTTGCCTCCAAAGGCCTGACCAGGGCATCTAAGCCCGTGCCGATAACGCTGCCAAATCGCATGAGGATGGGGAGTTGGAGGCCATCGAACCAGCCCAATTCGAGCAACGCGATGCCCAGGGGAATGGAGATCACCAGGACGGACGCGGTCAACAATAGGGAGAGGACGCCGGTTACTAAAGATTTGCGGCGATCTTGTTCTTTCAGGGCGTAGAGGAAGCCCAATTGTAGGACGACGAAGCTGGCGCCCAAGCGCGAGCCGGCGATCATCGTGAAGCCTTGTGTCGAGGATAAGGTCTCGGCGCTCAACATCGCCATCGCCAGCGCCGCGACCGGGGAGCCGCTCTGCACGATCCAGGCCATCAGCCAGCCCAGCCCCAGGCTATCCCAGGCGTTGGTGACATTTAACTGTTCGCGAATAAAGGGTGTGAGCGTGGCAGCGCCGGCCTTCATCACGCCGAGGGCAAATGCGAAGAGCAAAATCCCGCTCAGGCCGAAGGCGATGTGCTTGCCCCAGGCTTGCCAGCCTCCCCGTTCCCGCGCTGAAGGGATGACCCGCACCATCGGCGCTGCCTCGTCCAGGATAACTTCTACGTGCGGATGGGGGCCTCTCCACCCGCCGCGCCCGTGCCGCCGTTTCCGCCGTCGTTCCTCATCCCGCTCCGGCTCCCAAGGCTGATGATCGACAACGACGCCCGGTTGATATGTGGAGTCGTTCTTCTGTCGCTCTGTACCCATCCTTTCCTCCTTGCAAAATAAGGTTCGCGATGAAGTCATAGGTGAGGGAGAACGTTAGGTAGGGTCGGGGAATGACGAAAGGAGAATGAGTTGGAGAAATTATCGCTAACGTCCAAGAAAATAATAGAGGAGTCTTGATGTTTGTCAATCGGAGGAATGGCCCGGATGCAACTTCCTATCTGAGCATGCCGTACTATAAATAGATGAGCTTCATCTACTTAAAAACCAAGCAAAAAGGGAGGAATAACTAATGGATCGTCGCCCTGGCTGTTTAGGCGGCTTGCTTAGACTCGCTATTCTCAATGTGGTCTTTGATTGGCTACAGGAGAATTTTGGCTTTGGCCGTGGATGTTCTTGCACCGGCATCGGCTGTGGCACCATTCTCTTTATTATCTTCGTGTTGATGGCCTGCTCTATCATGACCGGCACCGATTGGTTCCGATTGTTCTAACGCAATAGCATCTTTTCCAATAGTGTCGCCACCGCCGGTCCGGGGGAAAACCTCGGGCCGGTTGTGCATGAGAGAACGCGGCATGATGGGTCTTTGGGATTTCGCCGGACAACTCCCTAGATAGCCTTAGAAGTAGCGAAGATGTGCGCGTTTGTGGGGATCACAGACCTTTTTTGCGTCATTACTGGGTTGAGGATGAGGCTAGTACAATTGCACCCGGCTAATTCTTGAAGAGCCGGCATGATTTCCTCGTTACTTTTCCAGAAGACGTTGTCAACCTTTGACTTCACCCTAACCTGAGCTATACTTAAAGTAAGATTGAGAATGTAAGATCGATTGTATGTTGGAGAGTAAATCCCCTTCACGGCTAGGATCAAGACCGAGGTAATATGACGGAGCAGACGCAAACAAGAAAATCTCCTTGGGAACGGATAACTGGGCTTTGGCATACCTTCGCCGACACGATTCGCCTTCAAATTGTCCTACCTTACTTGCTCTTGACGGTGATTGTGGGCGGGTTTGGTATCTACGTGGTGACCGAATTACTCAGCCGATCCCTAGATGAGCGCTTGGATAGTTATCTCGGCGAATCTGCCCGGACACTCGTGAGCAGTTGGCGGCGCTATGATGAAGATGAGCATATGGACGCAGCGAGACGGATTCTTGTAGTCTCCGGTGTCCTGGAGGCCATCCGAGATCAAGATGATGATGCGCTTCATAACAGAGTTAAAACGATGGCCTCGACCCAGAATCTTGACACGGTATTATTTTTAGATGCGCAAGGTGATGTACTGGTGCACTATCTCCGAGAAGGGGATCAATTCGATAGAAAACTTTTTTCAAAGGGCGGAGTGCAATATGCTAATATATTGCAAGGTATTATAGACGAAAACGATCCTCGAACTCCTCCTAAGCATGCAATCGGACGCCATCCTCTTGATGAGCAGAACTATTACTATTTCACTGCTGCGCCGATTGAGTATAAAAATGAGATGATTGGCGTGATTATGATGGGTAGCCGATTATCGAAGATGATACCCGACTTTCAGACGAACGTGCTCTCCCAAATCACTATTTATTCATGGAACGGTCAAGCTATCTATACGACCTTCTCTCCCGTTGGCGATCAAGCAGATGATCAAGCATTGCTCTCGGAGTTGTCTATCTCACCCGATATCTATCAACGTATCGAGGAAGCGGAAAATCTAATGCTGTTCGAGGATATTGAGAATCAAAGGATTCAGGGACAAATTTACCGCTTGGCTTATGGAGCCGTACAAGTTGGCTCGGAGAGCTTTGGCGTCTACTCTGTCGCGCTTCCTCGGCAATTCGTGCAGGAAGCCGGGGAGAAAAGTCGAACCAATTACATAATCATCTTTAGTGTTGGATCAGTCTTTGTGATTGTCCTGGGTTTCTTTATCGCAACTAGAATCACTAATCCATTACAGCGCTTGGTGATGACCTCCTTGGCCGTGGCTCAGGGGGATCTGAGGCAACGTACAGGCATTCAGCGCTCAGATGAGGTTGGCGTCCTGGCTCGGACCTTCGATCAGATGACGTTCAGCTTGGAGGAGCGCACATTTGCGCTTGAGCAGGCGCTGTACGCTCAACGCGAGACCGCCAGCCGGATGCGCGCGATTCTTTCCAGCATCGGTGACGGCGTGCTTTTAGAGGACCTTGATGGTAATATTATTCCGATGAACGAGGCGGCCAGGACGATGTTGGGGGATATGGCCGAACAATTTCGCTATGGCCCCCTGCGTGAACTCTCGGTGGCGGAGCAAAAGAGTGATCCTGAGGAGCCGCCGAGTCCGTGGCTGTTAGAAAGCCGTCGTTTCCAACTGGCGGATAAGGTGTTCGTCGCGCACTCCGCTGTGGTGCGAATGGAAGGTGAAGGTCAGGAGAGCGGCCAGAAGTTAGGTACGGTGATCGTTATCCGCGATGTCACCGCAGAGGTAGAGGCTGAGAAGCTCAAAGATGCCTTTGTCGCGCACGTCTCTCACGAGTTGCGCACACCACTGACCTCCATCAAGGGCTACAGCGATCTGCTCCTGGCCACGACCCGCGAGGTGCTGGAGGCCAGTCAGCGCACCTTTTTGGAGAAGATCGTTCTGCAAACGGGCAATATGATCTCAATGGTTAACGCGCTCCTGGATTTCACCGAGATCGAGGCCGGCGGACGGCTTACCTTGCAGCAACAACCCTTCCAGATCTCTGAGCTGATCGCGGATATCGCTGAAGAATGGGATCCCAAGATGGAAGACCAAGAATTAGATTTTGTGGTTGAGACGCCTGATCAATCTTGTCCTCTGGTCAACATCGATCAAAAGCGGATGCGTTGGGCTATCCTCAACCTGGTGCGCAATGCCTGGCAGTACACGCCCGCCGGTGGCGATGTGACCCTCCGAGTCGTCAGCCATCCCGACCGCGTCAGCATCTTGGTCGAAGATACCGGCATCGGTATGCCAGAAGAAGCTCAGCGTAATCTATTTACGCGCTTTTTCCGTGTGATGCACCAACACGATGATGACGTTCGCGGCCTGGGATTGGGGCTGTACGTCACGAAGGCCATCGTCGAAGCGCACGGCGGATACATCCAGGTCGTCAGCAAGGTTGACCAGGGGAGTACCTTCAGCATTATCCTACCAACGATGCAAGCGCAAGCTCTTACCACGCCTCCACCTGAGAATGTATAAGACTTTAGGGGATGGTTCAGAAATAGGTTGACACTTTTTTCTCGGAGTCCCAGGCCTGGCGGTTAAAACCACGGCCACCCTTACGAAGTCGCCCTTCGGCGACTAAGTTCTAACCGGCGAAGGCCGGTTTCGCAAATGTAGCCGCGAATTTATTCGCCGGGCATTTATTTTCTCAAGACAGGGATCTTCTGCGCAAAATAAAAGTGTAAACCAATTTCTGCTGGCTCGTGAACCATCCCCAGATCGACGGAGAAAATCGCTCTCAGTGCCCTGGAGCGTGCTCGACCAAGTTCAAGGCAAACGAAGTTAGGGTTGATGTGAGCGATAAATTGCTTAGCGCGCAACCTCATGTATCTCGTATACCTTGGAACTGCTTCGTTTGCCCAGCTACCTAACGGATCGTAGGTGGCATAGGAGAGGCTAAAATGATAAATGAAGTCGCTCAAGAGCAGCGGTCACGTAATATAAGATGGCGAGAACTGTTGATTCTGGTGCTTATTCTACTGCTCGGATTTGTCTGCCTCTTTTTCTCCTCCTCCTTGGCTCTCTCCACATCGGAGCGACGATGGGTTGAGGCCGACTTGGCCTCTGATATGGATCCCTACCAGGACGATGATTATCTGATCTTCGAGGGGAATGAGCCAACCATTCCTCCTCTTCGAGATGATTACGAACCTACTTGGAATTATGATCCAGAAGCCACCTTAGGTCCACCGACCATCGTTCCGGAGGTTGAATTTCGTCCCTCACCGACGCCGACCCCTACGCCTTGGCCATCCCAACCTTCGGCGACGCCCCCGCCTGGCGAAGAACCCACGGATTCGCCAGGGCCTGCGGATACACCAACCCCGGAGCAGACCGACACGCCGCGCGTCACCCCAACCCTCGGCCGTACATCTTCGCCGACGCCGTCCTCCTCGCCCACTGCCACACCATCGTCAACCCCGACCCGCACCCCAACGCGCACCCCGTCGCCCACGCCAACCGCGACCGCAACGGCGACGTCGACGCCGACGCCGACCTTTACACCGCGCCCCACGTCAACCTTCACGCCGCTGCCGACCCCCACCTTCACGCCTACGCCAACCCCGTATCTGCCGCCGCGCCCCACCGACACCCCGCAGCCGACCCCCACATTCACGCCAACGGAAATCCCCACCAAGCCGCCGCCTCCGCCAACCCCCACGCCGTCGCCAACCTCGGATTTGCCGCCACGTCCCACAGATACACCGACGCCGGTTAAACCTACACCGCCCCCTGTGGTGTTGACGCCAACGCCAACACCAACACCAACGCCGGTGATGCACGCTACCACGCAATTCCCTATCCTTAAACTCGGATGTCGATCTCGTTGAAACGATAAACTTGTGGATCATAAGTGAGAAGATAAGAAGGAGGAGAATTAAATGTTCGAAAATCTTACCCATCCTATTCAAATCGGGACACTCAATCTCAAAAATCGCATGGTACAGCCTGGCATGGGGACAAATCTAGCCGCGGCGGATGGAACGGTTTCCGACAACATTGCCGATTACTACGTCACCCGCGCCCATGGAGGGGTGGGTCTCATTATCACCGAGGTGTGTTGTCCAGAACCGGGGGGACGGGTGATCCCCGGTGAGTTGGAGATCTCTAGCTATGCCTTTGTGCCCGGTCTGGCGCGATTGGCTTCTGGTGCGCACGCAGCTGGGACTAAAATTGCACTGCAACTCGCGCACGGTGGCTGCTTCGCCAGCGAATCCGTCACAGGCAAGCCCCCCATCTCGCCCTCCGGGGTTGGCACGATGTTGCTGCCTGATGATACACCCCACACAATGACGGTGGATGAAATCAAAGCTCTCATAGAAGTCTATGGGCAGGCAGCGCAGCGCGCGCGCATCGCAGGCTTCGATGCCGTTGAGATTCACGGCGCGCATGGCTACATGCCATTGCAGTTCCTCTCCGGTTACACCAACCGCCGTGAGGATGAATATGGCGGTAGTTTTGAAAAACGCGCGCGCTTCCCCTTGGACGTGATCCGCGCCGTCAAGCGTCTGGCCGGCGCGGATTTTCCTGTCATCTATCGCCTTTCCGCTGAGGAAGATGTGCCCAATGGCGTAGATCTGGAAGAAGCCGTTAAATTCGCCAAGCTGGCGCAAGAGGCCGGCGTGGACGCGATTCACGTCAGCGCGGGAACCTGGGATTCGCGTATGGCGACGTTCTTCGGCGCATTGCAGGGCACAGTGGATCCGCAGGGTAAGCGTCTCAGCGAAGGGGTGAGCATTGGAATGTGGGTGCCGCCGCTCTATGTGCCGCGCGGCAATCTGGTGCCACTGGCGGCGGCGGTCAAGCAAGCGGTCAGCATCCCGGTCATTGCCGTGTGTGGCCTTTCCCCGGAGATGGGGGAGGATGTTATTGCCGAGGGCAAAGCTGACCTGGTTTCGATGGGGCGGCAGATCATCGCCGATCCGGAGTATCCCCGCAAAGTCATTGCTGGTAAGCCGGAAGAGATCCGCCGTTGTGTGCGCTGCAACGAATGTCTGGATTCGGTCATGAGTTACCGGGGCTTCGATTGTGCCGTCAATGCGCAGGCGGCTAAAGAACACGAGATGTACTCCCGCCTCATTCCGGCCGCGACACCCCGCCGCGTGATGGTGGTGGGTGGGGGGCCGGCTGGGATGGAGGCCGCTAGAGTCGCCGCGCTGCGCGGTCACGAGGTGACACTTTACGAGCGGGACGACCATTTAGGTGGGATGCTGCGCTATGCTGGGCATCCCGAATTCAAAAAGGATTATCGTGACTTCTTGACGTGGCAGATCTCTGAACTGGAGCGCCAGGGCGTAAGCGTTGAGCTTGGGGTGGAGGTTGCGGCCGATAAGGTGAAGGCCGTCTCCCCGGACGTTGTCATCATCGCGACCGGCGCGCGTCTGACCGCCCCTTCCATTGAGGGCGCGGATGCCGAGGGTGTCTACGGCGCGCTCGATGTGCTCGACGGCGATATCCCGGCCGGTAAGCGCGTTGTTGTCTGTGGTGCAGGCTTGGTCGGCACGGAAGTAGCAATGTTCCTGGCGGAGCAGCATAACAAGCAGGTCACGTTAGTAGACCAAATTTCCCAAGTCGTGCCGGAGGTTGGAGATTTCACGCGCTGGGTCATCCAAAGCAAGTTGGTGGAGGATGAGATCGAGGTCAAGCTTAATCACTGCATTGATTGCATCCTATCTGACAGTCTGAGCTGTACTTGCGAGGGCAATGAGACGAGGATCGAGGGGGATGCCTTTGTATTGGCGTTGGGTATGACGTCCAACACGGAATTGCTCGCCGCGCTGGCTAATGTAAATGTAGATGGAGATATGGAAATCATCGCTGTCGGTGATGCCGTCAAGCCGCGCAAAGTCTTGCAGGCCATCCACGAAGGCTTCCACGCAGGGCGGCGAATTTAGCGGTTAGGCGGTTGATTAAGGCTTGCGGGTATACGACAGATTATGGAGAAAAGAAAGATCTGGAGTTAACAAACCTCCCCCAAGGTTGTGGCCGGCCTCCTGGCCGAGCCACCACGGGCACGGCGGAGTCCTCTCCGGGAGGATAAAAAACGCCGGCCCGAACTTCCCAATAATCTGCACTATAGCACTATACCCAAGGCTTGCTCAAACCTTTAACCTGTGTTATAATAGCGCTAGACGCGCGGGGGAGTTGTATAGGAGACGCACGAAAAGTGGGGGTTTCCCCCACTTTTCTTCGTAAATCGATAGGATTGGATAGGCCGTTCCAGGAAAGAGACTTCCCAAATACGAGCAGCTTTCTGAGAGAGAAAAAATAATTAGATCTGAGAAGTTTTGAATTCTGGAACTTCCTAGACGGAGGCTATTTTTTAATGAAGAGTGAGTTCGCCCTGGCATTTAATCAGATCTGCGCTGAATATGACTTGCCGAGAGACGTTGTGTTGGACGCGGTCCGAGCGGCGATGGTGAGCGCGTATCGGCGAGATTGGGACGTCGGCCCCAATCAAAATATGACGGCTGAGATCAATTTGGAGACCGGTTTGGCGCGTATCTACCTCGGAAAAGAGGCCGTCGCATCCGAGGAAGATGTGGCCGATGAGAAGACCCAGGTGTCTTTGAAAGAGATCAAGAAGCGCAAGCCGCACGCGGAAGTTGGAGATGAGGTGATGGTCGATGTGACGCCGGATAATTTTGGACGCATCGCGGCGCAGACGGCCAAACAGGTCATCACCCAGCGCTTGCGCGAGGCCGAGCGCGAAAGCCAATTCCACCGCTTCAGCCGCCAGGAAAATGAAATCATCATCGGCACGGTGCAATCGATCAAGCCCCATGGCGTGACCTTGCATCTAGAGCGCACGGAAGAGGCGCTGATGCCGCGCCGGGAGCAGATCCCCAGCGAGCGATATCGACTACATCAAAAGATCCGCGTTTACGTCCTACAAGTGAAGCGCTCCCCCCGTGGCCCTGAGATCATCGTCAGTCGCAGTCACCCTTTGATGCTGCGGCGCTTGTTGGAGCTGGAGGTCCCGGAGATCCGCAACGGGCAGGTAGAGATCAAGGCCATCGCCCGCGAGGCCGGCGGCCGCTCCAAGGTCGCCGTCACGACGGATCAATCTGGGTTGGATCCGGTGGGCGCCTGCATCGGGATGCGCGGCATTCGCGTGCAGACGATCTCGCGCGAGTTGAGCGACGAGCGCATCGACGTGGTGGAATGGAATGAAGATACAGCGACCTTTATCGGCAATGCCTTGAGCATGGATGTCTTAGATGTGACGTTGGACGAGTTGAATCCTAACGGGCGCACGGCGTCTGTGATGGTTCGAGACGATCAGCTTTCCCTGGCCATCGGGCGTGCTGGGCAGAACGCGCGTCTCGCTGCCAAGCTGACGGGCTGGCGCGTTGACATTCGGGGCATCACCGAGGCGACGATGTGGGCGCTGGAGAAGATTAACGCGACGCCCGATATGGTGGAAAACATCGATCGGGAGGCTGCATCCCTCATCCCCCAATTGGCGGGTATCATGAGCGAACATCAAGAACACAACTATTCCTATACAGACGAAGAACAACGCATTGTCCGAACCGTCGTCAAGGCCGTACACAAGGCCTTCTTGCGCCGCCGCGATAAGGAGCGACCGGAGGTGAAGCAGTTGCGGAAGCGCCGCTCCGCTCAGCGTCGGGCTGAGGAAGAGCGCATCGCCGCGGCTCGGGAGGCGCTGGAGCGCGTCCCGCGCGAGGCCTATGATCTGCCGATTATGGAGCTGGATTTACCTGAAAAGGTGAAGCAGCATCTTACTGACAGCGGCCTGAAGAACGCCGGCGAGGTGATGGAACGATTGGCCATCGGCGATGAGGAGTTGCTGATGTTGACCGGCATCGGCGTCCGGGCGCTAGGCGAGATCAAGCAGGCGATTGAGGCGAGCAGCTTGAGCTTCTTGGAGCCGGAGGCTGTGGAGGCCGAAGAAGTAGCAGAAGCTGAAGCGGCTGAGGAAGCTGCCGAGATCGAAGAGGCAGCGGACGTAGAGGCTGTTGAGGAGGAAGCTGTCGCCGAGGTCGAAGAGATCGAGATCGAAGAAGAAGAGATCGTTTCCGAGGCCGTGGAAGAAGCTGAGCCGGAGCCAGGCGCCCTCTTGGTTGAGGAAGCGGAAGAGATCGCGGAGAGAATTGCCGAAGAGGTCGAGGAAGAAGAGGCTGAGGC
>CAYXVS010000023.1:0-3677 GCA_964468735.1 uncultured Anaerolineales bacterium | reverse complement strand
ATGTAGTTTTGACCCATGAGCTATGCAAATCTTTGGTGAATCTGAATAGCTGGCCGTCGGTATGATATAAATCGACGCCGTAGCTTACGTGTGAACACCCCCGATCCATTCGGGGCCTTGAGGGACGCCAGAGGCATGCTTGGCGTCCCTTTTATCTGGGAGATGTCGATGAGCAGAAAGAAACATATTCCGCAGCGCATGTGCATCGCGTGCCACGCACGGCGCGACAAGCGATCGTTGATCCGCGTCGTGCGGCTCGCCGATGGCCATGTGGTGGTAGATATTAAAGGGAAGCAGAATGGACGCGGCGCGTATCTCTGCCCGCAGCAGAACTGTTGGATGCAAGCGCTGGCGCGGGGGCATTTGAATCGAGCGCTGCGTACAAAATTGACAGAGGACGAGATCGCCGGCCTACGAGCTTATGCCACGACATTGCCGGACATCTTGACGTCAGACAATGATTAGACGACGAGATGAATGAATAATCTATATGAGGAGAGGAGGTTGGATATGAGTCCAAAAGAGATCACCATACCTGAAATTATCACCGTTCGCGACTTTGCCGAGAAGTTGGACGAAACACCCATCACGGTGATCAAAGCCCTGATGGATAATGGGGTGTTGGCCAGCATCAATCAGCAGATCGATTTTGATACGGCTGCGATCATCGCCAGCGAGTTTGGCGTCGAGGCTAAATTACCCTACGCCGAGGCGGAGGAGGAATCTGAAACGGAGCTTTCCGCGTGGCAACTCCTCTTGGCCGATGAGGATCCAGAGGACTTGCGCCCGCGCCCGCCCGTCGTGACGGTGCTGGGCCACGTTGATCATGGCAAAACCTCCCTCTTGGATGCCATTCGTCATACGGATGTCGTCGGCGGGGAGAGCGGCGGCATCACCCAGCACATCGGCGCGTACCAGATCAAACACGAAGGCCGGCGATTGACCTTCTTGGACACACCAGGCCACGAGGCCTTCACTGCGATGCGCGCGCGTGGCGCCCACACGACCGACATCGCTGTGTTGGTGGTGGCCGCCGATGCCGGCGTGCAGCCGCAGACCATCGAAGCGATCAATCACGCCCGCGCGGCCCACGTCCCCATTCTCGTCGCGCTGAATAAGGTGGATCGCCCCAACGCCCAGCCAGAGGTCGTCAAACAGCAGCTTGGCGAGGAGGGCTTGATGCCCGATGAGTGGGGCGGCGATACGATGGTGATTCCGGTCTCGGCGAAGATGGAAGAAGGTTTGGAGGATTTGCTAGAGGCGATCGTCCTTATGGCCGAAGAGCTGGGCGTCAAGGCCAATCCTGACCGCAAAGCCGTGGGCGCCATTATCGAAGGCCGAATGGACCGTCGCCGTGGCCCGCTGGGCACCGTGTTGGTGCAGAACGGCACGCTCCACACCGGCGATGTCGTCGTCGTGGGGAAGACGTGGGGCAAAGTGCGCCGCCTCGAGGATGAGGATGGCATCCGTCACCGCACTGCGCCGCCCGCGACGCCGGCCGTGATCTTAGGCTTGAACGATGTGCCGGACGCTGGAGATCGCCTGCTCGTGGTGGACGAGGAGCGCACCGCACGCGCCATCGCCGAAAAGCGCCAAGAGGAAGCTCGCGCAAAAGAGCTGGCGCAAAAACGCGAGGTCCTTTCGCTGGATACCTTCTCCGCCCGCATCCGCGCGGGACAGATTCAGGAGCTGAACATCGTGCTCAAGACCGACGTCCAAGGCTCCATCGAGCCTATCGTCAATTCGCTGGAAAGTATGAAGATGGAGGATGTCGAGGTCAATGTGATCCACGCCGCGCCGGGGAACATCAACGAATCGGACGTGAACCTGGCGCTGGCCTCGGAGGCGACCATCATCGGCTTCCGCGTCTCGCCGGATGCCGCCGCCCGTCGGATGGCTGACACAGAAGGCGTCGACATTCACATCTACGAGATCATCTACGAGATTGTCGACGACGTCCAGAAGGCGATGAAGGGTATGTTGGCCCCGACCTTCGAGGATCAGATGATCGGTCACGCGCAAGTGCGGGATACCTTCGACATCTCCAGCATTGGCCGGGTGGCCGGATGTTACGTGGCCAGCGGCAAGGTGCAGCGCAATGCGCGCATTCGCGTCTTCCGCGATAAAGAGATGATCTTCGATGGTCATATTGACTCGCTGAAGCGCTTTGAGGAAGATGTGCGCGAGGTCAAAGAGGGCTTTGAATGCGGCATCAAAATCGAAGGCTACGATGATATTGAAGAGGGCGATGTGTTGCAATTCTACGTCAAGAAGCGCGTGGAGCGCTAACATTAACCATTGGGTTAGACGTAGGGCGGAATGGTATTCCGCCTTACGCGTCCCGCATTTCCCCACATTTTAATGAGGATATGCACACCAGACGAATGAGTAAGCACAAGCAAAGGAACCTAAACAACCTATGAGTAAAAAATTCTTGGGACGAGTCAACCGTCTCATTCAGCGGAAGGTGGCCAAGCTCCTGTTGGAGCAGAGCCACGATAGCCGCTTATCCGACGTCACCATCACAGATGTCTCGGTCAATCGCGACACGACGCGGGCCGAGGTCTACTACAGCATCATCGGCTCCGAGGAGGAGGTCGAAGAGGTGCAAGAAGCGCTGGATGGCGCGGCCGGCTGGCTGCGCGGGGAGATCGCGCCGACGCTGCGCCTTCGCAACATCCCGGAGCTAATCTTCATCCACGACACGTCGCTCGAAACAGGCGAACGGATCGACCAGATCTTAGATGCGTGGCGCGAGGAGAAAGAAGATGACGATCTCACCTCAGAAGAAGATGCAGCAGGCGATAGCGCTTCTTAACCGCTGCGAACGCCCGCTGCTGATCGCCCATCCCCGGCCGGATGGCGACACCATCGGATGTACGCTGGCCTTGCGCTTGGCGCTGCTGGCGCTGGGCAAGCAACCGACGGTCGCGTGCGTGCATCCCATCGGCGAGACCTTCGCCTATCTCCCCGGCGCCGATGCCTTTGTGCGCAAAGTGGCGGAGGACGCCGATCACGATTTAGTCGTCGCGGTCGATATGAGCGATCTGGATCGGGCCGGCGGGCTGTATTACGAGAGTTGGCGCGAGCGGATGCCGCTGCTGGTCGTCGACCATCACGCCACCAACGATGCGTTCGGCGACGTGAACGTCGTGGCCCCGGAGGCGGCGGCGACCGCGCTGCCGCTGACGAAGCTGATCGAGGGCTTAGGTGTGCCGGTCCGCGACGAGATCGCGACCTGCCTGCTCGTGGCCGTCCTGACGGACACGCGCGGCCTTCGCACTGAATCGACGACGCCAGAGGTCTTGGCCTTCGTCGCTGATCTCATCGAAGCGGGCGGGAATTATCAGCGCGTGATGCAGAAGACGCTCGACGCGGTGGCCTATCGCAAGATGCGCGGCTGGGGCGTCGCGCTGAATCGCCTCCAGCTTGAGGGGCAGGTCGCGTGGACGACCTTCCCTTTGGCCGAGAAAGAACAGCTGGGCATCGACGATCACTACGATCTCGACCTGGGCAACTTGCTGAGTCGCGTGGCGGAAGCGAAGATCATCGCCAGCTTTTTGGAAATGCGCGATGATTCGGTCAAGGTCAGCTTGCGCGCCCGGCCCGGCTACGACGTGGCCTGGATTGCCAAGGAATTGGGCGGCGGGGGCCATCGCTTGGCCGCCGGATGCTCC
>CAYXVS010000022.1:12922-20872 GCA_964468735.1 uncultured Anaerolineales bacterium | reverse complement strand
AGACAGCGCTCGAAAGCATTTCCCTTTTCAACTGATACGCAAATCATCACAAGGATAACAGTATTATCAGCACTTTAACAGATCCTCCTTTTCATCCTATACTATAAGGTAAGATGTCTAACATCTTGTGACGTGACGACTCACGGATCAAGTCTATTCACATTAGCCAAATCCTTAGGAGGATCTAAATGTACAAAAAGCTGTTCATTCCCGGTCCAACCCACGTGCGAGAAGAGGTTTTAAAGGCGCAAGCGGCCCCGATGATCGGCCATCGGAGCACGGACTACTCCGATCTCCACAGAGAGGTGCGCCTCAAATTGGAGAAGTTGCTCTACACCGACCAGTACATCTTCCTCATCACCGGCTCCGGCACCGGCGTGATGGAAGGGTCGATCCGCCAGGCCGTCCGCCCCGGCAAGAAGGCGCTGGTCACGACGTGCGGCGCGTTCTCCGACCGCTGGCATAAGATCGCCGTCATGAATGGCGTCCCCGCCGACCGCATCGACGTCGAGTGGGGCGAGGCCATCACCCCGAAGATGGTCGATGAGGCGCTCAGCCAAGATGATTACGACGCGGTGACCGTCACCTACAACGAGACCTCCACCGGCGTGATGAACCCCCTCAAGGAGATCGCCACCTTAGTCAATGAGAAGTACCCCAACACCGTCGTCTTGGTGGATGCCGTCTCCGCGATGGCCGGCGCCAAGATCGCCTTCGACGCTTGGGGCATCGATGCCGTGTTCTCCAGCACGCAGAAGTGCTTCGCCCTGCCGCCGGGCCTCGCCGTGGCCGCCGTCAGCGAGCGGATGATTGAGCGCGCCAAGGAGGTTCCCAATCACGGTTATTACTTCGATTTCCTGACTTTCCTCAAGAAGTACGGTAAAGATCAGACCCCGGCCACCCCGGCCATCAGCCTGATCCAGGCGCTCGACGTGCAGATGGACGCCATCTTAGAAGAGGGGCTGGATAACCGCTGGCAGCGGCACATCGATATGGCCAACGTCGTGCGCGAGTGGGCGCGGGAATACTTCGCGCTCTTCCCCGACGAGAATTATCTTTCCAACACCGTCACCACCGTGGATAACACCCGGGGCATCAGCGTGGCCGATCTCAACGCCGAGTTGGCCGAGCGCGGCGCGATGATCTCCAACGGCTACGGCTCCAAGCTCCGCGAGAAGACCTTCCGCATCGCGCACATGGGCGATCTCCAGGTCGCGGACCTCGAATGGCTGCTGGATCAGATCAACGATATTTTAGGATTAAGTTAAAAGTTAGAAGTTAAAAGTTGAAAGTTACAAGTTAGATTGCGCGATTGACGCAGGACTTCCGGGAGCGAGCGCGAAAACTTGCAACCTGTAACTTTTAACTTGCAACTCAATAAACCAAGGAGAAAATTATGGCAAAACTGCTTATCTGCGATCCTGTTGACGCAACTGCAATTGAGAGAATCCAAAAATTGGGCGTCGATGTCGATATCCGCGATACCATCACCGCCGAGGAGCTGCCGGAGGTCATCGGCGCCTACGAGGGGATGATCGTGCGGAGCCGCACCAAGGTCCGCGCGCCCGTGATCGACAAAGCCGACAACCTCCAGATCATCATGCGCGCGGGCGTGGGCCTGGATAACATTGATGTGGACTACGCACGCGATCATGGCATCGACGTGCGCAACACCGCCGCCGCCAGCTCCAACGCCGTCGCCGAACTGGCCCTGGGCCTGATGTTCGGCCTGGCCCGCCACATCCCCCGCGCCGATGCTTCGATGAAGGTTGGGCGCTGGGATAAAAAGCAACTCAAGGGCACCGAGTTGGGCGGCAAGACCTTGGGCATCATCGGCTACGGACGGATCGGGCAACTGGTCGGCGAGAAAGCCCAGGCGCTGGGTATGACCGTCGTCGCCTACGATCCCTACGTCGAGGATGAGAACATCGTCTCGATGGACGAGCTGTTGGCGCAATCCGACTATGTCACCCTGCACTTGCCCCACACCAAGGAGACCCATCACCTGCTCAGCACCGAAGAATTCGCCAAGATGAAAGAGGGCGCCTATGTGATCGATGCCGCGCGCGGCGGCGTGGTCGATGAGGCCGCGCTCTACGAGGCGTTGGATCGCGGTCATCTGGCCGGCGCCGCGCTGGACGTCTACTCGGAGGAGCCGCCGAAGGGCGATCTCTTGCGCCAACTCATCGAGCGCGCCGACGTCATCGCGACGCCCCACATCGGCGCCGCCACCAAAGAATCGCAAGCCCGCATCGGCGATGAATTGGTCAAACTCGCCAACCACTACCTCACCTAAAGCCGACAGGAAAAACTACATCCCTACTCCCTACTCCCTTACTCCCTACGCTTACACCCGTAGGTTGATTTGTTATTTGTTCATTTGCTCATTTGCTAAGGAGACACAATGGCAAACATCAAACCCTTCCGTGGCTTACGGTACAATCCCCAAAAATTCTGCGACCTCTCTGAGGTCATCACGATGCCGTATGATCGCATCCACGAGGCTGAGCAGGCCGAATATTATGAGCTGAACCCCTACAACTTCTGCCGCATCATCCAGGGCATCCGCACGCCGGACACGCCGGAGAACAACACCTACACCCGCGCCCGCTGCTACATGAAGACCTGGCAAGCAGAAGAGGCGATGTTCCGCGATGCGAAGCCGGTGCTCTACGTGCTGGAGCAGACCTTCACCACGCCGGACGACGTCAAGCACACGCGCCGGAGCTTCACCGCCGCCTTGGAATTGACCGGCTTCGATGAGGGGGTCATCCTGCCGCACGAGCGCACGCTCAGCGGCCCCAAAGTCGACCGGCTCAACCTGACGCGCGCCACCGAGACCGCGTGGGGCCACATCTTCATCCTCTACCCCGACGCCGAAAATCGCGTCAACGCCCTACTGAAGCCCTACTTGGATTCGCACATGCCCGGCCTGCTCCGCGAGCAGGTCATCGAGCCGGATGTGGAGCAGGCCTTCTGGGTCATCGATGACGAGGAAATCGTCACCGCCGTGGTCAAAGAAATGGCGCCCAAGATCAACCTCGTCATTGCCGATGGCCATCACCGCTACGAGACGGCCCTCAACTACCGCGACGAGATGCGCGAAAGGCGCCCCGACGCGCCGCCCACCGCCGCGTTCAACTACGTGATGGCCACCTTCGTCAGTATGAGCGATCCCGGCTTGGTCATCCTGCCGACGCACCGGCTCATCCATTCGTATCAACAGCAGGAAAGCGATGAGCTGCTGACCGCCCTCCAGCCCTACTTCGAGATCGAATCCGTGGCGGACTACGCCGCGCTCCAGGCCAAGTTGGACGAAGCGACGCCGGAGCATCCGCGCTTTGGCTTCTACGATGGCGACTTCACGCTCCTCACGCTCAAATTCCTAGAGACGATGGAGGAACTCACGCCGGAGCGGGATGAGAACTGGCGCGCGTTGGATGTCGCCGTGCTCCACGAGGTCATCTTAGAACACGTGATGGGCCTGAGCAAGGAGAGCATCGCGCAGAAAGAGAACCTCAACTACCTCCGCCAGGCCGAGGAGGGCCTCGAAGCCGTCGATAGCGGCGCGGCCAACTTCCTCTTCCTCCTCAACCCCACCCGCATCGAGCACGTCCGCGCCTGCACCCAAGCCGGCGAGAAGATGCCGCAGAAATCGACCGACTTCTACCCCAAAATCGTCAGCGGCCTGGTCGCCCTGCCCCTCCACGACGAGATCGCCTAAGCCGACTCGCGTCCAACGCCAAGCACCGAGGCTGTTAAAATGGCCTCGGTGCTTTTTTGATGGAATGTCCAAACCTTCCGGGAAGCTGCGATCAAGGTGCAACGCACTTGGACTTAAGTAGCAGTTACGCTTGATACCGTATATGCTTGATGATAAGCTCAAAAGTGCGTTGCACCTCACAAGACTAAACGATTACGGAGATTTTGTGTTGCGTATTTCGCCTTGGCTTGTAGAATAGACTCCACAAAGGACACAGCATGACAAAAATTCAGTACATTCTTTTCGATTTAGACGATACGCTCTACGCAGGCGCCTCGCCGCTTTTTGAAGAAGTGCGCCGCAACATCCAGCACTGGCTGCATCGACGCCTCGATATCTCGTTGGAGGCGGCCAGCGACCTCAGCCACGAGTATTACACCGCCTATGGTACCACGATGAACGGCCTGCTGCGCCATCATCCCCACGTGGACATCGACGATTACTTGGCCGCCGTGCATCGCGTCGATGTGGCGCAATATCTCAGCCCGCATCCTGAGCTGGCGGCGATGCTGCATCGCCTCGAAGCGCGCAAGGCCATCTTCACCAACGGCATCACGGAGTGGGCCGAGCGGATTCTCGCCCAGTTAGATGTGCGCCCGCACTTCGAGCACATCATCGACGTGCGCGCGGTCGGTTATCAGGGGAAGCCCTATCCGGCGGCTTACGAGAAGGCGTTAAATATTCTGGGGACAACGGGCGACGCCTGCATCTTCATCGAGGATCAGCCCCGCAACCTCCAGGCCGCGGCGGACTTCGGGATGCGGACGATTCTGGTGCGCCGCGATGCGACGCCGGAGGAGAAAGAGGGCGTGGAGTTCGCCGTCGATCACATCTTGGAGACGGAGCCGATCCTCCAGCGCCTCCTCCGCAACGGCTCACCTGATGCAGATCCGAATCAATGATGAACGTCTGCTACAAGTGCGGCCATTATGACGCCGCCAAAGAGATCGACCCGACTGGCCCCTATGCTATCTGCCCCGCCTGCGGGCATCGCCACCCCTTTCGACGCCTGCCGCTGCTCATCCTCTGCGGCGCCAGCGGCAGCGGGAAATCCACGGTCGGCCATCACCTGCCGTGGATGACGCAACAAGCCGTGGTGTTGGACAGCGATATCCTGTGGAGCGCGGCCTTTGATCAGCCAGAGACCAACTACCGCGATTTCTACGAGACCTGGCTGCGGCTCGCCAAGAACATCGCCCAGGCCGGCAAACCCGCCCTGCTGATCAGCGCCGGCGGCATCCCGGAGAACATCGAGCCGTGCGTGGAGCGCCGCTACTTTTCGGCCCTCCACTACCTGGCGCTCGTCTGCGACGATGCAACATTGGCCGCGCGATTGCGTCAGCGCCCGGCGTGGCGTCAGAGCAGCGAGCCGGCCATCGAGGAGCACGTTGCGTTCAATCGCTGGTTCAAGACCCACGCCGAGGAACAGACGCCGCCCATCACCTTGCTAGACACGACCGAGGTCGCCATCGAGCAGACGGCAGCGCGCGTCGCCGCGTGGATTGAGGGAATCGCCGAGGGGATCAACCAAGAGGAACCAAATAAAAAAGAGGACGAACTTTGAAATTCGTCCTCTTTGCATTATAATGCCGAAGGTGGGAGTCGAACCCACATGGGCAAAGCCCGAGCGAGTTTGAGTCGCTTGCGTCTGCCAATTCCGCCACTTCGGCGTAACCAAAAGTATAACTAATTTCAGAAATTCGTCAAGTCCTTACGTTCAGTTCGACCAAAGGATAGCATGAATAACCAACAGGAAAATTGGGATGAAACCGAGCTGATCGCAGCCGCGCAGCGCGGGAATTTAGACGCCTTCAATGAACTGGTCTTGCACTACCAGACCCGCGTCTACAACCTCGCCTATCACATTATGAAAGATCCGGCCTCGGCGGATGATGCGACGCAGGAGGCGTTCATCTCCGCCTACCAGGCGTTGGATCAATTCCGGGGCGGCTCCTTTCGCTCGTGGCTCCTGCGCATCGTCTCAAATGCGTGCTACGATGAACTGCGCCGCCGCAAGCGCCGGCCCAGCATCTCGTGGGACGATTTCGGCGATCTGGATAAGGAGGCCAATCCCCACTTAGCCGATGGCGGCGAGCGCCCGGAGCAATCCTTACAACGGGATGAGCTGGGGGATTACTTAGCGCAGACGATTGAACAGCTTCCAGAGGAACAGGCCAAGGTGCTGGTGTTGATCGACCGCTTGAGTCTCTCCTATCAGGAAGCCGCCGAGACGATGGACGTCGAGTTGGGAACGATCAAATCGCGCCTTTATCGCGCCCGCCGCAAGATGCGCGATCTCTTACAGGAACGAGCGGAACTTTTGCCCCCTCGCTATCGTCTAAAGGATAAGACGGGTCATAACGTGGAGGCAAATCTATGAATCATAACGGGCAAGGTACACAAAATACCAGAGATACAAGATGGAGCGAGCAGCTTTCTGCCTACTTGGACGGCGAACTCACGCCTGCCGAGGCGCGGGCGCTGAAGGAACAGATCGCCGAGCAACCAGACCTGCGCCAGGAGTTGGAGGAGATGCGCATGACGCGCGAGATCATGCGTTCTACGCCGCTGCAAACGCCACCCCGCAATTATTTACTGACGCCCTCGATGGTCGTCGCGACAGAGAAACCATCACAGGCCCCTGCGCCGCGCTCCCAACGGATGCCGCTGTTGCTGTTGCGCCTGGCGACGTCGCTGACGGCCATCGCCTTCGTCATCACCGTGGGGCTGGGCTACATCCAAGATACGGGGCGACCTGCCGCGCAATTGACGCGCGAGATGCCCCAGGAAGCCGCATCATTGGAACGAGTGGAGAGCACCGTGCCGGTCGCGATGGACGAGACGGAGATAGAGATGGAAATGGAGATGGAAGAAGAGGAGGGAGAGACCTTCGCTGCGACGCAAGCCACACCCCCAGATCCAGATGCAACGCTCTCGCCGCAGGAAGAGATGGCGCTCTCCGAAGTGCCGGAGGGAAACCCAGAAGGTATAGGCGGCGGTGGGGCGGCGCAGATACCAGAGGAAGAGGTTGAGCAGCCCGATGGGCGACAACAAGAGACAGAAGAGGCGGATATCGACCAGGCCGACGCCGAGGATACAGCGGAGGCAAACGGCGATATCGCCGTCGCAAGCGAGGACGCAGGGGAAGATGAACTGCTACAAATCTCCCCCGATGAACCGGAGGTCGCCGCGCCAGACCCCTCGGAAACTCGGAGAGAACGCGGAGCCTTCCCGCCCCAGGGACTATCGGCGGTCTTGGGCGTCCTGACGCTTATCTTGGCCGCCATCACTTTCTGGTTTTCGCGGCAAGGCTAACATGCGGCTACCCTCACCACCCCAAACAAAGTAAACCTACCCCAAGCCTCGCCGGATTTGACAATCCGGCGAAAGCTTTTTAAATAGTGTCAGTGAGGAAGAATATCCCCTTACCCAACAGGAGACTATGACATCAAAAGAGCATGATCACGCTCACGATGAAGCGAATCGGCATGCGTTGAACTTCTGCCCGCACTGCGGCGCCGAACTGACATCGCGCGCGGCGTTTGGCCGGACGCGGCGCTATTGCCCCCGCTGTGAGCGCATTATCTTTCGACAGCACAAAATTGCGGCGGGGCTGCTGCTCACCGACGAAACGGGGCGCGTCCTCCTCGTCCAACGGGCATTGAACCCCCATCGCGGTGCTTGGACGCTGCCGGCCGGCTTCGTCGAGTATGACGAAGATCCTGCCGACGCAGCCATCCGCGAGACGCGAGAGGAGACCGGGCTGGAAACAGAGGTCAACGAGATTTTGGACGTCGTCGCTGGGCGCGAACATCCACACGGCGCGGATATTATCATCGTCTATCGCGGGCGGATCACGGGCGGGGAGTTGATCGCCGGCGATGACGCCGCCGCTGCGCGCTTCTTCACCCCGGACGCGCTGCCCCCGATAGCCTTCCAAGCGACCACCCGCGCCATCGAGCGCTGGCGCGCGACATCGGAGGCCGGGCGATGAAGCTGAAACTCCGCGCTCTTCAGCGTTTGCTATGGTTGGGGATGCTGGTATTGCTCCCATTGAATAGCTGTGTCGCCTCGAGTTCGATGGCGTTCGTGACCCGCGCTAATTCGCCTCTGGGCTTCGCCATCCCATCGCCGACGCCCACGCCCACAGCTACAGCCACCCCCACCGCGACGCCCACCATCACGCC
>CAYXVS010000022.1:2131-12822 GCA_964468735.1 uncultured Anaerolineales bacterium | reverse complement strand
CGGCCACGCCGTCGCCCACGCCCACATCGACGCCCACACTGACGCCTACCCCCACACCGACCGCGACGCTGACGCTCACCGCTACGCCCGCCATCAGCATTGAGCTGACACTGACGCCCACGCTCCCCATCACCACGACGCCCGTTATCTCGCCGCTGCTTTCGCCGCTGACGACGCCCACGCCGCCACCCACGCCGAGTCCCACGCCGACCTATCCCCCGCCGCCGGAGGAAGTCCACGTCCCCATCTTGATGTATCACTACATCTCGGAGCTGCCGCCCGATGCCGACGTCTATCGCCGTAATTTAACGGTCACGCCGGAGCACTTCGAGGAGCATCTACGCTATCTAAAAGAGGCGGGCTACCAGACCGTCACACTGCTGGATGTCTATGAAGCGTTGAAGATCGGCAAACCGCTGCCGCCCCAGCCGATCGTGCTCACCTTCGATGATGGCTACAAGGACGCCCTCACCGAGGCGCTGCCGCTTCTCCAGGCTTACGGCTTCGTGGGGGAATTTTTCGTGCTGGCGACGCCCGCGCACTATGAGGCCCCGCACTATCTGACATGGGCCGAAATGCTGGCGATGGCCGAGGCTGGGATGCAGATCCAGGCGCACGGGCGCGATCACTATGATCTCACCAAGCGCGCCTACGATTTCCTAGTCTACCAGATTTTGGGGTCGAAAGAGGCCATCGAGGCGCACACACAGCGCCCCGTCACCTTTTTCTGCTATCCCTCCGGGCGCTACGATGACGACACGCAGGCAGTCGTGGCATCCGCCGGCTATCGGGGCGCAGTCACCACCAAATGGGGCGCGACGCAGCGGCTGGACAATCGCTACGCCTGGCCCCGCATCCGCATCGGCGGCGAGTGGTCGCGGGGCGATTTCGTGGGCATTTTGGAGGATCTGCAAAGAGAACACAGCGAGGTAAGCGAAGAGGAATGAGACAATGCGCAAAAAATCACGGTTGATGATCGCCATCGGCATCTGGCTCCTGATTGTGTTGGCGTGCAACTTCCCCGGCATCTCCGGCCCGGCGCCGACGCAAACGCCCCTCGTCTACGTGACCGTCATGGTCGCTACGCCGACGCCGCGCGAGGCCGCGCCCACGGCAACCGACCCCGCCGTTGAGATCACCCCCACCCCCACGGAGACTGTGACCGCCACCGCCGCCATCACGACCACCCTCACACCAACAGCGACGGCCACGCTCACCGCCACAGCCAGCCGGCCCACGGCGACGGTCCCGCCCGGCCCCCCGCTGAGCTTCGACGATCCGCCATGGGAGTTCGTCGAGTGGCATCGCATCCCTGACACAAGCGATTACGAGGGCGTCATTCGCTACCACGTCATCGGCGGCACACCGCCCTACCAGTCGCAGTTGGAAGACGGCCCCATCGTCGACGGACTGGAGATAACCTTCCGCTGGCGATTGTGCGAGCCGATGCCTGCCACCGCCCGCGTCTGGTCGGCCGATGGACAGGCAGCAAGCACGAGGATCTGGATCTGGCCAGTGGGCTGCGAGGATTGATCACCCCGACCGGCGAACAAAACGAGACAGTTGCTCAATCCGATCAGCGTGGTAAAATTTGGCGTGTAATCGGGGCAGGCCAACCAACGGATCTTTAAGAAGGAGAAAGCATGAACGAGGGTCTCAACACATTTTTCAATGAATTACTGACGACCATCAGCGAGTTCATCGCTCGCTATAAAGGGTTGCCAGTTCTCATCGGGGTTGGTTTGGTGCTGCTCAGCTTGATTTTCAATGTTTTGCCGCCGTGGCCCATCATCGGATGGCTGGCGCAAACTGAGCTACTGCTCCATCTGGGGGTCATCATCGGTCTCATCGGCATTTTGTTGGGGGACGCTCTGTAAATTCGAAGCAGATCGACCGGGAAAATGGCCTTAGTTGCGCCAGAGCGTCCTTAGCCACGTTCAAGACAAACGAAGTTGGGGTTGATGTGGGTGCTAAATTGCTTAGCGTGCAATCTCGTGTATCGTTAACACCTCAGAACTGCTTCGTTTGCCCAGTATCCCAAAGGAAATCGAACGTGCAGCATCTTCGTTTTTTCGCATCTACCTACTCATCCCCATCGAACGATGCGCCTAACACGCGCTGGGCGAAGCGCAGGCTTCTCTCCAATGCCACGGGATCATCGATTTCCAGGACGAGCCATGGCTTACGAGCTAGATCAGCAACCACAGGCAAGATGTATGAGAAGTTGATCGCGCCGCCGGAAACATTAAGCGCTAAATGCTCATCGATCACGCCCAGTGTGTTGTTCATATGGACGTGAACGATATACGGCTCCAATACCCGGATCCATTCATCAAAGGGATAGGCATTGTTGTAGAGGTAGACGTGGCTGACGTCCAAGCAAACGCCCACATTGGGGGCCGAGATACCCTGCATAATCTCCGATAGAATCGCGGGCGTGGAATCCCACATATTCTCCACCACCACCCAGAGATCGCGCTCCGCGGCCTCCTCGCCTATGGCTGACCAAAACGCTCGATCACGCTCGACATATCGACGGCGATATTTCTCGTTACGGATCATGGGCAAAAAGCTCGTATGGAAGACCACCTTGCGCGCGCCCAACTCCGCCGCAATATCCAAGCTCATCCGATAGCGCTCTCGGGTCAAAGTGACAACACGCTGATCCTCGCTGGCGCCCGACATATCAAAGAAAGCACCATGAAAGCTCAGCGGCCCGTCAAAATCGCGCAGCAGGTGTTGGTATTCATCCAGCAACGCCCGCCAATCGCCATCCAATATCTGAGGATGGGAAAAGGCCTGAATTTCTATGCCACATCCATAGGCCTTCGCGAGACGAAGATGCTCGTGAATATCTTGACGATACGCGGCAACTAGAACGGTGCTCATGAATCACATTCTATAATTACTAAGATAAAAGGGCAAGTCGTGCTTGTTTGTAATCACCCCTCTTAACAAAATACGCCTTAGAATTGACTAGCCAGCCCAAATATTACGCACAGCGCCATAAACAATGCTCTAACTTCCATATCCAGACGATTTAATATGCAGGGTTTACAAAGTTTTAGACTGTGCTATAATAGAGCGTGAGGGGATGACTGGATTCGACGGGGAAGGCAGGTTGGGGGTTGCGAGCCGGGGAGGCTCCGTCCCCGTGACCCCAGGAGTAAATCAAAACAAATGCCAACACTATGGCGAATAACTGGGCACCGGTGGCTGTCGCTGCGTAAGCAGTGAGGTCATAAGGACCCAAAACTGATCGGGATACCGATCACGCCCCTTCGGCATCTTGCAGGTGTGTCGGAGTGCGGTGACATAAAGTCTGCATGCACGCTTCCAGACGCCGATAAGGGAGTCTAAGATTCATCGGCTGGGCCGGATGGGCGCGGTCGGGAGCGACCCACCGGCCGAGATGAAAATCCCCGACTACGCTCGTAGAGACTCACAATCGAATTCTTCGGACGCGGGTTCGATTCCCGCCATCTCCACTCAAGGGCCGGCATAAAAAACCGGCCCTTTTCACTTTCAACCACCATCTAAGAGTAGATAGAAGGCGTGCAAAGAGCATAAAAACATGCCCACACCTATACCCATACAATCAGCAGAGATTATATCTACAGGAAAAATTGTTCTACTGAGTGGTGAACGCCAAATCGGAAAAAGCTCGTTATGCTTTTGTTTGGAAGAGCAACTCCATCAATCCGATATCGAGGTTTCCGGGATTATCACACGGCGCCTTGGGCCGCACGAGTTGGAGGTCAAAGAGCTGCGCACGCAGGCCCGCTACACGCTCACCGCCCGTCATCCATCGGAAGTTCAGAATGGCTTGACGCTGCCACACTTCCAGATGGATCCAGCCGCTATGGCGCGGGGCGCAGCGGCTATCGCAGATAGTTTCCCCACGGATATTTTTATCTTAGATGAGTTGGGGCCGCTGGAATTGCTCAGGGGGAAGGGATGGCATCGGGCGATTTATATGCTGAAAAAAGCGCGCTATCGATTGGCGTTTGTCGTTGTACGCCCTGAGCTTCTCATCGAAGCGATGTGGCAGTTACCGCAAGTCAGCTACACTGTGATTACCGTCACGGAGGAGAACCGCGATCTCCTGCCGGAGAGCCTGTGCAATATTGCGGCGGAGGCATGTAAACCACCTATCCCATTTGACTGAGAACCCGTTGCTCACAGCACCAAGAATTGGAGGGGACGATGCGTACATGGCCGATTATCGGACATGAGTGGGCGGTCCGGCAGTTGCAGATGGCGATTATACGTGATGACGTGCCCCATGCGCTCCTGATTACCGGGCCGGAGAATGGGGGCAAGATGACGCTGGCGCATACGTTGACGCAAGCGCTCTTATGCACCGCCCCGCCGGAGGAGCGCCCCTGTGGCGCGTGCTTAGCGTGTCGTAAAGTCGAATCCGGCAATCACCCCGATGTGATGTCGATTGGGCCGGAGGAGAAAGGCCACGCGCTCAAAATCGAGTATATCCGCGAGGTGGAGAGCTTTCTGGCGCTGACGCCCAATGAGGGCGCGCACAAGGTCGCGCTGGTGCGCAACTTCGAGCGGGCGACCATCGGCGCGGCGAATGCGCTCCTCAAGACGTTGGAGGAGCCACCCGCCTACGCGCACCTCATCCTGATGGCCACCAACACGGAGAGTCTGCTGCCAACGATCGTCTCGCGCAGCCAACAAATCAACCTGCGCCCGCTTGCCAAATCCACCATCGAGCAGGCTCTGATCGAGCGCTGGGAGTTGGCGCCGGAGGACGCAGAGCGGTTAGCACGCATCGCCGGCGGCCGGCTGGGCTGGGCCGTCCGCGCCGCCACGGAGACGGCCTATTTGGAGCGGATGGAGGACGCGGTCGAGACGCTACTCAATCTCCTCCATCAGGACATCCCCACACGCTTCGAAGTTGCAGCATCGATAGCGAAGGATGACGCCCAATTGGCGGACGCCCTTGAGTATTGGCTTGCGGCGTGGCGCGATGTGCTGTTGATCCAAGCGAACAACCTCGCCGCCGTCACCTATCGCGAGCACGAATCGACGCTGAACGCCATCGCCCAGCGCGTGGAGGTCTCCACCACAGTGGACGTCCTCGAGATGCTGGAAGAAGCGCAGGTCGCGCTCCAGAAGAACGCTAACACGCAGCTTCTGACCGAAAACATCATCTTGACCTTACCCCATCTGCCAGAACTGAAGGCGTCATTGGCCCAAGTGGATCAAACTTAATCAGGCCGTTCCAAGATAGATCTCCTAAAAGCTCCACGGCTGAGAGGGAAGAGTGTCAGGTTTGGAAGGTTTTAACTCCTGGAACTACCTCTCCACGAAAAAAGCCCACCCTAAATTGCGGTGGGCTTTTGAAATTTAACCGTACTTGGCGGATTAGGAGCTTGCCAGGCGTGAAGTCCGCTTAGATCCCATCCTGCCGCTTGATGTATACGTAGTAGCCAGCATAGAAGAGCGCGGCCAACAGCACCGTCACGCCTAAGATCGGGAGCCACACCTTGAGCACCCCCCCCATGCCGGCGCCTAGGCGGCGCAGATCGTGGGCAACCCAAGGGAAGACCCAAATGGTAACAAACGCTGTCAAGGCAACCGAGACAATCACCACCGTTCCGACTAGCCAATACGCCATCAGTTTAAGTCGCTTCTGCTTCTCTTCGGACATCTTCTTCCCCCCTTGATCGAGTATACAATCTCGCCTTCACTTACCTCATTCATGAAAAAAAGCCCACCCTGAACTGTGGTGGGCTTTTGAAATTTAACTGCACTTGGCAAGATAAGGCTTTGCTAAGCGTTGAAGTTTGGCCCTAGATCTCATCCTGCCGCTTGATGTACATGTAATAGCCTGCATAGAAGAGTACGGCTAACAGCGCTGTCACACCCCACACAGGGAACCCCGCCTTCAGGACATCCCAAACAGTGCCCCCGATGGGGAAGACCCAGACGGCAATGTAAGCGGTCAAGGCGCCAAATACAATCACCACTGTCCCGAACAGCCAGTAAGCCATCAATCTCAGTCGCTTTTGCTTCTCTTCGGACATCTTTCTACCTCCTTGGAATGAATGAAAAAATTTTGGGATGAGAGTTGGGAGACATGACGGCTTTTATGATGTCGAGGATTTCGATTCCACCGCAAGGCGCACGGCCGTCCGCTCCCGGCCTTCGATCATTACTTCAGAGAAGGTGGGGACGCAGCAGATGTCGATACCGTCCAATTCAAGGTATCCGCGCGCAATGGCGATGGCTTTGACAGCCTGATTGACCGCCCCGGCCCCAATAGCCTGCACATCTACACGGCCCTGCTCCCGGATGATCCCTGCAATGGCCCCCGCCACCGATGTGGAACGTGAATTCGCCGCCACTTTGATAACGTTCATCCAAACCTCCTTGTTCAAGCTCAGTTGAGTTAGATAGAACGTATCACCAGCCTCCACATGAAAATATCCCTCGTCCACTTACTTCATTATATGGATTTTAAACTAAAATGACAAGCGGTAATCAACAACAAACAGGGCAAACCGTTCCAGGAGGGTTGATGGGGATTTCGAAGCAGAACGACGGGAAAAATCGCTCTCGCTGTCTCAGAACCTGCTTAAGCGTGTTCAAGGCAAACGAAGTTGGGGTTGATGCGGGCGATAAAATGCTTAGCGCGCAACCTCGTGCATCGTGGACACCTCAGAACTGCTTCGTTTGCCCTGATGGAATATCACTTGCCCCTCTGCCTCGAGCGAGTATAATCCGAGGCACGAGAGAAGAGAAGAACAACGTCCTAGGGAGGCTATGTGAAACTTTCAGTGATTATGCCGGTATATAATGAAATCACCACGATCCAGGAAATCATCGAGCAAGTGCGAGCAGTCGATCTCCGGGTGTGCATCTGGGCAAATCACGCCGATGAGCAAGAGATTGAGGTCGCGCGCGAGTTGGTGATCGTGGACGATGGCTCCCACGACGGCACGCGCGAGGTTTTGGATGCGTATCGCGATCACCCCGATATTAACATCATCTTCCATCAGCAAAAC
Organism: uncultured Anaerolineales bacterium; assembly: GCA_964468735.1. Lineage (GTDB taxonomy): Bacteria > Chloroflexota > Anaerolineae > B4-G1 > SLSP01 > JAAAOZ01. The sequence continues at coordinate 5,794 of CAYXVS010000022.1, read as the reverse complement.
ACCGGTAAAGGCGGCGCCGTCTGGACCGGATTGCAAAATGCGACGGGTGATCTGTGCATCATCCAAGACGCAGATCTGGAGTATGATCCACGCGATTATCCCACGCTCCTCAAGCCCATCTTGGAACATCGCGTGCAGGTGGTCTACGGCTCCCGCTTTCGCGGCGGCCCCAGCAAGGCGATGTTCTTCTGGCACATGGTCGGCAATCGCTTTCTCACGTTCATCACTAACCTGCTTTATAATACCATCCTGACCGATATGGAGACGTGCTACAAGGTCTTCACCCGCGAGGTGGCCTCGCAACTGCACCTCAAGGCGCCAGGCTGGGGCTTCGATCCGGAGATCACGGCGCAGATTCTGTTGCTGGGCTATCGCATCTACGAAGTACCCATCGCCTACGCCGGACGAGAGTTCGAGGAAGGTAAGAAAATCTCCTGGCGCGATGGCTTCACCGTGCTGGGCACCTTGCTCAAATATCGAATTCTGGGCTATACACCACCGGAAACCACTCAATAATCCTTGTAGAAAACTGTTACGTACCAGTCGACTTGAAAAATTTCTGATTATGGTCTATAAATAAGATGCAACGAACTTAACGCGGAGGGGTCTTTTGGATTTTACCGGATGATTCCCTCAGCAGCCCTAAACGTAGCGAAGGCCGTTCCAAAAAGCATCAAGCTTGAAAGGTTTTTTTGGAACTATCGAAGATTTGTGTGTTTGTGGAGGCCATAGACCTTTTTCGCGTTGTTACTGGGTTGTTGGTGGAGGGCGCAGTTGCGCTTGGCGGTTACACCCGGCGAATTCCAGAAGGGCCACGAGGAGTTGACGTGGAAAAGAACGGTCTCAAGATCTCGATGATACAACGATATGTCCAAAGCGCCGATCCTGCCGAGCTGTTTGATATGGTCGATCTTTTAATGCCCACAATCGCGGAGGCACTCAGCGCCAGAGAGCGCACCGATTTCATCCAATCCCTCTTAGAAAATCACCTCGATACCCTACTGCAAGGCGTCGATGAAGACGCGCGAGCCGATCTCCTCAACCAAATCCTCCCTTTGCTCTTCCAAGAATTTCCTATCCATAAAGTCGATATCCTTTCTATGGTTGCTGCGCTACCCAATAAAAAATAATTCATAGAGATACGGATAACCTGTAACAACCAGCCCTATGGTCAATTGATGACAAGGTAAGGAGGAATTTATGTACACGGACGAGGAATACAACGTCAACCCAGATCCGATGCCCACGCTCAGCAGCATTATATGGCGTAGTTTGCTTTTTATCTCTATGTTATTGCTATTATTTTACATTGGCATGCAGTTGCCCCTCTAGGGGTTCTTCACAGTTCATTGATCCGGGTGTGTTTCATCCATTCGTCCCTCAAGACGACCCTATCCCACCCGAAATCAATTCCATCCCGCCCCCGGCTGGCGCGTGTCAGTTTCCCAACACATCACGCACGAGGTCAGGCCGTTCCAAGAATATCACCTTCCCAAAAAACCAGCGATTTTCTGGGGAAAACATGGCCGTGCCCGGCTTCCCCTTGGCACATTTCAGTTGGGAGGTTATTAATCCCGGAACTTCGTCAGTGCATTGAGAGGGACTTACCATTAAAATCCCATCCCTGACCCGACCGGTACGGCATCTACGCCGTTACCAATACATTCTCAGCGTTTTCGCGCGCCACGGATTTGGCTTCGCGCTTTCGCATCTGCCGATTGAACCCAGTTTGCGGCGGGATCTTCAACCGGCCACCACACCCGCCCCGGCCAGCTTGCCCCGCCACTTTCGGCAAGCGCTGGAGGAGGTAGGGCCGACCTTCGTCAAATTGGGGCAGATGCTCAGCACACGCCCCGACTTACTGCCGCCCGATTACATCAACGAATTGGCCAAGCTACAAGACGAGGTCCCGCCCGTCGCTTGGCATGAGATTCGACAGGTGATCCAAGCGGAACTCCAAGCGCCTCCCGAAGAGATCTTCGCCATGATCGACTCCACCCCCATCGCAGCGGCCTCCCTGGGCCAGGTGCACCTGGCCCGCTTACCCTCGCGCGAGAAGGTCGTTGTCAAGATCCAACGGCCCAATATCTTGGCCACCATCCAAACCGATCTGGAAATCATCCAGGACATCGCCCGCTACTTGGAACAGCATACCCCGCTGGGCCGCATCTATCGGTTAGAGGAGATGGCGGAGGATTTCTCCGATATGCTCAACAACGAGTTGAACTATCAACGCGAGGGACAAAACGCCGACCGTTTCCGGCATAATTTCGCCGAGGAGGAATATCTCTACATCCCGCGCGTCCACTGGGAGTACAGCACGCGGCGCGTGCTGGTACTGGAACATATCACGGGCATCAAAATCGATAATATCCTCGCGCTGGACGAGGCCGGCTATGATCGCCACAAAATCGCGACGCGCGCGGCGAAATTCATCATCAAAGAGGTGCTGGAGGATGGCTTCTTCCACGCCGATCCCCATCCCGGCAACCTGATCATTATGGATAACGAGGTCATCGGCGTGATGGACTTCGGCATGGTGGGCCATCTCAGCGATCAAGATCGGATGAATCTCATCCGCCTCTACGCCGTCGCCGTCCGCATGGATGTGCAGGGTGTGGTGGATGAGCTAATCCACATCGGGGCCGCGCCGCAGACGGTGGATCGACGAGCACTCACCCGCGATGTGGAGCGCCTCCTCAATTACTACTACGGCCTGCCGCTCAAGGAAATCCGCGCCACGGAGGTCATCAACGAGGTGATGCCCATCGCCTTCAAACACCACCTCCGCCTGCCGACCAACCTCTGGCTCCTGGGCAAGACGCTGGCGATGATCGAGGGGCTGGGGCTGAAGTTAGATCCTGAGTTTGATATTTTCGCCTTCTCCGCACCGCGCGTGGGGCGACTTCTCGTCAAGAATCTGCTTCCCAACCGACGCACCGCCGAGAATCTCCTGCGCCGCTGGCTCACGTGGAACGATCTCTTAGATGATATCCCGCACATCAGCAGCATCATGCTGCAACGCATCGAAGAGGGAACGCCCATCAAACTAACCTTAGACCACGTATGCTGGCAGCGCATCGATGTGATGGTCACACGCATGGCGCTCAGCATCATCATCGCGGGCATGATCATTGGCCTGGCCTTCGTCCTCCCCACCGCCATGGAGAGTGTCTGGGTCGTCCAAGCGATTGTGTTGATCGGGTTTATCGCCTCCCTAGCCCTCGGCGGCTGGGTTCTCATTTCCATCGTAAGAAGAAAATAGCCTCAAAACATCTCTGACCCCCATCTGAATCTGACAATCCATTTACGCTTACCTGACGCGGACGCGCCATCACCAAAAAAGATTCCCTAACCGCCAAATTTTTGCTCATTGTACACGAATTTGACTGGTTAGGCCCTCGGAATCATTTGCCCTCAAGCCCTCGACGTGATACAATAGGCGATAATGAGTGTCATGACAAGTCAAACTTTACGTTTAGACGATCTAAACCGCCAACAATACGAGGCCGTCGTCATTCCCGACGGCCCGGTTCTGGTCTTGGCCGGGCCGGGATCGGGCAAGACGCGCGTGCTGACCCATCGCATCGCCTGGATGCAGCAGGAGATCGGGATTCCGCCGTGGCAGATTATGGCGGTGACCTTCACCAACAAGGCCGCGCG
>CAYXVS010000022.1:0-2031 GCA_964468735.1 uncultured Anaerolineales bacterium | reverse complement strand
TCGGGATTCCGCCGTGGCAGATTATGGCGGTGACCTTCACCAACAAGGCCGCGCGCGAGATGCGCGACCGCTTGGGCCGCATGGTGGGCGAATCCGAGGCCCGCGCGATGACGTTGGGCACCTTCCACGCGACCTGCGCCCGCATCCTCCGCTATGAGGCGGATGCGGCGGAGCTATCATCGGATTATCTGATCTTCGATACCGACGATCAGCTCGCGGTGATGAAACAGGTGGTCGCGGATCTCGGCTTAGACGACGAGCGTTATCGCCCCCGCAGCTTGCTCAACGCCATCTCCAGCGCCAAAAACGAGCTGATCCCGCCGGCCGATCTCCCCACGCCCACGTACTACGATGAGATCGTCGCCCGCGCTTATGCGCGCTATCAAGAGACCCTGCGCCAGAACAACGGCTTGGATTTCGACGATCTGCTGATGGAGACAGCCAAGCTCCTGCGAGATCAGCCGCTTGTGCTGGAGAAATATCGCGATCGCTATCAGCACATCTTAGTCGACGAGTTCCAAGACACGAATATGGCCCAGTACGTGATCCTGCGCTTGTTGGCCAAGGAACATCGCAGCCTCTACGCCGTCGCCGACGAGGATCAATCCATCTACTCCTGGCGCGGCGCCGATTATCGCAATATCCAACGCTTGCGAAAGGATTTCCCAGAACTGGAGACGCTCCTGTTGGAGGAGAATTATCGCTCCACCCAGGTGATCTTGGACGCGGCGCAGGCCGTCATCGCCCATAACAACGACCGCACGCCGAAGCATCTCTTCACCCGCAAAGAGGGCGGCGCGGCGATTCGCATCCACGAGGCATACGATGAAAAGGAAGAGGCCGCCTTCGTGGCCCGCGAGATCCAGAAGAAGGTGCGGGATGGGTATCAGTACGGGGACATCGCGATGATGTATCGCACCAATGCACAATCCCGCGCGCTGGAGGAAGCGCTGGTCAAGCGCAACCTGCCCTATCAGATCATCGGCGCGACGCGCTTCTACGCGCGACGCGAGATCAAGGATGTGCTGGCTTATTTGCGCCTGGTGCAAAATCCCGACGACGACGTCAGCTTCCTGCGCGTGATCAACACCCCGCGCCGAGGGATCGGGCGCCGCACGCAGGCCAAGGTCTCGGAGGAGGCCAATCGCCTGGGCGTGAGCCGCTGGCACGGGATGCAATCGCTGCTCCAGAGCGGCAAGCTCGGCACGCGGACGCACAACGCCCTGCTGGCCTTCGCTTCGATGGTGGAGCAGTGGCATCAAGCGCGCGAAAACGAGAACGTCGTTCAGCTTTTGGACGATATTTTGGCCGATATCGGCTACGAAAATTACCTGCGCGACGGCGCCTCATCCGAAGAGGGCGACACCCGCTGGGAGAACGTCCTTGCGCTGCGCGCGCTTCTCACCGAGGACCCGGACATCTCGCTGATCGAGTTCCTCACCGAGGTCGCGCTGGTCGCCGACGTCGACGCCCTCTCCGAGGAGATGGACGCCGTCAAATTGCTCACGTTGCACAGCGCGAAGGGATTGGAATTTCCCATCGTCTTCATCACCGGCATGGAGGAGGGCCGTCTGCCCCACAGCCGCTCGATGGAAACCCCGCAGGAGATCGCGGAGGAGCGGCGCTTGCTCTACGTGGGCATGACCCGCGCCGAAGAAGAGTTGATCCTCACCTACGCCTTCCGTCGCAGTTGGGGCTGGGGCGAAGGGGAGCCGGCGGAATCCTCGCGTTTCTTGCACGACATCCCCGATGAGGTGCTGCAACGCCCTCGGCAGGCGAAGAAGTCACGCCAAAGCCGGAATTGGGCAGCCTCCTCGTGGCCACAGTCGCAACGCACCATCTCATCCTCGCCACCGCAGTTGGAATATCGCGCCGGCCAGCGCGTCCGTCACGCTCACTACGGCGAGGGCATCGTGATGGAAAGCGAGCGGGATGGGCGCAGCGAGATGGTCACCGTTATCTTCGAGGGGGTCGGGCCGAAGCGCCTGTTGGCCAGCATGGCCCCCATGGAACCGCTGTCCGAGCACTGAG
>CAYXVS010000021.1:0-22045 GCA_964468735.1 uncultured Anaerolineales bacterium | reverse complement strand
CGGCTGCGAGAAGCGATTCAGGGCGGTTTCGATGTCGCGCAGCAGTTGTTCTTGATCGAAGATGCCCTTCTGCATCAGGAATTCGACGCCCTGCTGCAAGCGCTCGTGCTCCTCGGCGGTCAACTCCTTGGCGGTGACGACGATGACGGGGATGTCGCGCGTCTCTTGGTTCGCCTTGAGATGTTCCAACACCGCGAAGCCATCCACCTCCGGCATCATCAGATCGAGCACGACGGCGCTGGGCGGATGGGTGTGAATCTCCGCGATGGCCTCCGCGCCGCCTGGCGCCTCGCGGACCTCGTAGCCGGCCTCGGAGAGCACGCGCGCGAGTAATTTACGATCCGCCGGCTGATCATCGACGACCAGCACATCTAGCCTCTCGCCCTCGCCGAACAGGCCGCCCTCCAGGCGTTCCAACGTAGCCACCAACTCCTGCTCCATAATGGGCTTCATCAGGTAATCGGCGACGCCCATGCTCAGGCCCTTATCGGCATCGCTGACGATAGAGCAGACGATCAAGGGGATGTCGTGCGTCTCCGGATCGTCTTTCAATTCCTGGATCAGCGTCCAGCCGTCCTTCTTGGGCATCAGAATATCCAAGGTGATGGCGTAGGGGTGCAGGCGCTTGGCCTCCTCCACCACGCGCTCGCTCGATGTCATGCCAAAGACGCGATAGCCGCGCTTCTCCAAGTAGCGGCGGAAGAGGGTGATCACGCTCTCATCATCATCGACCACCAACACGGTGCGCGCGGATGCCGGCTCCTGCACGCCGCGCATTGGCGACTCCTCTTCTTCCGGCTCCGCTTCCGCCCCCCCGATGGGCAAAGAGAAGTAGAAGGTCGATCCCTCCCCCACCGTGCTCTCCACCCAGATATCGCCGCCGTGGGCCTGGACGAACATCCGGCTCAGCGACATGCCCAGGCCGGTGCCCTCGTAGCGGCGCGTGGAGGAGCTATCCACCTGCTTGAAGCGCTCGAAGACATCCGCGATCTTCTCTGGCGGAATGCCGATGCCGGTATCCTCGACGCTCAGAATGACCTGATAGTTGTCATACGTCGCCGCGATTTCGATGTAACCTTCCTCAGTGAACTTCGCCGCGTTGGAGAGCAGGTTCAAGATCACCTGACGGATGCGGCGCTCGTCACCAATGACTTCTGGCAAGTCATCCGGCAGACTCGACCGCAAATCGACCTCTGGCTTGTCCTTCACCAGCGCGGACGCCGAGGACATCACGCTCCTGACCGTCTTGTGGAGATCGACCTCCTCGAAGTTGAACTCCATCTTGCCGGCCTCGATCTTGGAGATGTCCAAGATGTCGTTGATCAGGCTGAGCAAGTGCTGGCCGCTATCGTAGATGGCGGTGAGATCGGTCTGCTGCATATCGGTGAGCGGGCCATCGATGCCCTTGAGGATCACGCGCGAGAAGCCGATGATGGAGTTAAGGGGCGTGCGCAACTCGTGCGACATATTGGCCAGGAACTCGCTCTTGAGTTGATCGACCTCCTTGAGCTTCTCCGCCGTGATCTGGGCTTGCTCGTAGAGCTGCGCTGTCTCAAGCGAGACGCTGACGTTGATCCCGGCGGTGCGAATGAAGCCCAACTCCATCTCATCAATGGGGTCGTGGCCCGCCTGGCGCCCGAAGACCAACACGCCAACTATACCCTCGCGCGTCTGCAAGGGCACGAAGACCGCCTCCTCCAACGGGTGCTCAAAGTTAGCGACCTTGGGCAGTTGCGCATCCGGGCGCTTGGTGAAGTCGATGTGTTTCATCTCTGGATGCTCGATAACGTTGCCGATCAACGGCGCTTCGCCGAGCGTGAAGGTCGGCGCATCCTCGCCGCCGACGAGGAACTTCCCGCCGGCGTCGTACACCGCCGCCGGGCGCGTCGTCTCGCCATTCCAATGCCAGATCATCACCGGCATCTCCTGGCGGCGCGCGATCACCTCGCCCACCTCCTGGAAGAGCGTCTGGATTTCCAAGGAGCTGGAGGCGACCTGCAAGACCTCGTTGAGGACGGCGCGCTGTTCCGCCTCCGCCTGCGTGGTCTCCACCAGGTTCAAGCTCTCCAGGGCGACGAAGGCCTGGCGGGCGACGTTCTCATAGAATCGCAGCTCGGCGTTGGAGAATTCGCGGGCCTTGCGATTGTGGATCATGATGGCGCCGTACTGGACACCACGAATTTCATATTGGAACGCAGCCATCGCGTGCCAGCCCATCTGCCGATAGATGTCGCGGGCGAACGATCCCACGGTCGGATCTTGCGTGGCATCCGAGGTGACGAATCGCTGCTCGATGCGCAAGGTGTCATAGAACCGCCGGATCTTCTGGATGGGATAGACAATCAGGGGCACATCCTCACCGCTGCGCGACCATGCGACCTCCGTCCGCAGTTCGGTCGGATCATCGAGGGGCAGCAATAGCGCCGCCGTGACCACATCCGGCTCCTCACGCTGGGCAATGCCATCCACGGCCGCTTGGAGCACATCCTCCACCGTGCGCGCGTCCGCCACGCGCTGGGCGATGTGATACAAGGTGCTCGTCTCTTCCAGCGAGTTCTGGGAGCGCTCGTAGAGGTTCGTGCTCTCGATGACGTTGGCTAACTGGTTGACCATCAACTGGAGGGTCGCGACGTCATCCTCCGTGAAGGCGAAGCGCTGATCGCTCTGAATACTCATCGCGCCGATGACCTGACCACGGCTGATCAAGGGCAACGCCACCTCCGATTGCGTGTCCGGCAGGAGCGGGTTATCAAAGTGGCTACCGGCACGGCTTACATCCAACGTGAGCTGATTTTCCATCGTACTTACACACTGCCCAATTGTCGAATCGCCATCCACCAGGAGGCGATAGCCCATCTGTTGCAACTTCTCACCGGCCTCACCGGTGCCGGCCTGCAACACAGCCCATTGTCCCTCATCGTCCAAGAGGAAGATGCCGGCATAGTAGAGGTCGAAGCGATCCTTGAAGAAGTCCACGGCGTTCATCAGCAGATCCTCGCGCTCCATGATGCTCGTGGTCAAGCTGGCCATCTCCACCGCCGATCCCAATCGCTCGGCGCGGGCCTGTGAAACTTGCAACAGTTGCCGGTTGGAGAGCACAACCGCCGCCTGTCCTGCGATTGTGCGGTAGATGCGCAACTCCTGTTCGTTGGGCGCATAAGGCTCCAAGAATCCCATTCGAAAGACGCCCAATTTTTCGCCACTGACCAGCAGCGGCGTGACGACAATGGCGCGGATGTTCTGCTCGCGATAGTAATTCCGCACCTCGTCGGGCAGATCGGTTGCCGTTTCGATATCGGGGCAGACGTACACGGTCTCCGAGCCTGCCAGGTGCAGCCCCGGCGCCTCCTCGACGGGGACCCGCTGGCCGATATCCCACGCGGAAAAGTCTGGATGGTTGCTCCGCGCGGCCACGACCTCGACCCAATCGTGCTCCGCGCCCGTGGCGGGATCCTGCACGAAGAGACCGATCTCGGCTCGTATCGCCTCCTGCAAAATGGTGTGTTCCAGGATCGCGGTCAACACCGCCTCGTACGACGTGGCCTTGGAGAGCGCGCTACTGGCCTGCGAGAGCACCTCAGCTTCGCTCAACGCGTTGCGCGTCTGGCGCAACAGATTGGAGCGCTCAATCGCGGATGCGATTTGGGCCGAGGTTTGGCGCAGAATCGTCATCATCTCCTCGGAGGAGAAGGCGCCCGGCTCCTCGCTGTAGAGGTTGAGCGTGCCCAACGTGCGATAGCCTAACTTCAGGGGCAAAATCGCGCGCGACCGGAAGCCTTCCGCCATCAACATCTCGTCCTCGGGGAAGCGCTGTTGGCGAAGCAGATCATCGGCGATCCAGGGCTGGCCCTCTTCGGCCACCCAGAGCGCGCCCGCCGCACCGTCATCTTTCAAAGATGAGGTCTGGGGGCCGCTGGGTTCTCCCATCACGGTGACCGATTGCTCACGAGCATTGTAGCCAATCAATTGGAGATCAGCAACGGGGATGAAGGAGGCGAGTTGTTCGCGCAATTCCTCCTGAGAGGCCACCACATCGTCGACGGAGTTCAAGTACGCCGCGACCTCCTGCAAGAATTGCATCTCCTCCGCACGGCGCTGGGTCTCGGTCAATGCGCGCTGCGATTGGTCATAGAGCACGCGATTCTCCAACGCCAAGGAGATTTGCTCGCGCACCGCCTCCAAGATCGCCATATCGTCATCCGACCACGAGCGATCGGTCGGCTCCTCGAAGCTCAACACGCCGACAGTCTCTCCCCGCATATCGATGGGGGACAACAACGCGGCGCCATCGCCGCCCTCTCTGCTATCGCGGGCGACCAGTTGGCCATTCCACACCTCTGGCGGCACGGAAAAGCCCTCCACCTCCAGCAGGGAGAGAGGCTCGACCTGATTCAAATCGTAGCGGAAGCCCAACGCCTGCTCGCGCTCGGCGTAATCCATCCAGGATTCCACCGCCTGGCGCTGCTGGATGCGCTGCAACTCCTCCAAGCGTTCCTGCGAGGCCGCAAAGAGCCGCGCGTTGATGATCGCGGTCGCCAACTGATCGACCATCGTCTCCAAGATAGTAAGATCGACCTCGGAGAAGCGATCCACCTGGGAGGACTGGATCGTCATCGCGCCCAGCGTCTCACCTCGACTCTTGAGCGGCAGGGCGATCTCGGCGCGGGTCTCCGGCAGCAGCGGATTGACAAAGCGCACCGCGTCCTCGACGGCCTCGGGGATTTGGGGCTGGCCCTGCGCCACGCACTGCCCGATCATCGACTCCCCGCCCACCTCGAATTTGTGGCCTCGCTCCAACATCTTGCGTCCCGCCTCGCCCGTCCCGGCCCGGAGCACGACCCAGCGATCGGACTCATCCACCAGGAAGACGCCGGTATAGTAGAGGTCGAAACGATCCCTGATAAGCTCGACGGTCTGAGAAAGCAATTCGTCCAGATCCAACAGCGAGGAGACGGCCTGCGAGACCTCGGCGACAGTGGCCAACTGGGTAGCGCGGCGCTCGTTCTCGTAGCGCGCCCGTTCCGCCGCCAGGTAGGCGCGGCGTCGAGCGACTAGGGCCGCCGTCGGGCGCACCAGCCGACGCAGGATGAACACCTCGTGCTCGTCGAACTCGCGCGGTTCCGGCCATACCAACGATACGGCCCCGATCAACTGTCCCGCGCTCCGCAGCAGAATGCTGACCAGAGATCGGATCTGATGACGTTCCTTTAAGGTCTGTAGGGCCTGAAGCGCCTCCCCTCCGATCCCCACTTGATCGACATCGGGGATAAATTGCACCTGGGCCTGAGATTCTTTCCATAGATCAGAGAGGGGCAGGGCTGGCCGCTCTACGCCCGGATCCTTGGACCGAATGGCGCCATTCTCCCACGTCGCGACGGCCTCCCCAACGACGCCCTCCTCCGGGTCATCGTCGAGGTAAGAGAGGCGCGCGCGCATGTCGGGGTCAACCTCGATGGCATTGACCACGGCGGACAAAATCTCCTCCTCGGTTTGCGCCTCCGAAAGGGCCGCCTCAACCGCCGATAGCTCCTCCAGTTGCTGCGCCCGCTGCCGAGATTCCTCGACCAGCAGGATGTTCTCCATGCTGACGGCCACCTGATCGGCCAGAGCACGGGAAAGCATCCGCACCGAGCGTTCGGACACATCCGTCAAGGGGTGGGCGCTGTTGAAGGAGAAGAAACCGATGAGCTTTCCGCGTGCGACCAAGCCCGTCGATATCGAACTGCGATACCCACGTTGTCGCATCACCTCCCGGACTCGCGGGGGGATATTTTCATCCTCTCTTTCAATGTCCGGGAAGATAATAAATCCCTCTGGATCCTCTAATAGAGGGCTAAAACCACGCGGTGAAACGCCTTGATTCACGATGTATTGCACATCCCCATCGGGCAAGAAGCTCACGCTATGCACTACCATCTCCGTTGGGGTTTGTCCATCCCACTCCGTGATGATGCGAATGGAAGCGCTACTCAGTTCAATAAGCTCCACAGTGTAGAGGACGCCCTTGAGAATATCCTCAATCGACTGGGCCTCGCCGATAGCGCGGGCGGTCAGGTAGAGTGTCTCGGTCTCGGAAAGCGACGTCTGGGATTGGTCGAACAGTTCAGCGTTTTGGATGGCCGTGGCGATCTGATCCGCCATAGTTTGCAAAATTTCGATGTCTTTTTGGGAGAAGGCATTGATCTGTTCCGATTGGATGGTCATCGCGCCAATGACCTCTTCACGGCTGATAAGCGGCAGCGCCATCTCGGAGCGCGTTTTGGGCAAGACAGGGTTATCGAAGCGCCGGGCCTCTTTCCCGACGTCCAACGCGATGCGCGGCGTCGCATCCGCCACACACCCACCGATCATTGAGTCGCCACCGATCTCCAGTTGATGGCCCTGGGCCAACATTTTCTCTCCCGCCTCGCCCGAGCCGGCGCGCAGTTTCGCCCACTCCCGATCTTCATCCACCAAGAAGATGCCGGTATAATAAAGACCGAAGTGCTCTCGAATCAACTCCACAGCGCGCGGCAACAGCTCATCGATGTTGAGAATGGAGGCGGCCGCCCGTGAAATTTCCGCGACCGTCTCTAAGGTGAGCGTTCGATGGCGCAACTGGTCCAGTAACCGCGCGTTGTGGATCACCACCGCCGCATGATCGGACATCTTTTCCGCCAAGGCAACCTCCGCCTCGGTAAAGTCTTGGTGATCCAAGCGGTTGATAATGCTCAGCGTGCCGTAACAGTCATCTTGATAGATCAAAGGGGTGATGATCAAGCTGCCGACCTCAGATTCCACACGCCTCTGCTGCACCTCTGTGCTCTCACGTGGATCTGGCATCTTCGATTTGGGTGAGTAGGCCGTCTCGTGATGCTCCAGCACCCAGCCACTCAACCCAGCGCTCAACTCATCGAAATCAACCGGAACCAACGGCGTGGGAGCCGCCCCTCCCTGGACCGTGTGGGCAACAATCTCCCGCTTCATATCCACGACATATAGGATCACCCAATCCGCGGCCAGCCCCTCGGCAATGTTATCCACCACCTTTTGTAGCGTTGCCGAGAGATCCTCAAAGTGGACCAAGGCCTGGGCCATCTCGTACAATAACGCTAATTCGGTCACTGCATCCGCTGGTTTCTTACGCTCTATGTTCTCACTCATTATTATCCACCTTTGACAACCTTACCACCCACTATCAACCGTGATCTATTCCCCATCCTCCGGGGACGCTGACGGCCGTTGTTCTCTCTGTTCGCGCAACTGTTCCGGCGGGCGGAAGTGCACGATATTGCGCGGCGTGCCCAACGCACGTCCCAACTCTCGAACCGCCGTCTGGAGCACCCCCTGCACATCTGGCGCCGCCTGGATACTCTCGGTGATCTCGCGGATCATGCGCTCGCGGCGCGCCCGCGCCTCGATGTTGCGGAGTTGTCGGAGGTTCTGGATGGCAACGGCGGCCTGACCGCTCAAGCTCACCATCCGCCGCACAGCGGATATCGTGAAGGTGCGTGGCTCCGGATAGACGGCGTTAACGTAACCAATCCAGCGCCGCCCAGCGACCAAGGGCACAAAGATGGTGCTGGCGGCCCCATATCGCTCCGCATAAAGGTGACGCGCCGCATCGCCCAAGCGCTCATCCCTCCGCACATCCTCGATGATGGTCGGTTGATCTGGCCGTAAGAGATCTGGGGCCGAGGGGAACGCCCGTAATGGATAACGATCGCTGACCGCTTCTGGCGGCAATTGACTCCAGCGCGTCAAGACATAGATCCATGTCGGCATCTCTTCGTCCGTCCACGGGCGATCATAGTAGTTGATGGAGATGTTGGAGCTATTCTCGCCCACCAAGGTATATTCACGCAACACATCCAGAATGCCATCATAGGTCTGGACTAGGTTCAACTCCGCGCTGGCCTCGTAGAGCGTCTCCTGCTCCGTCAGGGCGCCTCGGACCCGGCGCAACAAGTGCTCACGGGCTAAGGTGTTGGAGATAGCGGTGGAGACGGTCTGCAACGCGGCGATCTCCTCGGTACCGAGCAAAATCGCCTCTTCGATCCCGGCCAAGGCCACCATACCGGGCGGGCGCCCCTCGACGGGGACGGCCAAGCTCAGCAGCGATTTTATATTCAAGGAGGACAATAATTGCTGCCCGACGGGGGGGAATTCCTCCGTCCGCCCCTGCACATAGCCCTCATCGCGCAATTGTTCCATCAGGTAGGGGAACGTCTCCACGCTAAACATCTGGCCGCGCTCGATCTCACTTCTATCCACATCCTCTGAGATGCGCGCCTTCTCAGCTAAGCGCCACTGCATCTCCTCCTCGATTTCGACGCTTTCGGCGTAGAAGACCACATCGACATCGGCGGCCTCACCCAGCAGGCGTAGCACCTGAGCCATCGCGGCGGAGCCATCCTGCGTCAGGAGCGCGATCGCTTCGGATGTATTGGTTCGATAGAGTGCCTGACGCTCAACAACAGCGAGCGCCTGCTCCGTCTTATCGAACTGCAACGCATTCTGAATCGCGGCCGAGACCTGGGAGGCGAAGAACTCCAGCAACTGCCGATCGTCATCATCAAATTGCCCAATGGACTCCCCATCTAAGTAGAAGACCCCCACCGCCTCCTCACCGATCTGCAAGGGAACGGCGACCATCGACGAGAAGGAGGCCGCGACTGCTTCCGCGTGGCTGGGACCGCCATGTCGCTGACGATCTCGAATGAGAATGCTCTCCTGCGATTCGAGAATCTCCTCCGTCAAACCGCCCTCCCCCGGCGACCGCACGGGGAAGCGCGCCATCACGTCCGGCGAAACGACGCTATGTCCGATTAAGTAACCCTCAGCATCAGGATCCTTCAAGAAGATAACGGCCCGCCCGGCATCGAAGACATTGCGCGCGACCTCCGCCGCCTGCATCAGCAGATCCTCGACCTCTGAGACGGTAATCAACTCGACACCAGCGTTGTAGAGTTGCCCCAGCGCCTCGACGCGCCGCCTCGTAGCCGCCGTGAGATCCAAGTTCTCGATAACGACGGTAATCTGGCTCGCCAAGTTCTGCGCCAACTCCCGAATGTCGGGGTCTAAGGGCGAATCGCCCAATTTTTGGATCATGGCGATGAAGCCACTCTGCACGCCGGCGCTGCGCAGCGGAACATAGAGCACCTGATCGAAATTGTAGCTTGTCAAGAAACGTCGTGTATTATCATTCATCGAGACGGAGGAAATACCGTCCAACAGCGGCGCCATCGGCCCCAACTCCGCGTGCGTCAATCCCCGGAAGAAGATGTAATGCTCCTCAGAGAGAGCGAAATCATCCTGAAACAAGTCCAACTCCTGGCCCTCTGGATCTAAGACGGCGTAAGGGTGAACAAATGGCAGATCGGGATAGGGATAGGTGAAGACGATAACGGCCAAATCTAAACCCTGGGCCAACACCCGCTCGATTTGCAACAGCACTTGATCGGAGGGAATATCGGGGGCCGCGGCCACCTGCAACACCCGGCTGATCAAGAGCTGTTGATCAGCCGTGCGTTGGGACTCCTCAAAGAGGCGAGCCGTCTCCAGAGCAGAGGCGACCTGATCACTAACCGAGGCCACCAACGCTTTCTCTTCCTCCGTCCACACACGCTGAGAATCCGCCAGGCCCACATAGCCTAGCACCCGCTGTCCCAGACGCATCTCCTCCATCATCACGGGCGTGGCGCCATCCATCATCGTGGCGTTGGAGGACTGTCCAGTACGCAACTCATCCGGCAGCGGGAACGGCGGGACCGGGCTGACATCCACGCGGTCGTATTCGTAGGCCAGGGGGCGCAGACGAGCGGCCACACGCGCCCACCCTTGACGACTGTAATCAGCTTGCACCTCCTGCAACTCTTCCAGGGCGCCCTCCATCCCCTGCATCAAGCGGGCGTTGTTCAATGCAATAGCAATCTGATCAGCCAAAAGTTGCAGGATATTGATGTCCTCATCACTGAATGCATGCCCCTCTTCACTCTGGACATCCAATACGCCGATGACCTCCTCCTCTATCACCAAGGGCAGGGCCATCTCCGAGCGCGTCATCGGCAGATCGGGGTTATTGAACCACTGCGCATCCTCGCCCACATCGAAGGCGATACGCGGTTGCCCTGTATCGGCAACGAAGCCCACGATGCCGACCTCCCCCACGCGGAGGCGATGGCCGCGCGCTAACATGCGCTGCCCACCCTCTGAGGAAGCAGCCCGTAAGATCGCCCACTCCTTCACATCGTCCAACACAAAAATACCGGTATGATAAAAGCCAAATTTCTCAGAGATCGCAGCGGCGGCGGTTTCGAGCAGCATCATCACATCGCGAACCTGGGCAGCCTCCTTACTGACCAGGCCCACCGTCTCTAATTGCACGGTACGCTGTTCCAGGGCCGCGGTCCGCTCCGCTACCCGCTGCTCCAGATCGCGCACCAGCTCCCTAGTCCGCCGGGCCATTTCATTGAAGGCCTCAGCGACAATACCCAATTCGTCCTCACGATCTAAGGCAATGGTCCGAGAAAGATCTCCCGCTCCAAAGCCAGCCGCTGCGGTGGCTATTTTATCCAGCGGGCGCAGGATCAAGCGATCCATGGAAGTATGCAGCGAGACGACCAAGATAGCAATCAATAATGGAATCAACAAGAGTGGTCCAATAACCGATATGGTTGGCATCACTCTTCGCACATCCTCACCGACAACGATGTACAAGGTGCGCCCCTCCTGACCGGGTAAAGGCATAGCACGCGACGTGAGGAAGACCTCCCTCCCTGACAATCGCCTTCTTATCACCTTGTCAGGCTCCAGGTTACACAGTTCTTCCACGAATTTCCCCTTCATCTCCGGGTTGGAGTGCTCGACGATTCTGCCGCTCTCCTCCACCAACGCGACAAACTCGAACGCCTCGACTTCCAAGGCGATATCCTGCAAGAGTTGGCTCAGGCCCGGGGCATCGTCCAGCGTGACTACATAGGGCGCTACTGTCTCGATGATTTGCTTCAATTGGAGGGTGATCAAGTCACCCTTTCCCAAATAAGCCTCGCGATAGGTTTTCATGTATTGTCCTCTCACGAAGAGTAAGAGCGGCACCAACAATACCAATGAAACGCCAGTGATGGTGCGGATCATTCGCCAACGCAGACTCAAATCTTTTCTAAACATTACGGACCACCTCTCTGCATCCAACTCTTATGCTCTGCCACCATGCCGGGACCTCTATCCAAATTATAACTATAATGATACCAGGTATCACCATCAAACCGATGGCCGCTCTCCGGCGGCGGGGTTTGAACGGTCGGCAACTCTCGATACACCCGACCGGCCAGGGGGAAGGCGATGGGAATAGGCAAATTCCAGCGCCGAGCTGCTGCCAAGTTAATCGCCAATAAGTTTTTAGACGTTAGGCGCTCACTAATCGATGAGGGATGTGCACCCTGCGCAATACGGACCACCATTTGAGCCACAGCTTCGCCTTGATCCTCCTCAGAGGTGACCAGGCCGCCCACCGCGCCGTTGACGACGGCCTCGTTGAAGAGGGAGAAGATCGGGATGGACACATTTTCCACCATCCACGCCATCAGTTCATCCGTCGGCACCACGTCACCTTCAGGATCCTGCACCGATCTGTGCCCTAACAATAGGATAAAGTCGTAGGTTTGGTCCGCGGCGGCGGCGATCTCCTGCCACTCGGCCCAATCGGAGATTATCTCCACGGTAGGCGTCGGGCCATCCCTCTTCTCAATTTCCCTCAGGGCCTGATAAGTGGATGCAAGCGCACTTTGCCCCGCAATCGAGGCGTCACTGAGGACCAGGAAACGGTCCACGGTGTTTGTTGCTTCGCCCCCCATCTCAGCGGCCGTCGGTTCGCCATTCCACGATTCTGAGAGAAACGTCCGCGCCATCGCAATCGTGCGCAACGGATGGGGATTCGCCAGGACGCCGGTCACGGCAGGACGACGCAGGCCCGGTACATCTGGATCGCCGATCATATCACAGAAAACGAAAGGTTTGTTCAGATCGGGATAGCGCGGGATCACGCTTAAGGTCGCCGCATCCCCGGAGACTAACACGACATCCGGATTGAATGCTTGGATGCGCGCGACGGCGACGTCAGCGACAGGAGCCATCTGAGAGAGGGAGAGGAAGCGCGCCGTATCCATGTGGTAGACATCCATCTCCAGCGTGCCCGCTTCCACGCTATAACCGGCCTCCGACAATCTCGTCAAAGCGCTCACCCGTAACTTCTGGGAGCCCAAATCGTCGGCGTCGTAGCTGTTGACCCAGAATAGACGTAACGTTTTCCGAAAAGGTACAACCGGTAATGTCGGTGTGGGCGAGAGGGGGACCGCAGTGCAAGCGACGATGAGGCACACGATCATGCCCCCCATGCCGAGGGCGGCGAAGTTCTTGACAGCCTTATGCATTCTATGACGTTCCGACATCCTTACTCCTCACGTTTCTGCTGTTTCACGTTTCTGCAGATCAGGCCGCTGGTCAGGAATGCCTTCGATCTCAGAAGGCTCGCCCCTCCGAGAGGGCCGCATCTCCTCGCCAGGAGGCACCAACTGGATACGACTACGCTCAACTCGAAGCGCCCGCCCTAATTCCTCGGCAGCGCTGCGCAGGATCGCATCGACAGAACCCATCGAGCGGACTTTGGACACAATCTCGCCGCGCGCGCGCTCCTGAGATGCCCGAAGCCGCGTCTCCTCCAGCAAGCGCGCGTTCTCCAGCGCTAACTCCAACTGCGTCACCACGGCCCGCGATAATTGCAGTTCATCCGGTTGCCACGGCTCAGATTTATCGAAGGTCAAGATGCCCAGAGAGCGCCCCTGCACGTAAATCGGCGCCAGCAGTCGATGCGCGCCGGAGTCCGTCTCCATCGTCGTCCATTCCGCGATACTCTCTACCGTCCTGTCCTGGACGGAGGTCACTTCTTCCGGTGCTGCCTCGCGAGTTATGCCGGCAACGTAGGTAAAGTCGACCTGCATATTCCGGCGGGCGAGGGCTTGTCGCCACGCCTGTAACGCATCATGCTCCTGATAACGGGCCAAGCGATCCAACGTTGCGCGCATTTCCTCCAACGTCCGTGCATTATCGATAGCGATGGCTGTTCCCCGGGCCAAGATATGTAGAACCTTGACATCGTTCTCTGTGAAAGCTTCGCGCTCTTCGGTTTGGATGTCCAACACGCCCAAGATTTGGCCGCGCGCGATCATCGGCAAGGCTATCTCCGAGCGGGTGTTTAGGAGGTCAGGGTTATTGAACCACATCGAATCCTCACCAACGTCTAAGGCGATGCGGGGGAGGCCAGTGTGCGCGACATAGCCAACCACGCCTTCCTCGCCCACCCGCAGACGATGGCCGCGCGTCAACATCCGCTGCCCCCCCTCCGACGATGCGGCTTGGAGCACAGCCCATTTACGCTCTGCTCCCAAGAGGAAGATACCCGAATGGTAATACTCCAGCCGCTCAGAGATCAGTTGCACCGAGGTATCGAGCACGCTTTGCAAATCGGGCAAGGTCGCGACCACGCGGTTCAACTGCGTGATGGTCTCAAGCTGTGTGGCTTGCTTCTGCAAAGCGGCCGTGCGCTCATCGACCCGCTGCTCCAACGAACGCCGTGTCTCCTGCACCGCTTGCTCCGTCTCTCGCATTCCAGCTATCGCACGTCGCAAACTGCGCATATTGATAAAGTTAACCACACCGGTGGTGGCGCCGATCATCAAGAGACCAAAGGCCAAGCTCGTAAAACGATAGGCCGCTTCGGTAAGAACGATGGGCGGCGTGTAAATTCCCCAAACTTCTATTAAGTATAACAGGCCGTAGGACATAAAGAGGCCCAGCGCCATCCGTAACGCATCATCCGGCTCCATAAGGGTGCCGGCTAACATCACGGGCCAGAAGAAGAGGAACCATGCACCGGAACGCGCGCCATCGAAGAGCACAGCGGCCAGCAGAAGGCCCACAAATACGCTCCAGATGTAGAATTGGATCATCGTCTCTATGTGGCCGGCCTTCACCTGCCAGATAGCAAAGGCCGCAATCAGGAATAACGACACCGGGAACGCCGCGCCGAGCCAGCCTTCGCCAGGCCGCTGGAATAACCCTCTGACCTCGGCAATAACAAAAACTCCAATGAGGAAAAACGTAAGTAAAATCCCTACGATCATCAAGTTATTGAATAGCCGGGCAACCCGTGCAGTCTCCTCATCCTCATAAACCTCCACGGACACCAAAGAGTTCCAGATGCCGACAAGATTGAGCCTCTTTGAATCATCAGCGATCATCATGTCTGATGACGCATTGGCCTCTGATCTTCTATCGATTTGTTCATTCATATCCGTCTCCGTTTCCATCTTTCTGCGCTTGGATGCCGGCGCTAACTTCCCCCGCTTTGGCCTCCGGCGCGATCTTCTGCCCCAACGCGAGGTGAGCAAGCCCACGATCTGCCCCCAGTACCCGTCCTAGTTCTGAGAGGGCTTCCTCCAACATCGATTCGATCTCGACCTCCGCCCGGATCTTAGCCGTGACCTCTGTCACCGCCTGCTCGCGGGCCGCGCGGCGCTGTGTCTCCTCCAAGAGCCGCAAGTTCTCCGCCGCGATAGCAAACTGCTCAGCGATACTCTCTACCAGCGCGACTTGATCTCTGCTCCAGGGACGGCCCTCGTCTTGGGCCTCACACCCCAAGACGCCGATCAGGCGCTCGCGCTGCAAGAGGGGGACCAGTACTTTGGCAGCCGCGCGCGCGGTACGTCCCTCATCATCCTCTAACACCATCGACCGAGCGCTCTGCTCTCCAGTGCGAAGCGCTGATAATACTTTTTGAAGTTCATCCTGATGAGCCGTCTCGTCCAACGGCTGCAACCCGGCCGACGTTTGCTCATAGCCCTTGATGATTTGCCTGCGAGTGAAGGCGCCCCACGACTGCTCCGTGTAACGTTGTTGAATTGCCTCCATCTCTTCCAGCGCCGCCTGGGACTCTGTGAAGAGTTGTGCATTGTCGATAGCCACGGCGACCTGATCGGCCATCGTCTGCATCACAGCGATGTCGGCCTCATCGAACGCGGCAATCTCCTTGCTTTGCACACTCAACGCGCCAATGACGCGCCCGCGCGCCTGAAGTGGCAGCGCCATCTCCGAGTGAGTTTCAGGCAGCAGGGGATTATCAAAGCGCGATGCCTCCTCCCCCACGTCAAGTGCAATCCGCCCTTCCCCCATCGAGACGCACTGGCCAATCATTGTCGCGCCGCCGATGCGCAATCGGTGGCCGCTCTCCAACATCTCCTGGCCCGCTTCTCCGGTAGCCGCTCGCAACACAGCATACTCGCCCGCCTCATCCACCAGGAAGAGACCAACATAATAGAGATCAAAGCGATCCTGGATCAATTCCACCGTCTCGCGCTGCAGCTCATCGGGATCTAGCACGGTGGTTGTTGCGCGCGAGATCTCCGCGGCCGCCCGCAAGCCGCGCGTACGCTCTGCAATCCGCTGCTCCAATGTATTGATGACCTCCTGCAACTGAGCGGCTAGCGTGTTCAACAGGGTAGCCAATGCGCCGAACTCGTCGTCTGTCTCCAGCGGGATGCGCTGTTCCAAATCCCCTTCGCCCAATGCGAGGACATTCTCACGCAGGACGCCCAAGGGCCGAACAATTCGGCGGCGGGTGAAGTTAAAGATGCCAGCCACGAGAACTAAGATGCCGATTAACAAGGTCAGCAAGATCACCGCCTCATCAATCAACGGTCGGATAATCTCGCTGATGGGCTGCTCAGCCACCACATACCAATCCATTACCTCCGAGACAATCGGCCCAGCGGAAGCAAAGACTAGTTCATCTCGATATCCGGTATAAAACGTATAATCCTGCGCGGCAATTTCTTCTGGGGAAGGGCTTTCAGCCTCGCCTCCCTGGGCCCCTTGCATGCTCTCGCGCACCATCCCCAGGTTAGGATGCATAATTACTTGGCCGTTCCAATTGGTTATATAAACGTAACCGGCCTCACCGATGCGAAAAGAGCTCACGACATCCCACAACGCAGTCAAATCCACCTGAGCGACCAACGAAGCGTAGAAATCGCCCTCTTCATCGTCTACCCGGACGGCGATAGGCACAATCGGCACGCCATATTCGTCATATTCCACCGACCCAACATAAATCTCGCCGGAGCTTACTGTAATCAACCATGGCTGACTCTCCACCGATGCTGGCACAGCGCCTAAACGCCGACGCCCCGCCAGCACTTGCCCGCGCTCATCGATCAACCGCAAGTCAAAATAAACGGTTTGGCGGTCCAGGGCTTGACGGAAAAGCGCATCAGGATCTCCGCCCACGGTTAAAGCATCGCTGGTAACGCGCAAATCCTTAAAGATATCTTGCAGAAATCGCGTAAAAACCCGCTCCGCTTCCGTGCGTGAGGCCACAATCTCCCGACTGGCTCCACTAAAGACATTCGCCCCACCAAGATATATCGTGCCCAACAGAATAATCACTGTGACGACACTCAATAGCAAAATCCTGCGGCTCAATCGGAGCCCAATGGAGGCGCCTGAAAGCACAGGAGCCTCACTGATCTCCGACACTCTTGATCCTGACATTCTCTCATCCGCCATACCCTATGCCTCCTACCTACGATCCACCCTTCAGTATCATTCTCATCCTACTCTAATGCTCGAGTCTCCCCGTCGGTCGCTTCTGTTGGCTCCTCTACGGTCTCTTCAGGGGGATGAAGTTTGACGAAGGTTGACGATGCTTGCAACACCTCCGTGATCTCTCGCACCGTCGTCTTGATCAACGCCTCCATATTCGATGCCTGGCGAATGCGATCGGTGATCTCACGGGTCAAGCGCTCGCGGGCCGCACGGCGCTGGATATCCTCGTAGAAGCGCGCGCTCTCCAGCGCGACGCTCAACTGCTCCGCGAGATTCTCCACCAGTCGGATCTCCTCCCGGCTCCAATCCCCCACCCCGGCCGGCTTGTGGGTGTCGATTACGCCGATGACCCGGCCAGAGGCTTGGATCGGCACGGCCAACGACACCTCGCCCGTGCCCTCATCCTGATGCACGGTCACGGCGGCCTCCTGCCACGCACGTTTCGTCTCCGGCCGCCATCCATCTTCCGTCGCCGCCGTGACGCCTTCCTCATCGCCGCGATAGGCGAGTTCGCGCCGGAGTTGCAAGAGCTCCGCCCAAGCCTCCCGCCCCATCTCGCCGTAGGCGCGGCGCTCCGCCTCCAGGCTCTCCTGCGCCCGCGCGAAGAGGCGCGCGTTGCTGATGGCCAGGGCGACCTGATCGGCCAGCGCCTGCAACACCGAGGCCTCCTCCTGGGTGAAGGCGGCCGGCTCGCCGCTCTGCACATCCAACGCGCCGATGATTTCGCCGCGCGCGCGCAGGGGTAAGGTCACCGCTGAGTGGGTGTTTGGCAGATCAGGGTTGTCGAAGAAAACCGCGTCCTCACCGACGTCTAAGGCGATCCGCGCCTCGCCGTGCTCCGTGACGTAGCCCACCGTCCCCTGTGCTCCCACGCGGAGGCGATGGCCACGCGCCAACATTCGCCTACCGCCCTCGCTGGAGGCTGCTTGCAACACCGCCCATTCTCCAGAACGATCTAACAGGAACAGGCCGGCATGATAAAAGCCAAACTGCTCGCTCACCAGATTGACGACCCGTGTAAGCAATTTCTGTACCTCCAGCATGGAGGCCGCCGCCCGTGCTACGGTCACCGTCGCCTGCATATAGCGCGTTCGCCGCTCCAACACCTCAGTGCGCTCGCGGAGTTCGTCCTGCCTTTCGAGCAATTCCTCATTGACCTCCGCCACTGATTCCGCATTCTCCTGGGCTTCCCTTACAGAGCTGAGGAGAGTCGTGCTGGAGAACCACGCCACGCCACCTAATACTCCGAGGATAATAAGGGGCAACATTCCCGTTATCTCAAATCCCACTAGGGCATACAGCACAAGGATCTGAATCGCAGTGACAGGCCCAACGACCCATGGCGGCGTAATCAACGGTGCAATCACCACTGGTAATGCAAACAACAAAGCAATGGGACTGTTGGCATCATCTCCTAACCAATAAGGGATCAAAATCACCAAAAAGAGCAAAAAAATGTAAGGCGGCCATCGATGTTGCCGTCGTGTAAACCAGGATAGAGTAATGATCAAAAAGATAGTCACAACCATCAGAATCATCGATTGTAGTTGCGGAAAGAAGATAGCGATCTGAACTATCCCAAGCCCACTGGCGCCCGCCATGATCAAGAGAAGAATTAAGAAGGAGCGTTGTCGCTGTCTGACGATGGCATCCTCAGTTGGCACATTGAGATATCGATTTAACCAACGTTGTAGTATATTCATCTATCTCTCCTATTCTTCTGCCTCGCGCGCGCTGATCACGATGACGCCGGCGGGAGGTCCTCGCCCTCGCCGCCCTCTGGCTCATTGGCCAGGCGAATGGTCAGTTCCGGCACAGCTAAGGCGCGCCGCATCTCCTGCACAGCGGTCTTGAGCACCGTGTCAATCTCCAGACTCTCCCGAATATGGGATGTGATCTCGCCGACCAACTGCTCGCGGGCCGCGCGGCGCTGTGTATCCTCATAGAGGCGCGCGCTTTCTAACGCACCGCCCAACTGATCCCGGAGGTTCTTTAAGAGAGCCTCCTCGTCCGAGGTCCATTCGCCCGATTTACGGGCCTGGAGCGTGCCTAACACCTGACCACGCGACTCGATCGGTATCGTGAAGGCTTTTAACTCACTGGTCTCCGACGTAGCGCTGGATAATTCGATAGGTTCTCTCACCGCTCTGATGCCCCCTTCACCGCAGAAATAGCCGCGAATCGCGCGCGCCGCGATCATCGAGATCCACGCTTCGGCGCCGACCTCGCCGTAGGCGCGTCGCTCTGCCTCGATAGCCGCCTGCGCCTCAGTGAAGAGCCGCGCGTTGTCTAAAGCCACAGCGATCTGATCGGTCATCGTCTGCAACACAGTCAGCATGGCCTCGTCAAAGACACCATACTGATCGCTCTGCACACTCAACGCACCCAGGACACGACCGCGTGAGCGCAAAGGCAAAGCCGCCTCCGAACGAGTGTCGGGCAGTTCAGCCGTGGCCAACCGCACCGCATCCTCCTCAGCCACCTGAGCAATCCGCGCCTGGGAATGGAAAATGCTCCAACCGATCATCGAGTCGCCGCCAATTTCAAGCCGGTGCCCACGCGCCAGCATCGCGCGGCCAGCTTCGCCGGTACCCGCTTGAAGGACAGCCCAATCGCCAGTTTCATCTACTAAGAAAAGTCCCACATAGTAAAGATTAAAACGCTCACGAATTAACCTCACGACCTCCTGAATTAACTCGTTCGGGTCCAATATCGAGGTGACCGCTCGGCTCACCTCAGCGCTAAACTCAAGAGAACGAGTTCGTCTCTCCGTTACCTTAACACTCTCCTGGAGCGACTTGGTCTGATCTTTGATTGTTTCCGTCATCTGGTTAAACGAACGACTTAACTCTCCCACCTCGTCATCCGTCATCACCGGCGCCCTCTGATCCAGATTGCCCGCTGTCACCGATCGGACCGCTTGCATTAAAGCGTTAATCGGCTGAGTGATATTGTGCGAGATGGTCAACCCAAAGCCCAACCCGACAAGAATTGCGAACACCATCACGGCCAAAACGACACTTCGCGCCCGGTTGATCAAAACGCGAGTCTCCTCATTAACTGCTTGGAAATCGGCGGCTACACTAGACGACATCTCATCTCCAGCGGTCGCGATCTCCGGGCCAAGCGCACTCATATCCACCACAAGCTGTTGTTGCTGAACAAAATTATCTTGGACTAACGACACCCCCTGAATATAGGCTATGACCGCCGCTTCCGCCTCTTTGGCCATTGCCCGCTGCGCGGGATCATCAAGCGATTCGATGAGGGCCTCAAAAGCGTTCAGGGCATCTTGATGGCGCCGTTCTGATATCCAGCCCGCTTCACCTGTATCAAGGTATCTGAAGGTGTTGATACGAATTTTGAGGTAAGCTCTTTGAGCATTCCCCGCGTAGTAAGAAGCCTCTGCATTTCCATCCTCAAAAATACTCTCGCGGAGTCTCTCCAGCCGAAGATCAGCCAGAGATCCTTGCACTTCCAATGTTCCCTGAACGATTGTGTTCCACTCATCCAGGAGATTAGCTATTTGGTAGAAAGCATCACCGTAGTTCTCACTACCAGATTGTATCTCGGTCAGCAGGCGAAGACGCTCGCTATCCACGATCCGCGTATCGGCCTGAGACAACAGATCATTGAATTGAGTCAATTCTTCGTTGAACCGCGTCAGATCATCTGGATCCTGCTGACGAATATATCGCTGCGCGAACAGTCGCAAGGTCCAGATCTGTGATACGATTTCGTCCGCGAGGTGCTGTTCCGCCGCCAGATTATCGGCCAGATTTCTGACGGTCGATTGGATAACGGTAGCGCCCCAGAGCGCGACCACACCAATCACCACCATCAACAATAAGATGATGACGTACCCTGCCACGATTTTGACTCTTACTCTCAAGTTACCCAAAAAACTCATCACGTTTCTGCTCCTTTACTGGCCGATCCTCCGCGCTGTGTCATGCCAGGCAAGCTACTCAGCAGCCTCTGTCAGAGCTTCAGGCGGACTCTGGTGATATACAATCCGCCATGCCCTTAAAACATCCTCCGGGGTGACAGGTAAAGCGCTCAAAACTACGTAGGGGGGCGCCGATTTGCCGAGCAGTGCATATCCGGCCAACTTTGCTTCCACGACCCCTTGATCATAGGGACGCTGCGCGCCAACTCCCACGATCATATCACCCTGAGCCATCGCAACAGCGACATTCAAGCCCAGGTCAATGGTCGTGATCGCCAAGTCACTACGGCCAGCCGCCTGCGCCGCCGCCATCACCCCCTCAGCCGGGACATCCCATGGCGCCCATATTCCATCCAGATCTGGATATTCCGCCAGAATAGCAGTAGCGGCCTGCTCGCCATCGACCATATAATCCGGGCCACTCATCCCTTGCTCGGCCACAATTTCGATATCAGGATAATATGTTTGAAGGGTCTCTTTAAAGGCCAGATACCGCTGATGGGTCACGAAGAAATCAACCTGATGGAACACCATACCGATTCTCCCTACACCCGATAGGTGTTGGGCCAACAAATGTGCAGATGCGATGCCATTGCCATAACTATCCGCCGAGACAATGCTCACATAATCCTCGCCATGCTCCAGCGCCATACCAGAGGGCAACATATCCATAAAGACGATCTTGGCGCCTTGATCTGCCGCCTCTTTGAAGACCTCAGCCGGGGCCAGCGGGAACGTCGCGATGATATCTGGCTCTTGCTCTAACACATTCCGAAGATTAGCCGCTTGCCTCTCTGCCTCAAAATCGGCCTCGGACTCACTGACCACCTCGATGCCCATCACCTCAAACTGGGTTTGCAACCCATCAATCTGAGCTTTGGACCAATCATTCGCGCCATAGTGCATCACGATGGCCGCCGTGGCCTCCATCTCGCGAATTTGCTGGAGTTCTTCATCCGTCAACATAATCTGACTAGATGCGGTGGAAGTTTCTCCATTAGGACCGGTCGAGAAAACTTTGCCCCGGAGCTCCGCCAAACCGGCCGCCGGATCCCCCGCCTCAACGGGCGGTTCCGCCGTCGTAGAGATAGGCGGCTCAGTCGCCTCCGGCGGGCTACATCCCGTCAACATCCATGCCATTAACCAAAGCAGCAATATGGCTATCCGACCTACTTCAAACGCCTTCATCAATCATCCTCCCCACTCAGTGAGATAACCAGCTCTATTTGTAGCGAAAGTTCTGTTCAAGCGTCCTCATGCTCCATCGCGAGAGCCTTCCGACGGCTCCAACTGGACAACGACATCATGTAATCCCAATGCATCGCGGATCTCACGAGCAGCGGTTTGCATCACGCTATCCAAATCCAACGTCTCGCGAATCCGCGCCGCGACCTCACCCGTCAACTGCTCGCGGGCGGCGCGGCGCTGCGTATCCTCGTAGAGGCGGGCGCTTTCCAA